>CAISWS010000001.1 GCA_903889265.1 uncultured Bacteroidota bacterium
ACGGGTTCCGTAACAGCAGGAACTGTTTCAAACGCTAACGGCGCGGTATCTTATAGCTGGACCAACGCTTCAAATACATCTGTCGGAACTACGGCAAGTGTGGGTAGCCTGCCTGCCGGTACTTATAAACTGACCGCACATGATAATTGCACTACGGTAACCTGCACTGAAACAATTACTGCACCGGTATCTATGACTATGGGTGCTTGTTCTTCAACAAATGCTACCTGCCATTCAGGAACCGGCTCAGCAACCGCTGGCACCATTGCCAATGCAAACGGAACGGTATTATATAGCTGGGCTAACAGCACAGGTACTGTGGTTGGAGCTAGTGCAAGCGTTAGCAGCCTTGCTGCGGGAACTTATAAACTAACTGCTCACGACAACTGCACTACCGTAACCTGCACCGAAACAATTACCGCACCAGCGGCAATGACTATGGGAGCCTGTTCTGCAACCAACCCTACCTGTAGCCCAAGTTGCAGTGGCAGCAATACTACAGGCTCCGTAACAGCCGGAACAATAACCGGTAACAGCGGAACGGTTACCTATTCATGGAAAAATGCATCGGGCGCCACGGTTGGCACCATTGCAACGGTAACCGGCCTTGCTGCGGGAACTTACTCCCTTACCGTAAAAGACAACTGTACTACTTTAACCTGTTCGGAAACAATTACAGCGCCTGCTGCCCTTGTAATGGGTAGTTGCTCGGAGGTAAATGCAACATGCGGCAATGATAATGGTTCAGTAACTGCGGGGTCAATTACCAGCTCAAACGGCACTGTTAAATATTCATGGAAAAACTCATCGGGCAGTGTGGTCGGAACAACGGCATCGGTAACGGGCCTGGGCGCCGGTACTTATACTTTGACCGCCAGCGACAACTGTAGTTCAGTTACATGCGCTGAAACGATAACATCAACGGGAACCAAACCAGTTTGTACCATTGCTTGTACTCCATGCAATAACACATATACCGGCGGCGTGCCTACTAATATTTATTTGGGATATGGGCCGCAAAACTGTACTTGTGGCGCAACCTGCACCGGTGGTTCAGGCTTTACATATTCATGGTCGGGCGGTTGTTTAAGCAACAACAGATGTTCAAATCCGGTCTTCACTCCAACTGCTACCGGGTCATACACCTGCGTATGCACAGTTGAAAATAGTAGCGGATGCAGTGCAACATGCTCGGTAAATTATTGCGTTACTAATCCGCAAAATGGATGTAATTTCAACTTCTGCCATAATAACAGTAGTTGCGTATGTTCGGCAAATCAATGTGCTTCATGGTTGTCTTCCTGCTCCGGCGACCAGTTAGGCGGATGCGGTGAAAGTTGTTCTGGCGAAAAAGACCTGGACCAGCTTACATCGGGAGTTGGTGCTGTAGCCAACTCAGGATTTGAATTATTAATTTACCCGAATCCGTTCTCAGATCAGTTCCATTTATTTATTCAAACCCAAAGAAGCGAACACATTGATATGAGAATGTTTAATGTAGCCGGGCAAATGATAAATGAATTTAATGACGTGCAGTCAAACACAAACTTCGAGTTAGGCGATAAGCTTGCCGCCGGTGTTTATTTTGTTGAAGTGACGCAAGGCGATATAAGAAAAGTAGTGCGCATAGTAAAGGCGGACTAAGTACTTGTCAAAAAGAATTAAAGCCGCTCCTGATTACGGGAGCGGCTTTTTTATGCTTTGGAGTAAAGTTGAGTTCCAAAAACACGATATACGAAATTCAAAATCGCGCAGTGCCAGGTTTCTCTACCATAGCCACATCTATTCTCCTTTCACCCATGCTTTGCAACATAGGCAGAAATTTAGTGTCTATACCGGCATGTATAAGGTCGTGGCGCCTGCTTCTATCCAGTTTTAATTTTTTTTCGTCAGAATTTGACGATGTGAACAGGCCTTGATACCAGGCAGCATAAACGACTTAATAATCAAGCGAACATTGATAGTGTTTTCTGATATAGTCCTCAAAAAGCTTATGCAGTGGTTGAAATGAAAGCCATCCGTGGCCCTTTCCGTAAAGATGGTTTTGCGCATAAGTAAAATGTGAGCGATCAAAAAACGCGCCTATTTTTAATATTCCGGTCAGGGATTGCTATTTAAATTATCGCATTAGTGAACGACTCCACGAACATATAAAGAAAAACGATATTAGGCAAATTTGCGTAAATCATTGATCAGTATTTTGCGATATACAATTCCGTTTTGCGTATTTTAGCCGAATTAAAATCGAGCACTTTCCTCAAAAGGTGCTTTACGAATATTAACTTTCCCATCTCAAATCAATTATGGACCTATGCTTTTAGTGTGAATTGGCTACTGCCGTTTACTGCTATCACTTAAATATCTATTTCAAGATACCCGATATTTCCAATGTTATAGTCGACTATGGCTGCATATTCGTCTTTACCAAGACCTCGCCCAGGGGCTGATTTAAGGTCTCTACTCAACCCTATCCAAATAGTACCTCCACGAACTTCAATGATTACCCCAACGGCACCTGCAGCTATGGGAATTTGGGAGCTTTTGCTATTATTTAGTTTAGCTAAAGAAGATAGATTGGTAGCATTGTAGCTCGTTCTAAACCGAACATACTTGCCCGTCATATCAACTTTAAAGCTATCCATTTTCGTCCATGCCATGGTTGTTTTGTTTTTAGTTATACAATTCAAATATAAACATTTATATTAACCACAAAACCAAGAAAAATATTTGGTGTACGTTAAGCCGCAATTTATCATTGCTTATTACCTCTTTCTTTACTTTTTCTTTTCGAATAATGAAAGCTCTTAAGAATAGCGCATAGCGTGAATTTAGGCATCTAAAACAACAAAAAATATTTCGCTGAAAACCGCATATATTATTCCACTTTACAAACCAATTGCTTCTAATTGCGAGAAAAAAATGTCATTAATTTATTGGTTCAGCGCTAACGCTGTAAGTAAAATCTTCGCTCAATCAGGCGGGTCAGTGAATAAAAATAGAAGGTGATTGCTTTTTTTAGTCTGAAATGAATAAGTTTACCATGAATAGTAATTTTATTATGGAAAAGAAATCAATACATTCCGCAAAGGATAAATTAATAGTGTCAATTTCAGACAATAAAGAAAAAGTTGTGGTGAACATGGATGTTATCAAAAGGGCTGAGCTTAGCTTGAGGGCAATTTCAAATCCAATGCGCCAGAAATTGCTTGAACTGATTGAACGAAGCGGCGAACTTAAGGTATCGGAAATATATGGCAAATTGAAAATTGAGCAGTCGGTAACGTCCTCACAGCTTGCCATTCTAAGAAGAGCTAATGTCGTAAATGCGAAACGAGATGGTCAAAAGATTTATTATTCGATAAATAAAAAGCGCATTTCAGAGATAATTAATTTGGCATCAGCTCTTGCAAAATGAGTGCCTTTAACGTAAAAGGTTTCGGACAGGAAGGGTTATGAACCTTTTTCCGGAATCTCCGCCGCAATTTAATTTCAGCGTTGCCATTTTATTAACGCTCGATTTACGCTCGCTATCATATTGCTGTCGAACTGCAATGCGGGTTTAAGCATAAGGCGTGCATATTTCCAATGTTTAGTGCAATTTATAAAACGCTTATTGATTAACGAGAGTCGCTTCAAAGCGCACACTTTCCTTAATTCTAGCTTACCGCTTTTATATCTTTGATATAAAACCTGCTATGCATCCCCTCATTATTCCCAGAAGAAAAATTTGCACCACCGTTAAATTTCTGGTTTACATGCATGCTTTACCCGATGGCTACAGCCAGCAACTGCATCCCTCCCAAATCAGCCGTTACCGAAATCATTTTGATGTAAAACAACATTTCGGCAATGAACTCATCAATATTTCGGGTGAGGTTATCGATGCATGTAAGCAAATGAACAGTCAGAAGCTGGATCGTAAGGTTATTCAGGGCTATCTGCGATTATCCGTTACTATGCGCCGGATATTTTCCGGGGCTAAGAACTTCCACAAAACCATTCATGCCTGTAAAGACCAGATTGTTGAAACCGTGCAAAGAATTCAGGATGTTATTCCGGCAGATAAATGCGCTAAAATAATCGGGGTAGCTACCTCCACCCTGCGCAACTGGATTACTTCTGTCCGGGTACGTTGTTCCGGCTCACTGGTTAACCTTTGCCGTAAAGTACACCCACAACAAATTTCTACATCCGAAACCGATGCTATGAGCGGCTTATTGAAAGATGAAAAGTTTTTTTATTGGCCTTTGGTTTCACTTTATTACCATGCCCTGCGCAATAAAATCGTTTCCATGTCACTCAGTACCTGGTATAAATATGCAGGGTTGCTGGCTATCAGCCGGCTCAAGCCTAAAAGTATTAAACATTATACCGGTAGCATCAGCGCCACTGCACCTAACCAATACTGGCATGCCGATGTAACCCTGCACAAAACAGATGATGGCACTTTACATTACATTTACCTGATAGTTGATAATTTTTCGAGAATGGTTTTATCCTGGGCTATCAATACCAAACTTTCGGCCCAAATACGGGTCGATACCTTCAGACAGGCGCTCAAGACGGCTATCACTCATCACCCCACCATAGAAACTATAAATTTAATAGTTGATGGCGGTTCGGAAAACAACAACGTCACCGTAGATGAATTTTTAAGCAACCTGGATACCATCGCCATTCCTAAAATCCGCGCCCTTAAAGATGTTGCTTATAGCAATTCCCATGCCGAGGCCGTAAATAAAACTTTAAAAAACTATTACCTCAACCAACTTAAAATACCAGGTACCGATTGCCTGACCAAACATTTTGCCGACATCGAAGTAATATGAAAATTTTTATCGTAGTATTTTCATTGTTCTTACTTTCATTTCCAAGTCAAAAGGAACCTGCAACTAAGGTTTACGTCTGTATAAGTGCATCATCCGAAAGGTACCATGCCTTCAAGGATTGCAGAGGACTACAGAGATGTAATCACGAAATAAAAGAGGTGTCAATAGAGGAAGCTAAAAAAATGGGCAAGACCCCATGCCACATCTGCTATCGGTAAGCGCCAGCTTGATTACGTACAATTACTTGTTCTTCTTATTACAAGGATTAATACAAGGTTAACCTTCTCCTTTGCGTCTATTAGCGATTCGGGAACCCTCTCTCCCATATCTTCACCCAAACACAAATTAAGGCTGTAGCAAATTGACGTTGTGGTTTGAAAGGCTCCTGGGTTGAATATTTGATTTTAAACAGAGTTAAAGCCACAACCAAAGCACACAAGCCACGCCAATTTAAAACCGTAACAAAATGAAAGTAGCACTATACTGTCGGGTTTCTACCAACGAGCAAGATACTTTAGCTCAAAGAGAAACCCTTGAAAAATACGCAAAAGCCAAAGGTTGGGAGTACCAAACATTTGAAGAAACTGAATCCAGCAGAAAAACCAGACCGATAAAACAAAGAGTACTAACGTATCCCTTCGGTTAAGTGCAGGTAAGGCGCTTGACTTTAATAGCCGTGTTACGGGAAACATCGTGGAGTTTCTGGCACTGGCTGAGTGATAAACCTTTTCTCAGGTCGGCAGCAAGGCGGGA
>CAISWS010000002.1 GCA_903889265.1 uncultured Bacteroidota bacterium
AACTCCGGTCTTGGGTTACCATTATATCAATAACCTGAATCAACAGCGTAATAGGTGGTATTGGTGCTGGCATTGTAAAAAGTATCGCCGGTTGCCAGTAAATCATTAAAAGCATCCGTCCATTCAACATTTCCGTTAGGGAAATCGGGGCTGGTGCCGTTATAATCTAAAGTAACAATACCATTTTGAAAATTACCACATGCCGGGTATTGAATAACCTCCAGTTCCCCCAGCGTATAATAGTTGGTAAAAGATACGATACCCGAACCGGTTGCCGTGCAACCCTGGTTATCCTGCACGGTTACGCTATAGGTACCGGTATCTGAAACAAAAACGGAACTGCTGTCGCCATACGTACCGGGTGAAGTGGACCATTGATAAAGGTCCGGTGCACCGTTACCACCTGTTGCGGTTGCAGTTGCCATGGCCGGGCCGGGAAAGCACACAATATAACCGGCTGCTACGGTTACCGCTAAAGGGTTAAAATTCAATTCCGCCTCGGCAAAACAACCCAAAGAGTCTTTTACCTCTACCCAACCTTCGGCCGGGCACAAATTATGCGCTGTGGCTGAATCGGTGCCATTGCTCCAGATATAATTGTATGGTGCTTGCCCGCCGCCTGCGCTTACTGTAGCTACCCCATTACACTGGCCGGGGCAAGGTTGCACGTTATAGCTTACCCCGATACCAAAACCTGCGCAGGGCGAAGTGCTTTGCCCGTTAAACCCCCAGCAAAAACCAATGCTGCTTGTTCCGTTTATTACCTCAGCACTATCGGGCAAACTCTGTCCGCAGGCAAGCAAACCCTCGCCGGCTATGTAAAATTTATTGAACTTTCTGTCGTACGCAATTTCGTAAGGGTATTGGTAACAGCTATCGCCCTTATAGGTGCTCCAGCTGCGTACGCCCAGGTCGGTAAACCGCGCAACGAAACCATCCGAGTTACCATGGTTAACCGGCTGGTAATACGCCCCGGCAAAAGAATCAACCGGAAAATTGGTTGAAAAAGTAAATCCGCTTACATACATCTGTCCGCTTTTATCGGTAGTAATACCGGTGCCTGCATCCAGCGCGTTGCCACCGTAATAGGTGCTCCATTTCATGGTAAGGTTATTGGCGCATTTTACTATAAAGGCGTCATCGGTAGTATCGGCCAAATGCGGCTGAAAAAACCCATATCCCCCAATATTGCGCAGCGGAAAATTAGGCGAGTTGGTACGCCCGGTAAATTCAAAATTGCCATTATAACCGGTGGCAACATCATTAATATAATCGTTGCCACTGCCGCCATAATAGGTTGCGTTCAGTAGATTGTGGGTATCGGTAAACTTTAAAATAAAGCCATCAGTGCCGCCTCCGTTGGTGCTTTGGTAGTACGCCGAATCGGCATGTGCCAGCGGTATATTGGTTGAAGTAGTAAAACCGCCAACCACCAGGTTACGGGCGGTATCGGTGGTGATGGCGGTGGCGTAATCATCGCCGCTGCCCCCGAATTTACTGGCCCAACTTGTATACATAGGGTAATACCCGTTGCCATAAACAAACGCCATAATAAATGCCTCTACCCCGGTAACCGCGCTCTGGTTATAACTTCCGGAATACACTACATTGGCAAAACTGTTATTGGTGGAATTGGTATACCCTGCTACGTATAACAGGTTATTATTATCAACACAAATTTTCAATCCCTCATCGGTACCATTGCCCCCGTAAAAAGAAGAATATTGCAACGTAAGTGTGTTTGTAAAACTTGCCACAAAGGCATCCTGACCGGTTACCGTGGCTGAGCTTCCATTGCCGTGGGTTGGAAAGCCCGCTTGCGCCCCACCTGTTACATAAATATTATTGGTAAAGGTTGAATAACAAACAGAGTTGGCAAAATCATTCCCCGGCCCACCCAAATAAGTTGCCCATTTAAGGTTTTGGTTGGTATCCAGCTTTAGCATAACCACATCGCTTTGGCCGTTATAAGTGCTATCAAAATAAGCGCCTGTAATGTGTGGGTTACGGGTAACAAAATCGGGCGAGGTGGTATAGCCGCAAAGGTAAATTCCACCCAAAGTATCAGTAGCAACGCCCCGCAACCCATTTAAAAAAGAGCCGCCAAATTGTGCGCTCCAGTTTAATGCCAAAGGTGGGTCAATTAAAAGGTCCTGGGTTTTATTGTAACCGGTGGCGTTAAAGGTTATGGTTTTGCTTTTTGCATCCAGGTTATAAGCTATCTGCACCTTGCTGTTGCCGCTGCTTCCCTGCAAAGGGCCTTCAGTAATGGAGCCAATGCGGGTGCTTATTATCAGGTTATTGTTGTTTTGGGTTAAATCGGCATAGCTGTATTGCATTTTAATAACAGCAGGGTCGGCACCGGGGTGTACTATAAAATCGTATTCAAGTTTACCGGCGGCGTTAAACTTCCACACCCAGTCAATACCGGGGTAAACATTTTGCACCGTCAGGTTTGTAAAGTGCGATACAGCCAGTTGCCCTTTGCCATCCTCTGTTTTGTAGTAATTGCTCTGCCAGCCAGCCTGGCCGGTAAGCTGCATCTGTCCGGTATTAATAACCGCACCCTGTAGCGCTACATCTACCCGGCTATAGGTTATTTTATATTTTTTATTGTTTACAAAAACCGGGTGTGGCTTTGCGGTTAGGTCTTCGGTATATTGCAGCATTATGTAGGTAACCCCTGTTTTGGTTAAATACATATCTAACCCAGGCATGCTGGCTTTGGCTAATACATCGGGCACGGGTTGGCCGTTTTGGTCAACCACTTGTCCTCGGTTTTCGGTAAAAACGCCTTGTTCGCCGTTAAACTGATAGGAGGTGTTGGCCTGGGCCTCCAACTGTGTAAACAGGCCAATAAGAATTGCGATTAGGAACGCCTGTTTCATTTATAGGTATTTAAAGCGGAGGGGTTGTATCCTCAAATGTATATAAATTATCAATATAAACGATGTTAATTTTAATGCAGATATAGGACCTGTTTTAGTGTTGCCAAAGGATTAGCCCTTGGGCGGTGTGCCTTATTACCCGGATTCATAAAAAAGTCCCGACCGCCTGTGGCAATCGGGACTTTTAAAGATCCTTCCGCTTATTTAAGCGTTAGTACAAATTATTTAACTGAATATGTCCAGGTATCGGTAACTACGTGATAAACCGGTACGCGGTTAGGGTAAGTGCCTGTGTAAGCAGCAATGGTTGAGGCAACCTGGGTTAACACCATTGAAGAAGCGCTTAATGTTTGAATAGTATACCAGGTGCCACCGGTTCCATCAGTGGTATTTCCATTCAGGTAAAGCACTGTTTGGTCAGGATCAATATCCCATGATGATATACCCAAACTTGGCATGTAATAAGCAGGGCAGTTGGTACTACCATAGCTATAAGCCAGTTTTAAAGGACTGTTAGCGGCCTGGGTGTGGTATTCGGTATAGCTTGAATGCTGGCATGGCGTATCAACGCCCAATAAGTTGTGAGAAATACCGGCAGAGTCACTGTAGGTTTCTGCGGCGGTTGAAATTGTCCATTTGTGACTGGTAAGGTTACTAAGGTCAGTAGCTTTTTTACAAGAAGAAGCCATTGCAATTAGCGCCACTATAACAAGGAGGGATTTAAAACTTTTAATCATCTTTTTATTTTATTGGTTATTTAATGGGCGCGAAAAAAACCAATTCTTAGTGAATAAACAAATATTGTATGTAAATAATTCGATAATTTTTTGTAACCGGATGTGCTGCCGGGTGTTACATTCGTTTAGGCTGATTAAAGTGATTGGTATGAAGGGTACCCGGGGCTTAACCTGCCCTGCCTTTATTTTTCCTTTCCACACCTCCCAAAATCCATTAAATTTGCCCCTCATTTACTATGCAGGATACTTACGAAATAAAATTACCCCAGTTTGAAGGCCCTTTCGACCTGTTGCTGTTCTTTATTGAGCGCGATGAGCTGGATATTTATGATATTCCTATTTATAAGATAGCGAACGACTTTTTGACTTACATCCACCAGATGGAGTTGCTGAACATTGAGCTGGCCAGCGAGTTTATTTTAGTGGCTGCCACGCTGATGCGTATTAAGGCAAAAATGTTGTTGCCCCGCAAGGAGCTTGACCCGGTAACCGGCGCCGAAATTGACCCGCGCGATGAACTGGTTAGCCGCCTGATTGAATACAAGAAATTTAAAGAAGCTACGGAATCGCTACGCAAACTGGAGGAAGACCGCCAGAGCATTAACAAGCGCGGCAATGCCTTATCTGAGAACCGCGAAATTGCAGCCCTGTTTGAAACCGAGTTTGAAATGCAAAGCCTTACCATGTTCCGCATGTTAAAGGCTTTTCAGAATGTGCTTGACCGGGTGGCGCGTGAAAAACAAAAGGTGGTGCATACGGTTGAAACCCCGGCCTATACTATTTCGGGGGAGAAAATGTTGCTGCTTGAAAAGGTAAAGACCGGTTCAAAAATTCCGTTTGAAGAGGTTTTTGAAGGAGTTGAAAACCGGGTACATGCCATTTTTGTTTTGCTTTCGATGCTTGAACTGGTGCAGGAGCAACAGCTTAGAATTATTATTGGCGAAGGCTATAACAACTTCTGGATAGCCAATGCAGCTGAACCCGAGTTGCTACTTGACGGGCAGGAGAATTAATTGCAGATACATTTTTACCGCTCCCGCGAAAAGCGGGATGAAACAAAAGTTGCAAAGAGCGCAAAGGTGAATACAGGAGCCATTTATTTTAAAGCTTTCCCCCGGGCTTGGTGGTTTTGTGCACGTTTTAAATGCTTTCTCCAAATCCACAATCAGAATTAACCATTTCTTTTTCCTGCAGTAAAATAGTAATCCTTACTTTGGCGTTACCACACTATGGCAGATGTTACCCCGGATGATGCAAAACAGGTAAGTAAAAGCAGGATAATTTTGCCCGTGCTGTTAAGCATAGGCATTTCGGCTTACCTGATTGCCTATAACTTTAAACCTGCTGCGCTGGGGGCCATTCATATTACACCCAAGCTGATAACCGGGCTGGTGCTGGCATTGCTTGCACTGCTGGTAAGGGATGCAGCATTTGTGTATAAAGTGCGCCTTAGCTCAGGCGAAAAATTAAGCTGGCGCAGGGCAGTAACCACTATTATTATGTGGGAGTTTGGTGCCGCCATTACTCCCAAAATAGGAGAAGTGGCTTTTACCCTTTTTGTTCTTAAACGCAGCGGGCTAACCTTTGGCCGCGCCACCGGTGTAATGGTGCTGAATGCCTTTATGGATTCGGCGGTGTTTGTGGTGGTGTTTGGCATTTTGTATTTGTTTATGGGCAGCCATATTTTGTTTGTACAAGCCGATTGTGCCGACCTGGCCGGGGATAGTTTGGTACAGCGCCTGATACTTGAAGTGCGCCACCTGGCTCAAAACGCATGGGTAGGTTATGCCGTTTTTTGCGCTGGTGCGGTATTTTTTGGTATAGCCCTTTTTGCACTGCCGCAAACAGCAAAACGGTTTTTTTACGGGTTGGGCAAAACGAAATTTTTAAACCGGTTTCAGCACAGCTTTAATCATTTAGGTGATGAGATAGAAATTACTGCGCGCGAATACAAAAGTCAAACCTGGTGGTTTTGGATTAGAATGACCACTGCAACTACCATTAATTGGATAGCGCGTTACAGCATTGTAAACGCTTTGGTGTTTGCGTTTTCAGCGGCCACACCTAATATGCTGGAAGTTTTTGCAAGGCAATATGTGCTTTGGATTTTTCTGGTAATACCTACTACACCAGGCGCCAGCGGCTGGGCCGAAATTTCGTTTATAGCACTTAACTGCGAGTTTATGCCTGTGGGCCTGTCGGCTGCAATTGCTTTGGTGTGGCGCATTTATACTTACTACATGTACCTGTTAGTAGGTGTTATAGTGTTGCCAGGTTGGCTAAAACGCACCGGTAAAAATGCTGAAGCGGTTTTGAATTAAGGCCTGATTTAGTACCGGAAAAAATCTACCCGGTCGGTTTTTAAAATGGCCATGCGGTTTTTTTGTATGGCAGCCATAATAACATCGCTGGTATCGGGTAGCTGAATGGATTTGAGGTCGAGCGTTATCATGTTATAGGCATTCAGCTTATTGCTTTCAAAATAGATTACCTGGTCCTGAAACACCTGGAATTTTTTAAGGCCTTTGATAGGAACTGTTTTGGAGTAGTTACCGAAAATATCGAAAACCATAACGCCGATTTCGGGGTCGTTTAAATAAACCACGTTATCTTTTTCCAGCATAAAATTGGGGTTGGGCGTAATGCTAACCACGTTGTTAAGCGGCTGGCTTTGCAGCGTAATATTGCCGTTTACATCAATTTTTTTCAATTTATAATCGGTGTTATCGTAAAACCAAAGCAAGCCATCGCTTGAAATTGCTACGGCTGAAATGTTCTGATAACCAAGGTCGAAGAAATTATAAACGGTTAATGGTGCTAAAAACTTATCCAGCGTAATTACGGTCATAAAATCGGGGCAAAACACCAGTATTTTCATGGGGTTGCTTACGTCAACCATACCAATTTTTCCGTACTTAAATTCTTCGTACGGATACTGGTAGGTGCCATCGGGCGAGAATTTGAAAAGATGGTTATCGTCTGATGTGTAAAAATTGCTGAAGTTGTCAATAGCAATAAAGTTGGCCTTGGTTTCGTAAGTGCCTATAAACTGGAAGGTAGTGGAGAATGAAAGGCATAGGGCAGCCCATGACACAAAAAAAATTTGGCCGGACCGGAAATTAAACATGCTGTATATTTTTTGTCCGTTCATAGTTACACTCCCTCAAATTTACCGGAACACATAAGCGCCTGAACACCCTTACTTGTAATACTTTAATGCCAGTTCCTTTCCATCAAAAACGGCGTAGCTGTTATAATCAAGCCAATCGCCGGTATTAATATACTGGCTTTTTTCGTTAAGGGCTATGTTAAGGGGTAAATGGCGGTGGCCGAAAATGAAATAATCGAAATGTTCTTTCTTTAAAACATCGCGGGCATACTGCACCAGCCATTCGTTTTCTTCGCCTTTAAATTCTTCCAGCACCTTTTTATCGCCTTTAACTCCAAACCGGCTTTTGTGCGAAAAGAAGGAAGCTATTTTAACGCCCATATCGGGATGAATCCAGCGGAACAAAAACTGGCTAAGGGGATTTCTGAAAACCTGTTTAATAAATTTATATCCATGGTCGCCAGGGCCCAGGCCATCACCATGGCCGATATAGAGTTTTTTGCCCTGCAGGGTTATCTGAATGGGGTCTTTATAAACTTTTACACCCAGCTCGCGCTCCAGGTAACCGAACATCCAAAGGTCGTGATTTCCGGTAAAGATGTGCACGGGTATACCAGCGTCTGTTAGCTCAGCCAGCTTACCCAGCAGGCGCACAAAGCCCATAGGGACCACGGTTTTATACTCATGCCAGAAATCAAAAATATCGCCCACAATAAAAATGGCTTCGGCATCCTGTTTTGCCTCATCCAGCCATTGCACAAACAGTTTTTCGCGCGCAAGGCTTGAGGCCGCATCGGGCGTGCCGAGGTGAAGGTCGGAGGCGAAGTAGATTTTATTTTTTGCAGGCATGAGTATTAGTGGCAGCACAAATCTATAAAACCATGGAAGTAGTTGCAGAGTATTTTGAAAGTATTGTTGATTACCTTTGAAACGCTAAAGATTCTGTGCGATGATTGAAATAGTAAACTATACTGAAGCAACCAAAGAATACGTAAAGACCCTGAATTATGAATGGCTTGAAAAATACTTTGTGGTTGAGCAAAACGATGTAATGCAGTTAGCCGATCCGCAAAAAGAGATAATAGATAAAGGCGGCCTTATTTATTACGCAAAACATAATGGCAAAATAGTTGGCACTGTATCGCTGCTTAAAGTTGATAACAACGTTTATGAATTGGGGAAAATGGCCGTAACAGATGGCACCCAAGGCCTGGGCATTGGCAAATTAATGATAGAGCACTGTTTTAAAATTGCCCGGCAATCGGGCATTGCAAAGCTGATACTTTACAGCAATACCCAATTAAAACCGGCCATTCACCTGTATGAGAAATACGGGTTTACAGAAATACCGTTAGAGCCGGGGCATTACGGAAGGGCGAATATTAAGATGGAGAAGCTGATGTAAGGGCAGAATTGTTAAAGCGTAAGCTCGTTTTTAGATGTTATAATGCCGTCTTCATCGCAGTAAACAAAGTGGCCGGGAGTGAAGGTTATACCGGCAAATTCCACGTCAATATTTTCGGGCCATTGCGTGGTGGTTACTTTTGATATGGGATAGGTGTTAAGGGCTTTAACGCCAATATTAAGGCCGACTATGGTGGCAGAGTCCCGGATGCAGCCATTAATGATAATTCCGCTCCAGTTGTTTTTAATCCCGATGCCCGCAAGCCGGTCGCCGGTTAGGGCACAGCGCAGAGAGGCACCACCGTCAACTATCAAAACCTTACCGGTGCCATCGGTTTCCAGGATTTTTTCTACCCCGGCGTGGTCTTCATAACACTGATGGGTGTGAATTTTACCGCTGAAGGTTTTTCGTCCCCCGTAATCTTTAAACCCGTGGCTATCCGCTATTGTTACATCATCGCAAAAGGCGTCGCACAGGTCGGTTGTTTTGTATTCCATGATTTACGTTTTTGCGCTGCAAATATATACCCGTTCTTAATCCAGGCGCAAGGGAAGACCGGAGTGTGCAAAAAAAATGATGTGCCAGATGGTGTTGGCGAACATGCAGGGCTGTAAAAGGGTATTTTTGCATAACAACCATATGCGTAAACTATTTAAAGCATTTACTATAACAGGCGCCGTGCTTATAACGATGGCCGTATTATTTGTTTATGTGGTTGTTCCGGCCCACGCTAAAAAGCTGATAGTTCAGCAGCAAAAATTCAGGAAAAAAGCGGAGCCCATACATGAATTAATTGACAAGCAATACCATCATTACTACCGTCAGGCGAGTGGCGTAAACTGGCATTATATTGAAACGGGTAAACCTAATGGCGAAGTGATTTTGCTGCTGCACGGATTGCCTGAGGGGTACTATTCGTGGCATAAAGTAATTCCGCTGCTTGATACCAACTACCGCATTATTGCTATTGATATGAAAGGCTATGGCAGGTCAACATCTGATGATAACAATTACGAATGGCATCATGTGGGCGAACAAACACTGGCGCTGATGGATACCTTGGGCATTAAGAAATTTCATATAGTGGGGCATGACTGGGGTGCCATTATATCGAGCATGATAGCTTGGGACCAACCCGAAAGAGTATTGAGCTTTGTGCGCATGGAGGCCGATATTTTTAAGCCAGCGGAGGGGCTTAGCAGGTATGCGCAAAAGCCGCAGTGGTTATTGTTTAAAAGCGAATGGCTTTCGAACCTGATGCTGAGCCACACACAATGGTTTATTAAAACTGCCTATAACCACAAGAGGATGTTAACCACGCTTAGTTCTGATGAGAGGACATATTTTGTTTATGAGTTTTCCAGGCCGGGCGTGGCAGCTTCGGTTTGCAAATATTTTTTGGACAAGAACCGCGATTTGGATGCGCTGACTACAAAGATTGCATTCAACAATTTTACTTTCCCCGTGCTGCAGCTGGAGGCCGACAGCGATCCGGCACAACCCCGCGGGATATTTGAAAAGATACCTGAGTTGTGCAAAAATGTAAAGTTGAAATGGGTAAACCATGCGGGGCATTTTAGCAACCTTGACCAACCGCAACAGGTTGCTGATGCCATTAATGAAACAGTTAGAAGCGTTAGGTAAAGGATGGTGATTGGGATTTGGGAATTAGCGGCTTATTATTCTCCTGCACGTTTTAAAACCAATTGAATCAGGTCCTTTGAATAGAACCTTCTGTGTACAAGTAATTCGTCAAGCAGTGGTTTTATGCCGGGGATTAAACCAGCTGATTTTGCTTTCAATAGTAAGGCAAGTGTGCCGAAGCACGGAATTTGCATAGACTCAGCTACCCTTCTCGCTTCCATATCATCCGTAAGAAAAGCATCACCACTAAGCTCTTTAAGCAATAACACTGACTCCGCTTCGCCCAAAGCCCAGTTCGGTGAGGGGCGATTGGATTTCGGCATGAACTATACGAATGTGTTGTTGTACAACCGACAAATCGTGCCCGCTGAAGTCAATCCTTTTATAGCTAATCAACTCCTTATAAACACCTTGCGCAACAACATAGTCAGGATACAATTGCTCCAGTATATTCAGGTGCTTAATATGAATCAGAGAAATAAGGGGGCCAGTATCGGCAACAACAATCATTCTATTTTTTAGTTAACAGAAAGTCTATGTCCCTGTTAAGTTGTTGAGCGGTGATATTTGAAATAGCAACACCGTGATCGGCAAGATAATCCTCAAAATCACCCTGATTCATTCCGGCAATTTCAGCGGCACGGCCGATTGAGATTTTATGCATTTGATACAGAGCCACACCTGCAAGGCGTTTTAACTCTTCGCCGGCGTTTTCCTGCGGTACATTGAAGGTTGAAAGCAGGTCTTCGCTAATTTCCACATCCAGATGGATACTTTTCATATAAATAAAGGTACGAAATAAAGTGCAAATTTAAAACCTTCCAGAACCTGAAGGAACCCTGCTAATGCAGGCTTTAAAGTCTTAATGTCATTGAAAAATATTCTACGGCCTTAAACTAACCGGTATAATTTCATCAACCAGAAACACGTAAATATCTTCGGTGCCGTTAGCGTTGAGTATCAGGTTTTGCTTGTCGTAAAAATGGCCGGTATTGCATTTGCCAAGTTTAATTACCGAGGGCAGTTCGCCTTTATTCTGGTTCTTAAACTTTTGCAGGGCTTCGGCTTCCAATGGGCTTAGATGCGCAATGTCAGTAATGATGATATGCGTTTTAGGGAAGGTGCTCAGCGTTCTTCTGCTGGCTTGTTTGGGGTTTAGTATGATAGTGCCTTCATCAGCAGCCAGGCTTTCGCAAAGCGAAACGGCAGCCTGCGAGTTTTCAAGCGTAAATCCTATAGCACCTTTCTGAAAACCATTCTCGCAAAAAGCATCTTTAATTTCATTCTCCCAGCAAAAAACGTGGCTCCAACCCATGTCAGCCTTCAACATCTGCAGGTTCTCAATCGCATCTTTTACAGTTTCGCAGAAAATAAATTTGCCGCCGGCATCAATAAATTTTGTGGCAAAACGGATATCCAGATCCTGCTCGTCCGGCAGGGTATAGGGGGCCGGTGCGCTTACTTCAACAGTGCGCAGGGGAATCTCCCTTTCGGTAACACTTTCGGCACGGACAAAGGCGGTGCTTACCGGTTCGGTTACACCGGTTATCTCCTCCTCATTCATTACCCGCTCTTCAGTTAAGGTGGTTGTTGCAGTGGAGTTTTCGCGCGCGCTTTCTTCCTGTGTTGCCGTATCAGCAGACGAAGAAAATACGTTTTTTAACCGCGAGAAAAACCCGTTTCCGGTTCCTTCATTAACCATAATAAATAATTTAATAAACAGATATTGTTACCGGAACTCAAAGTTATAATATGAGGCCGTGAACTAAAGCTTTACGCTTTATGATTCTCAACAATAGTATTTATAACGTCTGTGTTTCAGGACACGGTATATTGGCCATCTATATTTTCAGCAGATGCGTCCTGTGGGTTAGTAGTAATTCCTTCGTCCTGTTTATCGAAAGGGCGCTTGCCTATCAGTCGTTCAAGGTCATCCTTAAACAGTACTTCTTTCTCTAATAGCAGGTTGGCTAATGCATCCAGTTCTTTGCGTTTGTCTTTCAGCAAATCCTGTGCAC
>CAISWS010000003.1 GCA_903889265.1 uncultured Bacteroidota bacterium
ACCGTAAAGTTCTCAAACGACTTTTCAGCATCCTCAACGGTATACAATGGTAAAGCCGGTTCGTGCTTTGAGTATTTTCCACGATTGGCCTTTTCCGTATCCTCTTCCTGAATCTTTGCACTATCCAGCAAAATTATTTTTGCCAGTTCAAAAGTTGGGGGCGACATATATATTTTACCCTTAAATCCGTTTTTAACCAGCAATGGGATATAACCACAGTGGTCCAGGTGTGCATGGGTCAATAACATTACATCTATCTCAGCAGGGTCAACCGGCAATTTGGCCCAGTTCCGCAACCTCAGTTCTTTTAAACCCTGAAACAAGCCGCAATCAATTAACACAGCCAGCTCAGGTGTTTTTAATAAATGCTTTGAGCCGGTAACGGTTTCTGCGGCGCCCAGCGATTGCACAATAATTTCGTTATTTGTTCTTATCATAATTAAGGGGGTTAAATAAGTATACTTAATTGGCTTGCCACTTTCATTAATTCATCATCCACCCGGTGGGTTTTGTTGGCCACCTCAGATAATGGGATGAATTTAAATTTATTATCGGTAAAAGCAGCCATTTGCCCTTTTTTGCCATGTAGAAGGGCCATAGTGGCATGGTAAGCCAGCGTGCTTGCCAGTGTTCTGTCAAAAGCGCTGGGGCTTCCACCGCGCTGTATGTGGCCTAAAATTGTAAGCCTGGTGTCAAACTCGGGATAGTGGGTTTCAAATATTTTTTTCAATCCCATCCCCCCTTCAGGTATCGAATGCTCGGTAATAATGATAATCATAGAGTGGTTTCCTATACGCCAGTTGTGCTCAACAAAAGAAAGTAACTTATGGATATCCGGTTTTATTTCGGGTATAATAATGGCACTTGCAGCAACGCTGATACCGCTTCGCAAGGCCAGAAAACCTGCATGGCGGCCCATTACCTCAACAACAAATACCCTGGAAGTAGAATCGGCTGTATCTTTTATTTTGTCAACGGCTTCAACGATAGTATTGCTGGCTGTATCAAAGCCTATGGCATAATCGGTTCCGTTTACATCATTATCTATAGTTTTTGGAATGCCAATAACCGGAAATTCAAATTCGCGGGTAAAAAGCCCGGCACCGGTTAACGAGCCGTTTCCGCCAATGATAATTAACCCATGGATATCGTGGTGCTTTAGTTGTTCAAATGCCCTTTTCCGCCATTCAAATTCAAAAAAACGGTTGCTGCGGCAGGTGCGTAAAATGGTTCCTCCGCGGTCAACTATATTTCTAACCATCGGTAGGTCCATCTCAAAAAAACGTCCGTCAATCAACCCGTCGTAGCCATCATGAATGCCAATAACGGTTACATTATTTTTCAAAGCAATAAGCACAACTGCATGCAGGGCAGCGTTTAATCCGGGCACGTCGCCTCCTGAAGTAAGTACGGCAATCCTGTTCATCATTTAAATATTTGGTTAATAATATAAGGCAAATGGCGCTTTGAAAACCCTGCAAAATTATTTACCGGTTACCGGGCATAGTGTGAGCAACATCAGTTGTAGTTATAATTAGCATCAAGTTAAACCTGCGGTTATCACCCGAACTTTGTGTCAGTATCATTTTAATAACCAAACCCCTAAATTAAAAGTTATGAAAACCACGTTAAACGCTTTACACCATCAGGGTAACGATTGGAACCGCGACCTTGATTTCTACATTGATGAACTTGCCATACTTACCAAACGCCTTAAACTGGTTGATACAAAAAAGGCAACCCCAAAAACCACGGCACAAGCTGCGCAATACTTAAAAAAGTTTGTTAAGCTGAGAGAAAAGACTGACACCCTTAAAGCAGCATTGCTCGACCGCGAAAAGAAGGTAGAAAGAATTGCAAAAGATAACCCCGAAGCCGCAGGTGACCAAATAAAGATGGTTAACGATAAACTTTTTGCCCGCCATAAAGGCCTGGCAGATGCCATGGCAACAACCCGCTACGATTTCAATCATTTTTTGGTTAAAACCCTTGAAAAATGAAAGTGCTGATATGTTGCGACTATAGCGCTGCCGGGGACTATATAC
>CAISWS010000004.1 GCA_903889265.1 uncultured Bacteroidota bacterium
AAGCACGCAAAGGAGCGCAAAGGATTTTTTCTTTGCGCTCCTTTGCGAAAATCTTAGCGGTCTTTGCGTGAACCTGTATTTTGGAATAAAAAGTTCTATTTTGCCACAAAAATTCGAGATTAATGGCCAAGCAACCAAGCAAACCAAAACCAGCGGCAGAAAAAAAAGTTGAACCTAAAAAGGAAGTAGTCCTTACTCCACTCATTTCTGAGCCGTTGGCCAAAAAAATATTTATTGGTTTTGCCGTCGCTTTGTTGTTGCTAATGGTAAGCGTAAGCCATAATTACGGCATTAGCGGCGATGAAAATTTCCATAAAGAATACGGCCATCACATTGTTAATTTTTACACCTCGCTTGGCAAAGATACCACCGCCGCCTCATCCAGCAATAACGGCCCTGACTCGCTAATGGTTTTTTACGGCGGCCTTTACGATGGCACCGCTTCAATACTTGCAAAAGCACTTCCTTCAGTTAACGAATGGAACGTGCGCCATTTCTGGAATTCAGTTTTTGGTTTTGTAGCCATGCTTTGCGCCGGGCTTGTAGCAGTGGAAGTGGCAGGCTGGCAGGCCGGCCTGATAACCCTTATTTTTATGGCCTTTTCACCACGTTTTTTTGGCGAAAGCATGAATAACCCCAAGGATATAACCATGGCAGCCGGTTATATGCTTACCTATGTTTTTATACTCCGGTTTTTAAAAGAGATGCCGCGCCCTACGCTTAAAAATGCAATTGGTGTAGGTATAAGCATAGGGGTAGCTATGGGTATTCGTATTGGGGGCCTGTTGCTTATTCCTTACCTGTTTTTGTTTTGGGGCCTTGCCTTGCTGGCTTCTTACGGGCTAACCAAAGTGCTCGATTTTTCAAAGTTTAAAGAACAGGTTTGGCCCAGCCTCAAATACGTTTTACTGGCCTCTGTGCTGGGTTATTGCTTTAGTCTTGTGCTTTGGCCCTATGGTTTAATAAACCCGCTGTCGCACCCGCTGGAAGCTTTAGGCATTGCCGAAAAGTTTCCAGTACGGATAGGTTTCCTTTTCGATGGAAAACAGCTTCAGTCTACCCAGGTGCCATGGAACTATGAACCGCAATGGTTTGCCATTACCACCCCGCTCTTCGGCCTTATTGGTTTGACTCTTTCTTTTGTATTAGTACCGTCCATGCGCAAAAACGGCAAATTACTAATGCTTGGTTTTTTATACTTTACGCTTCTGTTTCCGTTGTGCTATGTCATTTATAAAAAATCGGTTTTGTACGATACCATGCGCCACTTCTTTTTTGTTTACCCAAGCATTATCATTCTGGCCGGCCTAACTTTTAATTATTTCCTTAACTCGTTTTCTAAAAATGCCAAGTATATTATAGTAACGGTAATGGTCTTACTGGTTTTTCTGCCGGCCAGGTTTATGTTGGCCAACCATCCTAACGAGTATGTTTATTTTAACGAACTGGAGGGTGGCATAAAAGGCGCGTATGGCAATTATGAAACGGATTATTACATGAATTCTGTAAAACAATGTGCCGACTGGATGAAGAAAAACGAAAACCTGAAGCAAAGACGCCCGGATGGTGGAAGGCTTAGGATATATTCCAATGCTGTAGCCCCTGCCAATGCATACTTTAAAGATGATTCTGCCGATGCAAGCGTTGGTTACATCAGTTACCGCGCGCGGGGCGATAAAGATGCCGATTACGAGATATTCTACAACCGTTTTATTGACCGCGAGCTTTTAGTGAACGGCTGTTTTCCGCCCGAACAGACAGTTTATACAGTTTACGCAGATGGGGTGCCCCTTTCCTGTGTTGTTAAAAAAACAGACAAAAGCGACTTCCTTGCAGCCGAAGCCATGCGCCATAACGATTTTGAAACAGCGGTTAACCTGCTGGAGCCTTACTGTCAAAAATACCCGAAGGCAGATGCCGCCCTGTTTAACCTGGGCCTTGCTTATTTACAATCGGCTAAAGATGCCGCCAGGGTTCAAAAAGGAATTAACGCTTTAACCCAGTGCCTGAATTTAAACCAGGATAACCTGAACGCAATTAGCGTGCTTTCACAGGCTTATGGTATGATTGGGAATAGAGCACAATCTGAGGCTTACAAAGACCTTTTACGCCAAAAACAGCAGTAAAAGGATCGTGTGTCATAATTAAACAGCTTCTGGTATTTGCCAACTTATTTTATTTTTGAAGTCAACACATGCAAAAGCTAATAGCCAAAACGGACATTTTAATAGAGAAAGCACGGAAACTGGCCGAGCAGAATGTTAAATTAAAGTCAGTTAACGGACAGCTTGAACTGGAGATAAAAGAGTTGCGGATGGCACTTGATACTGAGGGCCGTAAAAATAGCGACTTGAACAATAAGATTAAAATAATTAAGTTAGCGCAGAATATAAGCTCTGATACCCCCGATGAAAATCAGGAAGTAACGGAGTTAAAGCGAAAAATTAACGAGTATATCAGAGAAATTGACAATTGCATAGCGATGCTTAATGACTAAGATGGCGGAGAAAAGTGAAACGGTCAATATCAATGTTCAACTTGCGGAACGGACTTACCCTTTAAAGGTTTTGAAGAGTGATGAGGAAAAGGTGCTTAGTGCAGTAAAACTGGTAAACGAAAAGATTAAAGAATACCAGGCGCTGTATAACGGAAAAGACAAACAGGATTATATGGCCATGTGCCTCCTTAACTTTGCCGTTGAACATGAAAATCTTCAGCATGCCTCATTGGAAAATACCCGTTCATTGGAAGAAAAAATGATAGAATTAGAAAAAGTCCTTACCGGGCAACTCTAAATAAATCTTCCCGCATTTTGCCTAATCAGGTATACACTCCGTTTTTAAAGCTTTACAACACAACAGCCTTGCAAACTATTTTAGTTTTATAGTTGCAGTGGTTAAAGGAGTAGTATTATTAAATCACCATAAATAAAAGTCCAAAAATGAATACCACTATCATCATAATCATTGCGGCGGTTTTAGCTGTAGCAGTGGCTGCGATAGTGAGTTTTTTAGTTGGCAAGTCTATCACCCAGAAATCAAACCAGGAGATAGAAAAAAAGGCTGAGGAAGAAGTTAAGAAAAAACTTGCCGATGCTAAACTTGCTGCTGACAAACTTATTGCCGATGCCCAACGCAATGCCGAGAATACCAAGAAAGACAAAATGCTTGAAGCCAAGGAAAACTTTATCCAGCTAAAAGCCAAACACGAAGCTGAAGTTGCCGAACGCAACAAAAAAGCGATCGAAAAAGAAACCCAGGTAAAGCAATTGCAAACTGAAGTTTCTACAAGAACCGCAGAAATTTCGAAGAAAGAAAAGGAAGTTGACAGCCTGCGCGATAACCTGAACAAACAACTTGAACTGGTAAACACAAAAAAAGACCAGCTTGAAAAAAGTCACGAGATATTTGTATCAAAACTGGAGCAGATAAGCAATCTGACCAAAGAAGATGCAAAGAAGGAATTGGTTGACAACATGAAAAAAGATGCCGAAGCCGAAGCTTTGACACTGACCAAAAACCTGATTGACGAAGCTAAAAGCAAAGCCAATAAGGAAGCTAAAAAGATTATCATCCAGACTATTCAAAGAACAGCTGCTGAAAATGCCATTGAAAACACCGTATCGGTATTTAACCTGGATAGTGACGAGCAAAAAGGCCAGATTATTGGACGCGAAGGAAGAAACATCCGCGCGCTTGAATCAGCTACTGGTTGCGAGTTTGTGGTAGATGATACCCCTGAGGCAATAATCATTTCAGGCTATGACCCTATCCGCCGTGAAATTGCCCGCCTTTCATTACAACGTTTGGTGGCAGACGGAAGAATACACCCTGCCCGAATTGAGGAAATAGTTGCCAAAACCAAAAAGCAACTGGATGAGCATATTGTTGAGATTGGAGAAAGAACGGTAATTGACCTGGGTATTCAGGGCCTTCACCAGGAGTTAATTCGTTACGTGGGCAGAATGCGTTTCCGTTCATCATACGGCCAAAACCTCTTGCAGCACTCACGCGAAGTAGCTAATCTTTGTGCTACTATGTCGGCTGAACTTGGATTGAATCCCAAGCTGGCTAAACGTGCTGGTTTGTTACACGATATTGGTAAGGTGCCAGATGAGGAAAGCGAACTATCGCATGCCTTGCTTGGCGCGAAACTATGCGAGAAATACGGCGAGCACCCTGCAATCGTAAACGCAGTAGGTGCCCACCATGATGAAATGGAGATGAAATATGTTATTTCGCCCATTATACAGGCCTGTGATGCCATTTCAGGCGCCCGCCCCGGAGCACGTAGAGAGATTATGGAAGGCTACCTGTTGCGTATCAAAGATCTCGAGGCCCTGGCTCAAAACTTTGATGGCGTTGAGAAAGCCTACGCCATACAAGCCGGCCGCGAGTTGCGCGTGATTGTTGAAGCCGATAAGGTAGACGACAAAAAGAGCGAAGAACTCTCCTTTGCTATCTCACAGAAAATTGAGAAAGAAATGACCTATCCGGGCCAGGTAAAAGTTACCGTAATCCGCGAAAAAAGAAGCGTTAGCGTAGCCCGTTAAAAATATTGGAACAAACAACGCTTTTGCGTAAAATCCCGTCTATTTAAAACAGACGGGATTTTTTTTGCCACAGCCCTAAAGTTTTAAGGAAATTTTAACCTGAAAAGTATCTTATTTTATGACTTAAATCAGCAGATTATTCTATCTTCATTATAAGTTACTTAGCGAACAACGATCGATACCATTTTTCCACCCCCGAAAAAGCCACTATCCCTGACATGAGAAAACTTTACTTTTTGCTATTTCTTATAGTTTATTCAATACAGGCATTTTCCCAAAATTACACTGTTCTTGGAAGCGCTTCTCAGCTTAGTTCCTGTAATTATTATCAGCTTACTCCAAACTCCGGCGATCAGGCAGGTGCTATTTTCCAGAATAAGACAATTAACCTTAACAACTCGTTCGACTTTACGTTCAGCAATTTTTTCGGCTGCAACGGAGCCAGCGGGGCTGATGGTGAAGCATTTGTTCTTACATCTAACCCAAATGGATTGGGTAATCAAGGTGAGGGCCTTGGTTACGGTGGGTCTAACCAGCCCTGCTCATTTGCCATTGAGTTTGATACCTGGCAAAATTCGGATCACGGTGATCCTTCATATGACCATACTGCTTATGAATCTGGTGGCAGCGTAAACCATAACGTTTCAGGCCCGGTAGCGGCACTTCCCAGCCAAAGTAATTTAGACAATTGCCAGTGGCACACCATCCGGATTGTTTGGAATGTAAATACCCAAACCATGGATGATTATGTTGATGGTAATTTGCGTATAAGCATGGTGATACCCAACCTGGTAGGCACTTATTTATGCAATAATCCGATAGTTAACTGGGGTTGGACCGGCTCTACCGGTGGTGGTTGGAATCTTCAGCAGGTTAAAATTGTTACAATCTCAAGCTGGGTGGCAGGAACCAATTATGAAAGTTGCTCGCCCACCGTTCAGTTTACTGATGTTTCTACCAGCCAGATTGGGCCCTTAAACACCTGGAGCTGGACTTTCGGGGATGGCACAACTTCTACCCAGCAAAATCCCCTTCACACTTATCCGGGTACAGGCACCTATAACGCCAGCCTGATAGTAACCGACGCCAGCGGTTGCCCCGATACATTTGCGCATGCAGTTGTAATCAAGGCACCTATTACCCTTACACCTACCGTTACTCCCCCTTTGTGCAACGGTGCTCAAACAGGTAGTATTTTTGTAGATACTGCCGGTGGCTTTGGTTCAGCGGCCGGGCATGGAGGCTTTTCATTTAACTGGAGTAATGGCAGCCAGCAGCAAACGGATTTGGGCCTGGGTGCAGGTACTTACACCGTAACTGTAACCGATGGGGTTTGCAGTGCTACGGGTCAATACACAATCAATCAGCCAACCGCCGTCTCAGCTTCAACTTCTGCAACTGCGGCCAACTGCGGGGTACCTAACGGAACATGCACCATTACAATAACAGGCGGAACACCACCCTATCGCGGAACACCACCGGCAGGGGTTAATTTTGCCGGTATTGCTGCCACTGGTGGCCCAAATACCTTTACCGCTTCGGGCTTTTTGGGGGGGACTTATATTGCCGATTTTCAGGATGCAAATGGCTGCTCGGCCTTATTACAATATACGGCTACTGTCCCTACCTTACCTTGTGGCATATCTTCCAATGCAACTTCTACCAACGTAACCTGTTTTGGTGGTAATAATGGTAGCGCTACCTTAACGGTTACCGGTGCCGGGGTTGCACCGCCTGCAACAATTACATGGACCAAAGCAGGAACTAATGTAGGTACTGGTGTAACCATCAGCAACCTTACTGCCGGAACCTATACTTACAGCTATACCGACCAGACACCGGGCAATCCTTTTACCGGTACGGTTGTAATATCACAACCATCTTCAGCCATTACAGTCACGCTTGCTACTTCCAATATCTCCTGTGCCGGTAATAATAATGGCCAGGCTATTGCTTCGGTTGGCAGCGGGGGAACTGCACCATTTACCTATGCATGGAGCGTAGCAGGACAGGGCAATAACCCGGTGGCAAGTAACCTCGGTACGGGCGGCATTACGGTAACGGTAACAGACGCAACCAACGTTTGCTCTGCTACCGCTACCGGTACTATTGCCAGTGCGCCGCTGCTGGTATTACCACCTCCCACTGTTACAAGCAACGCCTGTAATGCGGGTAATAATGGTAGTGCAACCGCCAACCCTACCGGGGGAACACCTTATACTGCCGGGGGAACACCATCCTATCAATATTACTGGAGCAATATATCCAGTGCCAAAACTGATTTAAGTTTATCGGGTGGAACTTATACAGTTACGGTTACCGATAGCCTGGGGTGCAGTGCTACAGGATCGGCAGTTATTTCCGAGGCCACTGCTTTTACAAACTCCATCGACTCAACCAATATTAAATGTTATGGTGATAGTACAGGTACAATTACCGTAAATTCAGCAGGAGGTACAACTCCTTATTCCTATAACTGGAGTTCTGACTCCACAGGCACGTTTAACCCAAATTTGGTTGGAGGAAGCCTTACTACGCTTAAAGCCGGTGAATATTTGCTAACCGTTACCGATGCACACGGGTGTACATTTATGGATAGTACTTTCCTGCAGCAACCTGCGGCACCTCTAACCATTGATACCTCGCATGGTAATGTAACCTGCTTTGGGGCTAACAACGGGTTTATAGCTATTACCATACATGGTGGCACTGCCCCTTATACTTATCAGGGCAACCCTATACCTGCGGGGCCCGATACACTGGCTAACCTGGCACCGGCTGCTTACACCGGTATTATTATGGATGCTAACCAGTGTTCGGTTACAAATTCAATAATGGTTACCCAACCATTGCCCGATAGTTTGGTATTAACCCAAACCAACGACCTTTGTTTTGGAACCTCTATTGGTACCGCCACCGCTAATTTTGTAAACCCAAATGGTGCGGTAATTTATAGCTGGAGTAATAACCAGTCGGGTACTACCATTTCCGGCCTTGCGGCCAATATTTATAGTGTTACAGCTACGGATGCAAACAGCTGCAGCTTTACCGGTAGTGTAACAATTAGTCAGCCACCGGCAATTACATTGCAGGTACCTGTAACCAACATACTTTGCTATGGGCAGGTTAACGGTGCAATTACTGTTAATGCTACCGGTGGTACCGGGGCTCCCTATACTTATACATGGTCGCCTAATGTAAGTACCACTAACACAGCTTCCGGTTTGGCAAGCGGCCCTTATATTATTTCTGTTACCGATGGCAATAACTGCGTAAAAGATACGCTGATCAATATTACCGCGCCCCAGGCACCCTTATCCGCTATTTATACTGTAAACAATGTGCCTTGCTTTGGTACTAGCACCGGTAGTATTCTGGCATCCACCAGCGGAGGCACACCTCCTTACACTTATACCTGGCCGCCGGCGGCACCTTCACCGGATAGTGCATCGCTTAATTTAGCTGCAGGTGGGCCTTATAACGTTACTATAACCGATGCAAACGGATGTACCATCGACTCGTTCTTTACCCTTACCCAGCCACAAGCAGCACTTACTATAACAACAAGTCAAACCAATCTGAGTTGTTATCAAAGTAACGATGGCTCTGCCACTGTTATTCCTGCAGGCGGCACTACGCCTTATAAATACGCCTGGACACCTTTTGAAGGCTCAAATGCTACGGCTACAAGCCTCGGTGCTGCCACTTATACTGTAACCGTAACGGATACAAATCAGTGTACTGCCACTGCTCAGATTATTGTTACACAGCCTGCTCAGATTCTGGCTGATTCAGTAATTGTAAATATTTTGTGTAACGGGGCAGCTACCGGCTCTATAACACTAAACACTACCGGCGGTGTGCCGGGTGCAGGTTATTCTTACAACTGGAATCCGGCCAGCAGTATCACCAACGCAGCAACCAACCTGGCAGCCGGAACTTACAACGTGACTATTACCGATGCTACCAATTGTTCCATTACCAGAACTATTTCCCTGAGCCAGCCAACGGCTGTTACCATTAATCCGTCTACTACAGCAGTTAGCTGTTTCGGGGATGTTAACGGAACGCTGACGGCTATAGCCAGTGGTGGTACGGGGTCTACCTATAATTATCTCATCAGCAACGGAAGTAATATAACGCTCAGCAATACCACAGGCCAGTTCAACAACCTGCCTTCCAGTAACTATACTGTCGTAGCGGTGGACCAGAACAATTGTGCCGATACTATTCCGGTGGTAGTGGTACACCCTAACCCGATTACTGACCAGATCAGTACTGCCAACCAAAGTTGTTCTTACTTAACTAACGGACAGTTTGATGTGCAGGCTTTGGGTGGCAACGGTGGTTACCAGTTTTCAAGCCCTGGTTTAACCACCAACACCAGTGGGGTATTTACCGGCCTGGCACCGGGTACTTATTATCTTACTATCACCGATTCTAAAGGTTGTACTTTGGCCGATTCAGCAGTTTTAGCAGCTGCGGATACGGTGTTATTGAGTGTGGTTCCGGTCAACGGGCAGGTCAAACTGGGCGATAGCCTGCAATTGAACTCAATTAACAACCAGCCGGGTAACGTAACTTACTTATGGACCCCCAATATTGGCCTCAGTTGTTACGATTGCGCTGACCCAGTTTTTAATGGAATTTATTCTGAACCCTACACCGTTCAGGTTACCAACGACAGCGGATGTGTATCAACCTTCAATTTTACGGTTACCGTAATACCGGATTATCAGTTTTTTATACCCAATGTGTTTACCCCTAACGGCGATGGCAAAAACGATACCTGGCAGATTTACGGAAGCACGGCAACCATTAAACAACTACAAATCATGGTTTTTGACCGTTGGGGCGAAAAGGTGTTCCAAAGCTATGATGTAAATTTTGTTTGGGATGGTATATATAAGGGGCAGTATGTGCCACAGGGTGTTTATGTTTATGCCCTTAAAATTGTGTGGCTCGATAACCACTCCGACGATACCGTCAAAGGCTCACTAACCATTTTGAGATAAGTTGTTACTATTTAGCCGGGTATTTTTGAGTGCCCGGCTATATATCATACCCCCGTATTATTATCATTAATATGGGATGTTAAAACAACGTTCCCGCCTCCAACACCGTCTGTTTTGAGCGGGAATTGTTATTTTCGCCCCCTAAAATCGCATTGGAATTTAAAACGTTATGAAAAAGTATCCGGTTTTTGTTGTAATTTTTTTGGCATGCGGTTTCAAGGCAATGGCGCAGGCATTTTTGATCGCCAACCCATCGTTCAATAATACTGCAACCGAAATCAGCTGCGATTACTACCAGTTAACACCCGACGTATCATTTCAGCAGGGCGCTATCTGGTTTAACCATCAGCTTAACCTCAGCACGCCCTTCGATTTTACGTTTGATATCTTTATGGGCACCAACAACGGCCAGGGCGCCGATGGTATGGCCTTTATTATTCAAAATCAGGGCCAGAACCTGGGCCCGCAGGGTTCATTTGGCAGCCAGTTGGGCTACGGCACTTTTCCGGGGAAATCCCTTGCTGTTGAGTACGATACTCATAATAACGGGCCAGGCGCTCCTTACGGCGATATAGCCCAGCACCACATTGCTATTGATACCGGTGGTATTCAGTTTCCATCTGCTGCAGGCCCGGTTCCCGCTCTGGCTTCAGGTAACAACATTGATGATGGTAACTGGCATACTACCGAAATAGTATGGGCTCCGGGAACGCAAACCATGACCATCTATTTTGATGGGGCTGTGCGCCTTACAACTACCTTTACCGGTGGGCTTGCAGGTTCAATCTTTAATAACCAGAACCTGCTTTACTGGGGTTGGACCGGTGCCAGCGGAAGCAAATTCAATACCCAACAGGTACGCATACCCTTAAAGGCAGATTTTGTTGCAGCCAATAACTATTTCCAATGCGGTTTGAACAATGTTCAATTTACCGACTCATCTGTTAGCGGATTGCATGACCTTACTTACTTATGGAGCTTTGCCGATGGTACTACAGCCACCACGCAGGATGTATCACATAACTTTGCATCCTCTGGTAGCTATAATGTAAATCTTTCCGTTACGGATGGTGGCGGATGCATGGCTGACACAGTTATTCCGGTTAAGGTTTATACGGTTCCGGCTATTACTCCTTCACAAACCAACGTTACCTGCTTTGGTTATGGCAACGGCATTGCACGCGCAGCGGTAACAGGCGGAACTCCCGCGTACACTTACACCTGGGTACCACAGGTAAGCACCGTAGACTCTGCCTTAGGCCTGGCGCCCGGAAATTACGGACTGATTGTTACCGACCAAAATGGCTGTGCCGATACCACCGGTTATATTATTACCCAGCCTCCGGCTTTAACTGATTCGTTGGTGCAGGTTAATGTTTTATGCTTCGGCCAATCAACCGGTTCACTTACTTCAATAGCCGGTGGCGGAACACCAGGTTATAGTTACCGCTGGAACCCCAACATAGCCAACACAACCAACACAAATTCCAGCCTGGCCGCAGGCACATACTCAACTACACTCGTAGATGCCAATGGTTGCCGCGACTCATTAGTGGCTGTTATTACCGAGCCCGCAGCACCGCTTGCTGCTACGTTAGCCATTACGAACGTTCCCTGCTACGGCACATCGTCAGGCTCCGTTACAGTTACTGCCAACGGCGGTACTCCGGCATATACCTATAACTGGAATCCTTCCGAACCAGCTACTGCCTCCATAAACCAGGTTCCCGCAGGTAATTATAGCGTTACCGTTACTGATGCAAATGGCTGTTCTCTGGTTGAAGATACCATCATAACGCAACCATCTGCTGCACTTTCCTTAACCGTTACTGCTACCCCGGTTTTATGTTATGGTTACCCAACCGGAACCATTATAGCCATAGCAGCAGGAGGCACTCCGGTATATTCTTTTACGCTTGCCAGCGGTGGCACATCTGTTACCAGCAACTCAGGCGAATTCCACAACCTGCTGCCAACTACTTATACAGTAACATTAACTGACCAGAAAGGCTGTACAGCCGATAGCGTTGTTACCGTTAATTCGCCACCACAACTGGTAATCGACAGCACACCCGCTATTTCTCCCAAATGCTATGGCTACACAGACGGGCAAATAAAAGTATCGGCCGGAGGAGGAACACCAGGATACAGCTATCAGTTTTCAAACGGTGTTACCGATACCAGCGGAATAGATAATAACATCGCTGCAGGAACCTATAAAGTTACTGTTACAGATAACAGCGGCTGTACAGTAGCAGACAGTACTATTACCCTAACCCAACCAGATTCTGTTATTGTAAATGTTACTCCTGCACCGGTACAGGTAATTTTAGGTAACGAATTGCAGTTAGGTGCCACAACAAACCAAAATGGCACTATAACCTATAGCTGGTCGCCCGATTTTGGGTTAAGCTGCTACGATTGCCCCGACCCGGTATTTAACGGTGTTTTCTCGCAGCCGTACAACGTTGTAGCAACCAACCAAAACGGTTGCTCAGGTAGCTTTCCGTTTACAGTAACAGTGGTACCGGAGTATAATATCTTTTTTCCCAATGCATTTTTGCCTGAAGGCAGCGGAGCTAACCGCGTATGGCAGGTATTTGGCAAAACAAATGCGGTGCTGGAATTCCACGTTTCAGTCTTTGACAGGTTTGGAGAAAAGGTTTTTGAAAGCAACTCAGTAGATTACCAATGGGACGGAAGCTTTAAAGGCAAACCTGCCCCCTTGGGGGTTTATACTTACATGGCCCGAATAGTTTGGCTAAACGACTACACCGAAAAGCTATTTGAAGGCACGGTTACTTTGTTGCGTTAGTTATCCGCCTCAAGGGTCCGCCTTAGTGGCTTAACCCTTGCTCACCAAAATACTTTGAAATCATACCGCATCATTGTTATTTTTAAGTCAGAAAAGGCCTTATGGAAGAATTAGAACAGGAGAAAAAGGATTTTGCCACTATACAATTAAAGCCCCGTGGACCGGTTACCCTTACCGGCAAATTTGAGGTTATACTGGAAGATGGTACTACACTTGAAAAGCGCGAAAAAGTTTCAATTTGCCGTTGTGGTATGAGCCAGAAAATGCCTTTTTGCGATGGGGCACACAAGGCATTGGCGGCCATTATATAAGATTTAATTTAATCACCCTTCCCCCGTAATAAACTCCTCTTAAATGATACTGATTGCTGAGAGCGGCTCTACCAAAACGAACTGGGTTACTGAACAAAACGAGTTGTACGAAACCATTGGCTTCAACCCACTGTTCGATACCACTGATACCATTTATAATGAGCTGAATAAACATGAAGGCTTATTAAAAGCGAAAGAAAGTTTTAGCAAGGTGTTTTTTTATGGGGCCAGCTGCTCGAGCGATGAACGCAATTTAGTGGTGCACAACGCCCTTAAAAAATATTTCACAAACGCAGAGTTAATTACTATTGACCACGACCTTAAAGCCGCAGCAATTGCCACCTGGGATGGCCGGCCGGGCATTGCCTGCATACTTGGCACGGGGTCTAATTCGTGCTTGTACGATGGCAAGGATGTACATGAAGTAGTGCCATCTTTAGGATATGTTTTGGGTGACGAGGGTAGCGGGGCTTATTTTGGTAAAAAGTTAGTGGCTGCTTATTTATATCACGAGTTACCCGAAGCCACTAACTACATTATGAAGGAAGTGTATAAGCTTGAAAAAGAAGAGGTGCTTAAAAATGTTTATAACAAGCCCAACGCCAACGTTTATTTAGCCCGGTTTGCCAAGGTAATGAATGAGACTACTGATAAGGAATATATGGATAAACTGGCCGAAGAAGGTTTTACTGATTTCTTTAATCACCATGTAAAGTGCTATAAAAACTACCAGCAATACCCGGTACACTTTGTGGGCTCTATTGCTTTTCACTTCAAACACGTATTACAGGAAGTTGCCAATAAAGCAGGTTGCGAACTGGGCATTGTAGACCGTAACCCCGTTTACCGGTTAGTGGAGTGGCATTTGAAAAACGCGAAATAATCTGCAACTTCTGTTTTAAATAATCATTAGCCGGCTTTGTAGTTCGGGTCTGTATTTGCTGCCTATTGGTAAAGTATGGTTTGAAATAATGGCCACTTCTGAATCAAAGCTTTCCAGGTAATTGATGTTGATGTAATACGTGCGGTGTATCCTGATGAATTGCGAACTACCTTCTAACTTTTCTTCAATGTTACGCATGGAGCTATTGACCACGTGAATTTTGGTTTTGGTGTGTATTTTCACATAATCGCCCTGCGTTTCAAAATATAAAATATCATCGTAAACTACTTTGGTCATCACCCCGTTCTCTTTCGCGTAAATGCAATTAGCTGTGCTTCGGGCTGGTTGCAATTTTATAAACAGGGGTTCAACCGCTTTTAAAAACTTTCCGTAATCCAGGGGTTTCATCAGGTAGGTAAAAGCCCCATGTTCAAATGCTTTTACCTGAGTATTTTCTTTTGACCCCATCAATACAAGGCAAGGGAACTCTTTAAAAGTAGCCATTAGTTCAATGCCCGTTAAATCAGGCATTTCAGCATTCAAAATCACCAGGTCAATAGAGGAAATATTTTTATGAATATACACCGTTGCATCTGATGCGTTTGTAAATAACTGCACCAGGTTTAGTTCAGCAATGCCACTTACGTAGTGCTTAATGAGGTTTAAGCAAACCGGATTGTTCTCAACAATTACACAGTTAATCATTTTACTTAAAGTTAATTGTTATGAATGCTGAGCAGGGGGGCAACTGAACATGTGTAGGTTATGATACGGCAGAACTGAATTTACAGTCGAGCTAAATGATATGAGGTTTGTCAGGTTAACTCAAAAATGCCCGAAAAAGATGGGTCTGCGAGATGGAAGCTTGTTAAATAAAAACGCAGCTTCAAAATTTTAAACCACAAGGTTTGGTCTTTTGAAGCCGCGCACTAAACGTGAAAGTTAATATCAGGCAGCCTTTAGTTTGCTTACATTTGTTTTTTCCAAACGGTTCTCAACAAACTCGCGGGTAATCGTAAATTCCTTAACCCCCGGTTCAGAAGGAAGGTCGAACATAGCATCGGTCATTATCGCCTCGCAGATTGAACGGAGGCCACGGGCGCCGAGTTTAAACTCAAGTGCCTTTTCAACCACGTATTCAATAGCCTCATCCTCAAATACAAGTTGTATGTTATCGGCTTTAAATATTTTTTTGTACTGTTTCAGCAAAGCATTTTTAGGCTCGGTAAGTATAGAGGTTAACGCTTCGCGATCCAACGGATCTAAATGCACCAGCACAGGTAAACGGCCAATCAATTCCGGTATTAAACCAAAAGTGCGCAGGTCCAATGGCGAGATGTGAGCCAGGAAATTTTCCTTTTTCACCTCTTTATCTTCTCCCTTTTTAAAGCCAACCTTACTTTGGTTTAAGCGTGTTGCTATCAGTTTATCAATTCCCTCAAAAGCCCCACCACAAATAAACAATATATTTGAAGTATCCACTTTTACCATCTTCTGCTCAGGATGCTTTCTGCCACCTTGGGGTGGCACCAGTACCTCTGTTCCTTCAAGCAATTTCAGCATGGCCTGCTGCACACCTTCACCCGATACGTCCCGGGTGATGGAAGGGTTATCGCCTTTACGCGATATTTTATCAATCTCATCAATATATATTATGCCGTGTTGCGCAGCATTAATATCGTAATTGCAAACCTGCAACAGACGCGATAGAATGCTTTCCACATCCTCACCTACATAACCTGCCTCGGTAAACACAGTAGCATCAACTATAGCAAACGGAACATTCAGAAATTTGGCAATTGTTTTTGCCAGCAGGGTTTTACCGGTTCCGGTTTGGCCCACCATTAAAATATTGCTCTTTTCAATTTCAACCTCGTCGCTTTTACTCTGGTTCAAACGCTTGTAGTGGTTATAGACCGCTACCGCAATATATTTTTTTGCCTCGTTCTGGCCAATCACATAACCATCCAAAAACTTCTTGATATCGCGCGGCTTAACGGTACTGGGTAAGTTAAACTGAAACTTTTTATGCTTCTGAAATAGCTCTTCGTCAATAATCTGCTGGGCCTGACTTACACAGTTTTCGCAAATATGTCCCTCAATCCCGGAGATAAGAATCTGGGTTTCCTTCTTCTTACGCCCGCAAAATGAGCAACTTGGTTCTGCTTCCTTCTTCATGTCCAAAACTTCGGTCTTTAACTGTTTACTTACGAAAGTTACTAAAAATGGTTGTAAACCCGCTGATTAATCTTTTTTAGGTGTGCGCACCAGTACTTCATCAATCATGCCATATTCTTTGGCCTCCTGTGCGCCCATCCAGTAATCGCGGTCACTATCTGCTGCAACTTTATCCTTTGGCTGGCCACTATGGTCGCTGATAATGGTATAAAGCTCGTCCTTTATTTTTCTAATCTCTTTTACTGAGATTTCAATTTCGCTGGCTTTGCCACCAATACCACCCAGTGGTTGATGTATCATTACCCGTGCATGCCTTAAAGCCGTGCGCTTACCTTTTTCGCCAGCGCAAAGTAAGACAGCAGCCATAGATGCCGCCATACCAGTACATATAGTAGCTACGTCCATCGAAACATATTGCATGGTATCATAAATTCCCAAGCCAGAGTAAACCTCGCCACCGGGGCTGTGCACATATATCTGCACATCGCTGCGCGAATCGCTGCTCTCTAAAAAAAGCAATTGCGCCTGTATAATTGCAGCAATGTAATCATCAATAGGGGTGCCCAAAAAGATGATGCGGTCCATCATTAACCTTGAGAATACATCCACTTCCCTAAAGGGCATCTGGCGCTCTTCAATTACAGTGCGTGTAAGGTTATCTATCTGACCGCCTCCGCTGTATACTTTCTTTTGATAATTCTCTAAATGCATGCTGCTTAAACCGTGATGTTTTACAGCGTAATTCTTAAAATCCTGTGCTTCTTTAATGTTCATGGCTTTCTATTTCGGTTCTAAAATGACGTTGTTTTTCCAAATAAACAAACTTAATCAGGAGACGACAAACCACACCTTGTATTTTAATTTGTTGAAAATAACAGGTTTAGGGCTTTATGTGACCAGTGTAGCATCTAACAAATTGTTCTGCTTTATTGTTTGCAGCCCATTACAAATTCGTTTCTTTTTGTTACTCCTTAGATTACTTGGCTATTAGAATTAAACCTTTGAGCCTGGAACTCTTCGTTAAACTTAATTCAGCTAACTTCCGTTGTATTAAAAACTAAACCCCTGATTTATGGCTTCTATTATATCTAAAGTAAAGCAGGCCTACCAGCTTTTCAAACATATCGACCTGGATCAGATAAATCATCTCGCATTAAAAGTTGACCTAGGTGCAGTAGTACACAACGTAAGCAAGCTTGACGATAAACAGCTGGCCCAGTTGATGAAAATGCTAAGCGCTGGAGGCAAAAAAGATAAACCACTTCCACCTATTGAGGGCGATTTTTATCACCTGGGTCATGTATTAACCAAAGACGAACGCGAATTGCAGTTAAAGGTGCGCGATTTTATGGAAACCGAAGTAAAACCTATTGCCAATCACTATTGGTTGCGGGCTGAATTTCCTTTTGAGATTATCCCTAAACTGGCGGCACTAAATATATGCGGCACTACTTATCAGGGTTATGGCTGCCCGAATTTAACGCCGATGATGGAAGGAATGCTGGCCATGGAACTGGCGCGGGTTGACACCTCCATTTCAACTTTTTTCGGTGTGCAAAGTGGTTTGGCGATGGGTTCTATTTATCTGTTAGGCTCAGAAGAACAGAAACAGGAATGGCTGCCAGATATGCAGCAGTTTAAAAAAATAGGTGCCTTTGGTTTAACCGAGCCCGAAGTTGGCTCAGGGGCTTCCGGCGGGCTTACGATGGAAGTAAAGCGCAACGGCGATACCTGGGTGCTGAATGGCCAAAAGAAATGGATTGGCAATTCTACCTTCGCCGATGTAATTATTATTTGGGCGCGCGATGTGGATGATAACCAGGTAAAAGGATTTTTGGTGCGAAAAGGCTCCCCGGGTTTAAAGGTGGAGAAGATGGAAGATAAAATGGCATTGCGCATTGTGCAAAATGGAATTATCACACTTACTAATTGCGAGATTACAGAAAAAGACCGCCTGCAAAAAGCCAACAGTTTTAAAGATACTGCCAACGTGTTACGCATGACGCGTGCCGCCGTGGCATGGCAGGCCGTAGGTTGCGCGCGCGGAGCGTATGAAAGCGCGCTTGATTATACCCGCAAAAGAATTCAGTTCGGTAAGCCTATTGCTTCATTTCAATTGATACAGAATCATTTGGTCGAAATGCTTTCGAACCTTACCGCTATGCAAACTATGGTGCTGCGCTTATCGCAATTACAGCACGAGGAAAAAATTACGGATGAGCATGCCTCGCTGGCCAAAGTATTTTGCAGCCTTCGCACCCGTGATGTGGTGAGCCATGCACGCGAGGTGATGGGGGGAAACGGAATACTGCTTCAATATGATGTGGCGCGTTTTGTTGCTGATGCGGAGGCAATTTATTCGTATGAAGGAACTAAGGAGATTAATTCGTTAATTGTGGGCAGGGCTATTACAGGGTTTAGTGCTTTTGTATAAAAATATTTAATCTGCATTTTATCATAATCATCATAATAAATCAGCATGCCTGCAATTGATTTGTATTTCCGAAATTCGTCCTGTCTAAAATCTGATTCAGAATGTCAAACAGAGTAGCTGCTTTCCGTAAAGTAACATTTAACGCCGCACACCGCCTTTTCCGTAAAGACTGGAGTGATGAAAAAAATAAAGAAGTTTTCGGCCTCTGCGCAAATCCGCATTATCATGGGCATAATTACCGGCTGGATGTAAAAGTAGTAGGCGAAATTGACCCCGAAACCGGCTATGTTATTGATTTAAAATTATTGAACGACCTGATTAGCGAAGAAGTAACAGAACGCTTCGATCATCGTAACCTTAACCTGGATTGCCCCGAATTCAGTCAACTGAATCCCACAGGAGAAAACATTGTGGTAGTCATCTATCACCTGTTGCGTAAAAGACTGCACACCAAATACGACCTGAAAGTCCGCCTTTGGGAAACCGAAAGAAACTATTTCGAGTATCCTGCTTAAAGAGTTTTTTACCTACGGCAATACGATACTGGTAGTTGCCGGATTTGAGCTGATAGCCGTAAAGTTTAAACGGCCCGTGGTGTAGTCCTCAACATCTGAAGTACTGGCAAAATCTGCCGCAGCTCCATAAACGGCAAAATAAACCGTTGAACCTGCCGTGAAACCTAAATCAGTTAAATCAGATAACGCAATCTTTTGGGTAAACGTGGTTAAGTTATTATTTGCTGTCCCGGTATAATAAGTAAGGTAATTAGCCGGTGCAGAAGAAACTGAAGGCGAGGAGCCTATAAATATTACATAAGTCCTTTTACGTGTATCTGTGCCGCTAAAGGTGCCGTTCAGCGCAATATTGTTGAGCGTATCTACCGGGGTACTGAGCAGCGAATCGTAAAAATTAGGTATTGCGCTCAGCTTAACATCATGGTCAATATTTCCACCACCCAAAAAACCCAGTGGCGCATTAAGAATGGTGCCGAATCCTGTATTGGTATAGCTAAGTAAATATTGCCCTTCGGCAATGCTGTTGTAGGTGTATTTACCAGTGCTATCGGTAACCGTGTTTAAGGTCTGGTTGTTATTGGCCGCTACCAGCGAAACATTAGTTGGGGCAACACCCGATAAAACCTTTCCTCCATATTGGTCATAAAGGGTTACAAAGCCAAACAGGTTTCCGGAAAGCAAAGTTGTAGTAGTGGAAGTTTCCTTTTTGCAGCCGGGGGTTAAAAACATAAGCGCTATTAAAATAGCTACTGGTAATTGATAAGTTTTTTTCATGCGTTAAAGGTTTTTTAGAGCCGAAGTTTTTAAGACAGGCAAGCTGGCCTAAAGTTTAATCGGGTCGAAAATACACTTTCTCAGTGAAAACAAATGTCTATGTAAATAGGTAAGTGGTCTGAATAACCACCTACCCAAAGATTACCCAGGTAAGTCCGGTTGGGAACCATGCCATATTTATCGCTTTCATGCATTATCCAAAGCGGCTTAAAAATATGTGCCGCAGAGTTTTTAACGTAATAAGGGCTATCAGAAGTAAGCAGGTTTTTTGAAACTATAAACTGATCAAAAACATCATTCTCATCGCGGTACTTCAAAGTAAATTCATTCCTTGACTGGGGGAGCCGCATCAGATTTACCAGGTTCTCGCTCAAAGGATATTTATATCGGCCCGATACCAGGTATTCAGCGCTTTTATCAGTAGGGTTGTCATTCAAGTCGCCCATCACTACTATCCGGGCAAAAGGTTCGCCCTTATAAATGTCCTCAATTTTGGCTTTCAGTATCATGGCCTCTGTTAGCCTCTTCTTTTCGCTATCGCCGTTAGCCGCCCGGCGACTGGTCCAGTGGTTTACAAAAAAGTAAATAGGAAATTCCTCAGTCATATACCCTTTAAAATAAACAATGTCGCGGGTTTTGTCAGTGGGATCAAAAGGGAATTCAACCTTTAAAAAGGCATCAAACACTTCTTCAATTACATCTTTGTTATAAAGCAACGCACAATCAATCCCTCGTTCATCGGGCGAATCGTGATGTATAATGCCGAGGTTAAATTTTTGCAAAGCAGGTTGTGCTATCAGGTCTTCCAAAACGCCTCTGGTTTCTACTTCTGACAGTCCTATAGCTATAGGTTGAATGGAATCAAACAAAGCAGCCAGTACTTTAGATATATGTTCAAGCTTAACCTGGTATTTTTTGGTATTCCACTTTGCTTTTGAATTGGGTAAAAATTCCTCATCATGACCCACCTTGTCTTTGATGGTATCAAACATGTTCTCTACATTATAAAATACTATCCTGCCGGGTTTAAGCAGGCTTTCGCCTTGTGCGTAAATACACACACCTAAAACCATAAAGCATATAATCAGCAAAACCCGTTTCACTCAAAAATATTTTCCGTTTACAATCTGCAACAATTCTTCATCAACACGCAAAGGGAGGAAACCTAAATTTATAGCTTTATTTATATTTAAAGAAACATCAGCCGGGCGTGGGGCCGCATTTTTTATTTCCTTTTGGCTTCCTTCCTGTATAAATTCCTTATCCAGGCTAAATGAATTTACTACCCTCATCCCAAAATCATATCTCGATAAGCGCTCATTACCAGCCAGATGTATAATTCCCTGGCTTTGTCCAAGCAATTGCATTACCCCCCGGCTAATAGTTTTCGCCCCACAAACACTCCGGTATTCATCATTAAATAAAGTAGCTGCTTCCCTCTTTTTTACCTGGTTTATCAATTTATAAAGGTAATTACCTGTACTGGCCCCCGGAAAGCCGAACATTAACGGTACCCGAAAAACCGTAGCATCAGGATATATCCCCAGCACTTCATCTTCCGCCAAAGATTTTTGTTCGCCGTAAATACTCAAAGGGCTTTTCTCATCCTCTTCAGTATACATTCCTTTCTTTCCGTCAAATACCAGGTCTGTTGAAATAAATGCAAAGGGTATCTGAAAATCGCAGCAAATACCCGCCAGGTTTTTACTGGCATCCACGTTTACGTTGTACGACAAATCAGGATTTTGCTGGCAAAAATTTGCATCTGAAATAGCAGCAGCATGAATAACCGCATCGGGCTCAATATCATCTATAAAGTTGCCCAGTTCAATGTAATTGGTAATATCGCATCTAATGGCTGTGGCATCGGTAAAATCAACGGCTTTGGAATGGGATATACCGTATATCTCCCAATCTGCAGAAAATACCCGCAATATATGATATCCTAAAAAACCGGATGCACCGGTAAGCAGCAATTTCCTTTTCATGCACTAAAATACATATGCAATAAAGGGAATTTTTATTAATCCGGATTAAATAAATCGTTAAGATTATGGATTAAGATTTGACAGCTTTTAAAAGATGTCAAATCTGTGTCCGATGTTCAGGCACGCTTTTCTATGTCCATTCTCATCCCGTTTTTCATGCGCAGGGTTACCATGGGGTGCATTTCAGGCACAAACCCCTTGCTTACTTTAAACCGGAATTTCTGTAACATCATTACAAGAATTAACTGCATTTCCATCAATGCAAAATTATTACCAATACACTGCCTGGGTCCGCCGCCAAAGGGGAAATAAGCAAACCGGTGGTGGCTTTTTGCATTTTCTTTACTGAATCTTTCGGGCATAAAGGCATCAGGGGAATCCCACAAACGAGGATCGCGGTGAATGGTAAAAACAGGTATCATAAAAGTAAACCCCCTAGGGATTACGTAATCACCAAACATGTCATCATCAATATTCTCCCGCATTATAAGCCATGCCGGTGGATATAGCCTTAAAGATTCATCCATCACCATCTTTGTAAAAGGCATGCGTTGAAGGTCCTCTAACGCTGGTGTGCGCCCCTGCGTTACCTGGTCAATTTCATCATAAAGTTTTTGGGCTTCCTTTGGGTTCTTATCCAGTAAATACCACAGCCAGCTTAAAGCAAGCGCTGTAGTTTCATGCCCCGCCAAAAAAATGGTCATTGTTTCATCTCTCAATTGCTGGTCGCTCATCTGCTCGCCCGTATCCTCGTCCTTAGCTTCCATCAGCATAGCAAGGAGGTCGTCAAAGTGCTCGGTGCTTTTACGCCTTTCGCGGATAATAGGGTTTAATACATCATCCAGATTTTTAATTGATTTACGCTCAGCCAGGTTTGCCGGAGTTGGAAAACGAATAGGCAACCTGAGCGGATTATTAAAACGCGCAGTAGCCATAACACTGGTGCGTTCAATTTCGTGACTAACCACATCAATGGCTCCCTTCACCTCACTGCTGAACATGGCGCCAGCAACAATATTTAGGGTGAGTTCCATCATCTGGGTACTGATGTCAACGTTTTGCTTATCGGCAAGCCGCTCCATTTTTTCAATCTGTTGCTGTGTACAGCGTACCATAGTATCCGCCATCCTTGCCAATCTTTCCTTGTGAAAAGCCGGTTGCGCCAGCCTTCTTTGTTTTCTCCAAAAATCACCTTCACTGGTCAGCAACCCGCGGCCCAACAATAGCTCAAGCACATCATTCTTAAACCACTTGGTGTAATTCTTGTTGTTATCCTGCATTACATGCTTAACATATTCAGGGTCGGTTAATACCACGAGGTTCAAAATACGCGATGTAACACGGAAAATGCCATTAAACTGTGCAGTGCTTTCCTGCAAAAAAGATACTGGGTCTTTAAGCAGGTGCCAGGCATTACCAAAAAACCAATGTGCTTTTTTAGGACGAGGGGGCAAACCTGTTTTAGGTTTAGGTGCTGTAGCTGTGTCGGACATAGGATGGTGAAATTAGCCTAAGCAGAGAGAATTGACAAATTTTAAAAGTTGTCAATTCGGGGCTAACCTTAAATCACCCCTGGTATAATCTTATAAGGAACCAAATCCCTGTATTCCTCCCAGTGTTCACCATATTTTTTGCTGCACTTAGCCTCATCGCGGAAAGCCCGGTGCGTTAATAAGGCGCAAAGAAAAATGACATAAAAGAAAGGCGCAAAAAACGAAAAACCCGTTGCACAGCTCCAGAAAAAAGCCGACATAATTTCGGGCACATAATGAAAATGGCTGCTAATACCCCAAAAGCCGGAAGCCAGCAAAAGATTTTTCTTTTTCTCGCCGGTATCGGTGGTGTAATGAGCATGAATAAGTACCGGCTTTTCACCCCAAATAGTAGTTTTCCCATTCGTTGAACGAACCACCTGCCTTTGCCTGTCGGCCCAATAATTGAGGAATATTGAGGCAAGGCCTGCAGCAAAAATTAAAGCTGCTGCCCATAAAGATAATCCAACCGGATGTTTTACCATAAACATAACCGGGCTGGTATAAACTGCAGGCACCCATACCAGGCATCCCCAGCAGATATAAAAGCCTGCCCTGTCAACAATAATATCCATAGAGCGCATATAGCCTGATTCCCAAATAAAAAATTTGAACAGGTAAATAACTATCAGCACTGCGGAAATAATGATAGACCAATCAGCTTTGCCATAAATATGCGCCTGTGCAAAAGCAAATGAAGTAACCGCAATAGCCCAACCGGTCATACCAAAACGGCAATTGGTAAACTGCTTTATATCCCAGCCTAAAATACGTGGGTATAATTCGGTACCCCAATAATAGTCGAACAGAAAATTACCGGTGGTTCCATTATCGGTAGATGAAGGAGCAAACCTGCCTTTAAAATAAAGCAACAGGCAAAAAACAAGGGCCGTAAAATTCAATGCACCCAAAATATCACCAAAATTATCGTACACAATGGATGGTTCAAACCAGCCTAAGCCTATAGTGCAACCAAAAAACAAAGCAAAGGTAATGATGTAGGAGGCCAGGCCGTTATCCTTATATACTGGCAAATTACCCATAGGCGTAATAGTTCCGGTATATTTTTTACCCGGCAAAATACGCATCAGCAGCAACTGTAAGGCCGCAAAAATGCCAATCGCCTTCCAAGCCAGTACTGAACCGAAAAAATGTGCCCACCAAACATTTTTAAGCTCGCTTAACAAACTGTTTGTCATTAGCGCGTGATACAATTTTGCAAACGAGCCATCCAGGTTAACATTTACATGCCACATCAACATGGCAAACGGAGGACAGACAAAAACAAAAAAAAGTGGCCCTAAAAAACGGGTTAAAAAATTCTCTTCAGTTACGGTTTTACTCATAGCAAATTGGGGGTGTAAAGTTTGATTAAGTTTTCAATGATAGAAAAATTCACGGCAAGTGAGCCATCTATACGGAGATGGAAAGAAAATATTGTGCGTCTTTGTTAAAAATAACATCACACCGGTTCACCGGCTATTCGTCCAGCGCTAGCCTGAAGCCGCCATTCTGTTTGTGGTGGTCGCTGATATTCCTGTTTCTCGCTTTTGAATAACAACGCTCTTTGGGGCTGCGCCATGAGCCACCACGAACTACCCGATGGGCTGCTTTTTCATTGTTAAGCGGATTTGAGGAGCTGCTTTTTTTATAGTAGTTGGCATTAAACCAATCGGCGCATAGTTCCCAAACGTTGCCACTCATGTCATATAGGCCAAGCTCGTTGGGCTTCTTTTGCCCCACGGGATGGCTCTTTTTTTCCGAATTATCCTCAAACCACGCCACTTCACCCAAGCTATCGCTTCCACTATATTTATAGCCTTTACTTTTATCGCCACCTAAAGCAGCGTATTCCCATTCAGCCTCAGTCGGCAATCTGTATTTCTTACCGGTAAGTTGATTGAGCATGGTTAAAAACATTTGAATTTCTTCGGGGCTTACCTCCTCAACCGGGCAACTATCGCATCCTTTAAAATGCGAAGGCCTGTTACCCATCACCCTGGCCCATAAAGTCTGTGTCACCTCGTATTTTGCTATGTAGAAATTTTTTAAACCTACCGCATGAACAGGTTGTTCATTTTTCAAACCATCAACGCTGCCCATTTGAAAATGCCCGCCATTAACTAAAACCATTTTTAGTGCAGTGGGGGTTAAGTCCGTTCCCTTTTGTGCATGAGCAGAAAAGCCAGCAAGGGTTAATAGTATTGCAGTAAAAATGATCCTCATAAACTGTTCTCCTTCTTTTCAATATGCTTATCATTGTAAATCACCTGCGTGAAAAATAATTATAATTAACCAGATGCAGACACATGCCAAAAACAGTCAGGACATTTGTTTTTTTCTTACTCTGTATTCAAGGCTTATCAGGTTATAGTCAAACCTGGGTTGACACTTTGGATATTTACGCGCGCCAATCTTTTTTGCCCGCTAAAAACTACCTGTGGCTTTGGACCGACGCCGCACTTCTGAACACCATAGTAAAAGAGTATGACCTTGGTGGCCCTGAAAAAAAAGAAGTTTACCTTAATTACATAAAGAAAGCAATGGATAACACTCATATCGTTGCCAACGGCCGCACACCAAACGATGTAGCATCAGGACTTGGGCTTGCTTTTTTATACAGAGTAACGAAAGACGAAAAATACAAGAAGCGCGCCGATAAAATTTATTCCGACTACCTGAAAATACGCCGCACCAAAGAAGGGGGAGTTTCTCATATCGCCCTCTTTACCGAATATTGGGACGATACTATTTTTATGATTGGACAATTCCTACTGGAAATGTATCGCGCCACCGGCGATAAAAAATACCTGGATGAACTGGTAAAGCAAATACGCCTGCACCGCGAAAAACTTCAGGATAAAGATTGGGGACTGTGGTACCATGGCTGGGATGGAGATTACAAAAACCATGTAACCCTTTTCAGTCAGCGGCACTGGCCGGATGAAGTAACGGGCCGGAGTGCTGAAATGTGGGGCCGTGGAAATGGCTGGATAGTAGTTACCCTTTCCGATGCACTGGAGAGCATACCCAAAGCTGATCCATACTGGAACGAACTCTCGGGCTATCTCAAAGAAATGATATTGCATCTCCCCGAATTGCAGGACAAAAAAACGGGACACTGGTACCAGCTACCGGTAAGAGATAAAGACCCTGAAAATTTTATTGAAAGCTCGTGCACAGCTATGTTTAGCTATGGCATAGAAGCTGCTTTGCGTTTGAGAATTATTACAGACACCACCTATTGCAACAGCACTGTTTTAGCTTACCAGGGCCTGCGGCAATACAGCCTGGTACCGGTATCTGAAAAATATCTTACTACCCAGAATGTTTGCAGCGCCACCTGCATAGGCAATAAAGAATATTATTTTAAACGAGCAGTGAAAAAGGGCCGGCCATATGCTATTGGTATGTTTATTCAATTTGGGCTGCGATATGAGATGGATCATGGTATGCGCTCTGTGAATAATAAATAACCCGAAATAAAATCCTGTGTTCAACATGTTAAATCATCCGTTTCTGAAATTTCTTATTTGCAGTTTTGTTTTAGGCATATCGTCGTGCACTTATTATTTTGGGCCAAATAAGTTAACGCGCCATTTTAAAAGCGGCATAGTAACCAATCCTGCAGTTTACGATTACAGCGCCACAAACACTGCAACCAGGTACACCAGGCACGACAGCATTATCGAATTTTACAGCGTAATGCCCATTCCGGAAAAACATGAAATTGTTGATCGCGATTTTGTAAGAATTCTTTTATCCAAACTGGCACAGGGACGCGAGATTGAGCAGGTAAATGCAAGTATGGTAAAACTAAAACCATGGGCGGGCCATGGCAGTACCGGTATATTCCATAAAAGCGGTGATTATGATTTCAGCGAAATAAGCTGGTGCAGCCTTCTTTACCTGTTCGGCGATAATCCTGAATTATTATATCCTGAAACACAGAACCACCTGGTAAATGTTTTAATTGGAAACAGCGGGTCCAAACCCAACACCATTATGCCTGGTACCGGCAGGTTGTTCCGCGAAACAGAAAATCATATTTTAATGGGCGAAGTATCGCGCTACCTCAAAAATCAGTGGTTACACGAACACGGCGATACCTCATTAGCCTATGATAATGAAAGAAATGGTATTGAAAAATGGATGCTGAATCATTTAGATGAAAAATTCAGGGGCGGGTTTTTCGAGTTTAATTCTAATCCATATTCAGGGTATTCTTTTCAGGCGATGAACACCCTCTTTTCTTTTTCACATTCAGATACCGTAAGGAATGCGGTTAATAAACTAATGAATGAATTGGTATATGAATACTCGCTCAGTAGCATTAACCTCCGCAGGTATCCGCCTTACAGAAGGCAAATGTGGCGGGCATCCAATGCTGACTTTGATTGGGACCCTGTCAGTTCAATATTGCGGGTTTTGGTTAACCGCCAAACCGGTTCAAATTATCCTGTTCGCGAAAGACAGCATGGTTTAATTACCTTTTTACTGCATTACAATTTGAATAAGGGATTGCTGAAATTATTGCTGAATAAAAACGCAAACTATTTTGCACAGTTAGGCCATGGCCGGAAGGGTTCACCCGAAATTTACGACGGCGGCCACGATTACGTTTTAAGTGCAGGTGGAGTTCAGCGCGGAAAATTATCTCAACTGGCGGCGCACCCCACGATACTCATTCTAAACGATAAAGTGATGCATGCCGACAGTTGTTTTCGTTTATGCAGCAAAGGAAAAATGCCGCATTGGAATAACACCGGCGTTTATCAAAATTTTGCATGTACCAATCAACCGGTAGTAATTCCTGTTCAATACCAGCCTGTATTTGAAAATGGCAATTGGAAAGCATTCTACTCTTCCGCCTCTCGCCTCAGCATCTTTACTTATTCTGATAAAGATATTGGCGTAATGATGGTAGTCAGCGGTACAAGTGCCCCGGATGAAAAAACACTGAATAAACTAATTGAAGATAATGCAGGACTGAATTTGAAAAATCAGTTCAATCTTCCGGGAACCGGCATTATTACCTACAGGGTTAACAGCCCGAAAAACAGATGGGTAATTACTAAAGTAAACAACAAAAAAGTTGATCGTAAGTTTGACAAATGGCAGCGGTTGAATACACAGCAGTAGTTGCTTACATATTCAAAGCCCTGTTATCAGTAGCAATCAAACAAGCCTCTTTAAATGCTTCGGTATAAGTTGGATGCGGGTGGCTCATGCGCGATATATCTTCGGCACTGGCACGGTACTCCATGGCTACAACACCCTCAATAATTAAATCGGCAGCCCGCGCGCCCACTATGTGTACACCTAATATTTCGTCGGTATCTTTTGAGGCCAGTACTTTTACAAACCCATCCAAATCGCCGCTGGCACGGGCGCGGCCCAATGCCCGGAAAGGAAACTTGCCCGATTTATACGCTACACCATTCTTCTTTAAATCCTGCTCGTTAGCACCTACGCTTGCCGCCTCTGGCCAGGTATAAGCCACGCCCGGTATCATATTGTAATGAATATGTGGTTTCTGGCCCGCCATTGTTTCGGCAACAAAAGCTCCTTCTTCTTCCGCCTTGTGTGCAAGCATAGCGCCTTTAATTACATCGCCTATGGCATAAATGCCCGGCACATTGGTTTGCAGGTTCGCATCTACTTCAATTCTTCCTCTTTCATCCCGTTTCACGCCGGCATTTTCCAATCCAAGTCCCTGTGTATATGGCGCACGGCCTACAGCAACTAAACAATAGTCGCCTTTAACTTCTACTTTTTCTCCATTCTTATTTTCAGCAGATACAGTTACTTCATTGCCTTTTACCACAGCGCCTGTAACTTTATGCGAAAGCAAAAATTCCATACCATCCTTGCGGAGAAAACGCAGCATCTCACGACTGATGTCTTCATCCATCGTAGCCACTATCTTATCTAAAAATTCTATCACAGTAACCTTAGCGCCCAACCTTTGATAAACAGAACCGAGCTCCACTCCTATCACCCCGCCGCCAATAATGATTAAATGCTTTGGCACTTCGGTTAGCGTAAGTGCCTCAGTTGAAGTGATAACCCTCTTCTTATCAATTTCAATAAACGGAAGTTTGGTTGGCTTGCTGCCGGTGGCAATAATTACTTTATCGGTTTCAATTTCCTTCTTCTCACCTTTACCAACAGCAATCGAAATTTTATTTTTTGTAACGAAGGAAGCGGTGCCGGTAATTACATCAATTTTATTCTTTTTCATAAGGTAGGCAATACCTTCGTTATTCTGCTTTACCACATTCCCCTTTCTGTCAATCATTTTTTTAAAATCAACAGATAAGCCCGTTGTGTTTATGCCGTGTTCGGCAAAAGCTTTTTCGGCATTATGATAATGTTCTGATGAATCTAATAAGGCCTTGGACGGTATACAACCCACATTAGTGCAGGTACCCCCAAGCACACCATACTTTTCAATAATGGCCGTTTTAAAACCAAGCTGAGCACACCTGATAGCAGCAATATATCCACCCGGGCCCGAGCCAATAACAACAACGTTATAATCTGACATTCAACAGTATTTTAAATTTCAATTAATAATTCAACAGGGTCAGCGCCCAGCAACATCTTGTGCGGGCTTTCCAAAAAGTCTTTAACGGCTACTAAAAAGCTTACCGATTCTTTTCCATCAATTATGCGGTGGTCATAACTAAGCGCTACATACATCATTGGGCGCACTTCAACTTTTCCGTCAATTACCATCGCCCGGTCCTGCACTTTGTGCATACCTAAAATGGCAGATTGCGGAGGGTTAATAATAGGCGTGCTCATCAGCGACCCAAAAACACCGCCGTTAGAAATGGTAAAAGTACCACCGGTCATTTCATCCATGGTCAGTTGACCGTCGCGCCCTTTAATGGCTAATTCTTTTACCTTCTTTTCAATACCGGCCAGGGAAAGTGATTCTGCATTGCGTATAACCGGCACCACCAATCCTTTGGGTGTTGAAACTGCGATTGAAATATCACAGTAATCGTGGTAAACAATATTACCATCCTCGATGTAAGCGTTTACCGATGGGAATTTCTCTAATGCCAGACAACATGCTTTTGCAAAAAAGCTCATCATACCTAAGCTCACTTCGTTCTTTTTCTTAAATGCATCACCGTATTTGGCACGTATCTGGTTAATGGCAGTCATATCCACTTCGTTAAAAGTGGTAAGCATAGCGGTTGAGTTCTTCGAGTAAACAAGACGTTCAGAAACCGTCTTTCTCAACCTGCTCATTTTCTCAACGCGTTCGCCCCGGCTAAACGCTTCTTTCTGTGGCATGTTAGCCTTTGCCCTTACCGCGTTTATAGCATCTTCTTTGGTAATTCTGCCTCCTACACCAGTAGTAGTTTTTACATCCTTTGCCTTAACATCACCTTCGCTCAAAATCTTCTCAGCAGCAGGCGATGGGGTATTGGCAGCATAACTTTGTTTTGTTTCTTCCTTCTTTTCTTCGGTTTTGGGTTTTTCTTCAACCGGTGCGGTTGTTTGCTTAACTTCAGCAGGCTTTTTTACATCAGCTTTCCTTTCAACTTTGGTTTCTTTTACTTCAGCTGCTTTGGTTTCAGCTGGTTTGGCTGCGTTTTCGTCAATGTTGCAGATAAGAGCGCCAATTTTCAGGTCCTCCCCTTCTTTGGCAACTAATTTTACCACACCTGCAATGGTTGCAGGTATTTCCTGGCTGGCTTTATCAGTTTCCAGCTCGCAAACTGGTTGGTCAAGCTCTACGTAATCGCCATCCTTCACTAAGTACTTTGATAAAGTTACTTCTGTAATGGATTCCGCTACACTGGGCACTTTTAATTCTGTCATATCTTTTTATTAAATGTCGTTATTCTCTATTTCTGCTTGCAATCTTTGTTTAGTCGTTCAACATTAGGGGCCCTGCTCCACCTTCACCCCTCCAGAGGGGGGACATTCTTTTTCGCCTGCGAAAAAGAATTACTCAAACGCTCTTGTTAATATTACTTCCTGCTCCTGTAAATGTACCTTTTTAAAACCGGTGGCCGTTGATGCCGAGTTTTTGCGTGCAATACCCTTCATTGGTAATTTCTCATGCAAACGGGCTAACACAAAATACCAGGCACCCATATTTTCTGACTCCTCCTGAACCCACCAAACTTCGGCTTTTGGATACTTTTTAGCAATGGCAATCATTTTATCCTGTGGTAAAGGATACAATTGTTCAACACGTGCAATTACCACATCATCGTGCTTATCTCTTTCTTTTCTTTCCAACAGGTCGTAATAAATCTTACCACTGCAGAAAAGAATTTTACGCACCTTTTTGCTACTTGGTTCATCAACAATCAACTCCTGAAAACCGCCTTTTAAAATATTTTCAATTGGTGATACACAGCGCGGATGGCGAAGCAACGATTTAGGGCTCATCACAATCAAAGGCTTGCGGAATGGCCAGGTCATTTGTCTTCTTAAAGCATGGAAGAAGTTCGCGGGGTCACTAATGTTTACCACCACCATATTCATCTCGGCGCACATTTGCAAATATCTTTCCAACCTTGCGCTTGAGTGCTCTGGCCCTTGCCCCTCATAACCATGCGGCAATAAAAGTACAAGTCCGGAACTGCGCTGCCATTTCGATTCACCCGATGCAATAAACTGGTCAATTACGGTCTGCGCCCCGTTGGCAAAGTCACCATACTGCGCTTCCCATAAAACCAAAGCATCGGGATGAGGTAGGGTATAGCCATATTCAAAACCCAAAACTCCGTACTCGCTCAGGTGCGAATTATAAATAAAAAACCTGCCCTGCTTTTTGCCAAGGTTGCATAAACGGCAATATTCTTTATCAGTATTCTCGTCTGTTATTACTGCATGGCGCTGGGTAAAGGTTCCGCGTTTTACATCCTCACCGCTCAAACGCACATCTTTTCCTTCCAGCAAAATTGAACCATAGGCCATTAACTCAGCAGCCGGCCAATCCAGTTTGCCCTGTTCCTGCATCAGTTTATTCCGGTCGTCCAGATATTTTTTCACCTTTTTTAATGGCACAAAACCATCCGGGTATGTATTCAGGCCATCTGCAAGCTGTTTCGCTGTTTCTTTAGAAATAAAAGTGTCGGGTGAAGAATGAAAATCCTGGATGGTTGCCTTGCGCAATTGTTGCCATGCCAGTTCGGTTTTTTGTGGTTGGTAGGGCAGTGGATTCTGCTTTACCTGGTCCAACCGTTCCTGTAAAAAATCCCAGAATTCTTTTTCCTTACGCTTGGCAATTTCCGCAGTTACCGAACCTTCATTAATCAGCTGCTCTGAATAAATATCACGCGGGTTTTTATGTCCGTCAATCAATTTATACATCAAAGGTTGGGTATACTTAGGGTCGTCGCTTTCGTTGTGGCCGTGTTTACGGTAACAAACCATATCCACAAAAATGTCTTTGTTGAACTTCTGGCGGTATTCAGCGGCCAGTTCGCAAACAAAAACTGTGGCTTCAATATCATCGCCGTTTACATGCAACACCGGCGCTTCAATTGTAGCGGCAATCGACGTGCAGTAATCCGATGAACGAGCCTCATCAAAATCAGTGGTAAAACCTATCTGGTTATTGATAACAAAATGGAAAGTGCCACCGGTGTAATAACCGTTCAGCTTGGCCATTTGCAACACCTCATAAATGATACCCTGGCCGGCCACTGCCGCATCACCATGTATCAGTATGGGTAAAATTTTATCGTAGTCAGATTTATAAATTGCGTCCGCTTTTGCCCTTGTAAACCCTTCAACAATGGGGTTTACTGCCTCCAGGTGAGATGGGTTAGGCATCAGTTTCATATAAACCGACTTGCCGTTTTCAGTTTTGTATTGCGATGAGAACCCGAGGTGATACTTAACATCCCCATCACCCATGGTAAGGTCAAAAGAAGCATTACCTTCAAACTCGTTAAAAATCTCCTCATAGGTCTTACCCATAATGTTCACCAATACATTCAAGCGGCCCCGGTGAGCCATACCAATAACCACTTCCTCAACCCCCATATTCGAGGCCGTTTGTATTACCGCATCCAGGCCCGGTATGGTAGTTTCGCCACCTTCCAGCGAGAAACGTTTTTCGCCAATATATTTGGTTCCCAAAAACTTTTCAAATACAACGGCCTTATTTAACCGGCTCAGTATATATTCTTTCTTTTCAGGACTGTAATTAATAACCGAAGTGCCTTTTTCAATTCTTTCTCTAAAAAAGTCTACCTCTTCTTTTACGCGCAAATAGCCATATTCAAAGCCAATACTTTCGGTGTAGATTTTCTTTAGTTTGGCAATAATTTCATTCAGCGTGCCATTAGGCAAACCAATTTCAGAGCCAATAGCAAACTTTCTGTCCAGGTCTTTATCGCTCAGCCCAAAGTTTTCAAGGGCAAGGTTGGCGTGGCGGTCTTTACGGGGCTTAATGGGGTTGGTATGGGCAGTCAGGTGTCCTTTTCGTCTGTAACCATCAATCAGGGCATAAACCTTCCACTCATCTGTTGAAGCCGTGGTTGCCTTGCCACTATAGGTAATCTGTGCAAAATCAAAGCCTTCAAAAAATTTTCTGAACTCAGGGTCAACTGAATCGGGTTTGCTTTTAAAATCACGATACAGGTTTTCCAGGTATTCAGGGGTAGCGTTAGCCAGATAGGTGTATTTATCCATTTCTTAATCCAAAAATTTGAGTGCAAACGTAATTCATAACAACAACAAGCAAAAGCAAAGGCCGTAATAACATTACCAATTAGCGTTCAAAACACACAAAAAGTAACCTTAGTTAAGGATTTTAGCGGGTCCCGGGTAAAATGTAAAAAAATCTTAAATGCCTGTTTATCTGCAATTCCGCAATAAAACAACCTCAATCACCTTAAAGTTGATTTTTTAGCTGGATTTTTGGAAATAAGGGAACTAACGCTATATTTGCAGTCCTTTTTAAAAGAAATAAGAAAATGGCACACCACAAATCAGCTATCAAACGTATCCGTCAAACGGCTAAAAGAAGACTTTCTAACAGGTATTATGCAAAAACTACCCGTAACGAAATACGTGACCTGAGGGCAGAAACCAAACCGGCAGAAGCTAAAAAAGCGCTTTCTCTGGTGTTCTCGTCTATCGATAAACTGGCTAAAAGAGGCTATATCCACCAAAACAAAGCAGCTAACCTTAAATCAGGTTTGGCTACTAAGGTTGCTGGTTTAAAATAAGCCTTGCTTTATAAATTTTCAGAAGGCACTCTCTTTGAGGGTGCCTTTTTGTTTTTATTGCCTTCCGGTTAATTACGGCCGCAAAAATTTAAACACATTAATTTTTGCCTTTAATACCAAAAATCACAATTTTTATGCATGGAAGAATCGAAAGAATTTCTCTCAATCAAAAGCTGGGCCGAAGAAGACCGTCCACGCGAAAAGCTGCTGCTCAAAGGCAAAGCCGCCCTCAGCGATGCTGAATTAATAACAATTCTTTTACGTACAGGCGTTACCGGCAACTCGGCGCTGGATATTGCCAAAAAGATACTAAACCGGGTAAACGGCGATTTAAATGAGTTAGGCAAACTATCGGTGAGCGATATTAAAAAAATGGAAAAAGGGCTGGGCGAAACCAAAGCCATTACGATAGTTGCGGCTCTTGAACTGGGCCGCAGAAGGCAGGCAAGCGAAGTGCGCGAAAAACCAGTTATTAAAAGTAGCAGCGATTCCTTTGACTACATCTATTCAGAAGTTGCAGACTTATCGCATGAAGCCTTTTACATGCTTTACCTTAACCGCAGTAATAAGGTTGTGGCGCATAAGCTTATAAGCACTGGTGGGGTTTCAGGCACAGTAGTTGACGTTAAAATGGTTTTAAAGCACGGAATAGAAACTCTGGCAACAGCTATGGTGGCAGTACATAATCATCCCTCCGGTAACATAAAGCCAAGCCAGGCCGATATTGAGCTTACCCGCAAAATTAAAGATGCGGGTAAACTGATAGAAATAATACTTATTGACCACCTGATTATAGGCGAAAAGAAGTATTACAGCTTTGCCGATGAAGGAATGATCTAACAGTTATTGCCGTAACAAAAGACTGCTTACCAGGAAAAGGGTTCAGATACCCCTCATTCCCTTTTCAGCCGTCAAAATAACGAAGGCATTGTCACAGTTTTGTAAAATTTTAAGCCCCTGGTTCTCTTTCTATATTTTTTGTGGTTTGATAATACAATCCTAATAAACTACATTAGCGCGGAAATAATAAAAGTTAACTAAATTTTTCCCATGAAAAAAATCTCTACACTTGTTTTTGCATTAGCAATGGTGGCTGGCGGATTCGCCCAAACACAAAGAACTGTATTATTTGAAATGTTTTCGGGCGAAAACTGCCCTCCATGTGCAGGAACTACACCGTATGTATACTACTGCGTAGACAATAACCCATCAAAAGTAAAGTTGATCCATTATATGGCACCCGTGCCAACCACAGGAATGCTTTGCCAGGAAGACCCGGCTGACGATAATACCCGCTTCAGTTACTATGCCGGCAATCAGTGGAGTACTCCATGGGGACAACAAGATGGAGCAATGTGGGATTCTACATTACTTACTAACTGGGGCAATGACCCGGTTACCTGGTGTGCAAATCTTAATACAGGTCAGCCGGCGAGTACTTATCTTAACACCGAGTATACAGTGCCGTCTTACTTTAACATGGCGGTTTGGGACACTTTTACCAGTGGAACTACCGATTCCTTTTACGCCTCAGTAACGATTACCTGTTTTGATACACTGGGTAATGATACCTTTACTATGTTAACCCCTATGTTGCAACTTGCATTGGTGGAAAACCTGAATTATGCTGCTCCAATTGGCAACAATGGTGAGACATTTTTTGGTGATGCGGTCCGGGCAATGTATCCTTCGGCTTCAGGTACTGCATTACCTGCAGTTTGGGCAAACAAACAAACTGCTACCTATACTTTTAAGGGCAAGCTACCTTCTTACATACGCGATAAAAGCCAACTTAATTTTATTGCTTTCATACAAGATAACTCAACCTTAAAGGTAATGCAAACTGCGGGCACGTCACCTTTTACATTTAGCACAGATCTTGCCAATGGCGGGGTTGTAGGAAATTTTGCCAATTGCAACAGCACTCAATATACCCCGGCTGTATCGCTGGTTAATGCAGGTTCTACCACCATTACTTCGTGTTCAATCGTTGTTTCGCTTGATAATACTACACTTGATACCATCCCATGGTCAGGAAACCTGCCAGTTGCTTCAAACGCCCAGGTGACTTTGTCCCCAATCAACATTTCGGCAGGCACGCATACTGTTAAGGTAAATCTGATTAAACCGAATAATATCGCAGATCCTAACCCAGCCAACAATTTTGGAGAGTTGAGCCTGGTAATATCTGATTCTGCTGCTAATACTCCTATTTTTCAGGGCTTTGAAAGTGTAGTTCAGGGTGGCCAGGGCTGGGTTGCAACTGCAGGACAATCTCCTGTGTTTCAACGGACGTTAAGGAACAGTACTGGGAGCGCCGAACCATGGACTATATATACTCCCTACCACGACTCAACCTGGCGTGTGGTAAGCACCGCAGGCGATAACTCTTCGCATAGCCTTATGCTTGATTGGTATGATAATGAGTTTAGCGCCGGCGACCCTGAGTTTATAACCGCTATTGACTATCTATATTCGCCTAGCTTCGGCCTGCCTAATGTTCCCCACGCGGTTGTGACGTTTTCACGCGCATATCAGCAAATTGACTGGTCTCAGGCAGAACAGGGTGGAACACCTAGTACTGATTCATTGTTTATTGATGTTTCAACTGACTGTGGTAATACGTGGACCAACGTTTATGCAAAGAACGGAAGTGACCTTGCTACGGCCCCTACTTATACTCTTGGGCAAAACAATCCACCGGTATTTAAACCTACTGCTGCGCAGTGGGCAACGGATTCGGCAGATTTATCTTCTTTTGTCAACAATGCTGAAGTTATCCTTAGTTTCAGAGCCTCTTCAGCGGGAACGGGTTCCGATGGTAATAACCTATACCTTGATAATATTAATATCAGTGCCCCTTATCCTGCTGGCATTGCTACACCATCAGCTAATGTTGAGTCGGTGGAACTTTATCCTAACCCTGCTCACGACCAGGTTACCCTGAATGTTCAGCTTACGCAGGCTGCGGAAATAGTTTACAACATTGTTGATCTGGAAGGAAAAGATGTTAGTGCTTATTATCACCAGCAGGCATTACCCGGACAGAACACTTACACCCTCAGCACAGCTTCAATGGCTTCAGGTACTTATCTGTTGCAAATTGTTGCAGGAGGCGAAAGGTCTTCAAAATTGATTTCGGTAATGCATTAATACGCGGTTAATCTTTTAAAAACACAGTATGAAATACTTTATAGTTGCATTAGCCATTTTATGTTCGCTGGGTGGATTTGAAAGATTGAGCGCCCAGGCCTTGCGCATTAGTCCCAGCGATACAGTTATTTATACTGCTTCATTGAACAGTTTTAATACGGCTTCAAGCGGTGTGGCTCAGTTCTGCAGTATCGTAAACAACTCCGGGCAAAACGACACGGTTTGCTGGAAAATAGCGCAACTGACTATGAACCAGGGCTGGCAAAGCATGTCGTTGTGCGACCCTCACCAATGCTATCTGTTTTATGGTAATGTAACAAACGGTTCAACGCATCAATATGCTTTGGCAGCCGATTCCGGCTCAAGTGTTGATGTTACCAGCACACCACAATGCGTGGCTGATACCGGATACATGCAGGCTTTATTCTGGTTAAAGCACGACAGCGCGGCTTCTGCAACACATCTGATTTATATGCCCATTTACACCGGCTCATGTTCCAATGCAATTCAACAGGTGCAAGAGAATCAGTTAAAAGTTTACCCTGTACCTGCAATTAATAATTTTACTGTTGAAGGCCTGCAAAATGCAACTAATGTTCAGCTTTCGGTTTACGACATATTAGGTAACGCGGTGTTGCGCAAAAGCATCGCTCAGCCTGCCAATAGCGTTACTATCAGTACCGATGGTTTAACCAACGGGGTATATATTCTTTCCGTTGAAAGTGATGGAGTTAAACTACTTACCCGCCGTATCCAAAAAGTGGATTAAAAGATTGGAACAATTATAAAAACAGAAGAGGGGCCGGATTAAGGCCCCTCTTCTGTTTTTATAATTGTTGTTTAAAGCTCAGTATCTATTTTGATGCCGCACCTAATTTCTGCAGCTCTTCCTCCAGTACAAACTCATCTCCCTCCACATAACCCGAATGGGTAGATATAATTTTGCCTGTGGCATCTACAACAACAGTAAACGGCACGCTTTGAATATTTAATGCCCTTTTCAAATCCTGGTTCATATCCAGCAGCACCTCATAAGTCCATCTCTGGCTTTCTACATAAGGTTTTACCTTACCGGCACTTCTCGAATCATCAATGGAAACAGCCACAACCTGCACGTTATATTTTTTCTGCCATTCTTCATATAACTCCGATACATTAGTCAGTTCCTTTTTACATGGTATACACCAGGTAGCCCAAAAGCTAAGTACGGTTACCTTCCCCGATTTTCCGTAATCAGAAACATTTATCCTTTTGCCATCCACATTATTCAAGCTCACCTCGGGCAATCTCTGTTCACCCAAAACTTTTTCTAAACCTTTCTTAGGCTCCTGTGACTGAGCAAAAAAACCAGCGCCAATAAGGATAATCATTAAACCTATTCTCTTCATATTTCTATATTTATAAGCCCGGGCTTTCTGTCTTTATTTCATAAAACAATTAACTATCCAAATCTAAACCATATTTTGAATAAAGCTACATTCGAATAAATTTGCAGCCTTTACCTATATAACCTGATGCAGAAATTATACGTATTTATTACCGTTTTACTGGTATTGGCGGGCATAAACAGCTATAGCCAATCAGGCTATTTTTCTGGCTCGTTGCAAACCAATACCAACTTTTTTATCCGCGACCCCAAAATTGGGGCTTATAACATGCCCCAATACGATAACTTTAAAATAGGTACGGATGCCTGGTTAAACCTTAACTATACCAACGAAAAATTCGGGTTGGAGATTGGCGTAAGGCTTGATTGTTTTTATAACTCAATATTGCGCGTGCCCACATCGCCATATACCGGTGTTGGCCTGGGAAATTTTTTCATCAAAAAAAGAATTAAGGATTTCACATTTACCGGAGGTTACCTGTACGACCAGATTGGCAGTGGTATATTATACCGCGCTTATGAAGAACGGACACTTGCCATTGACAATGCATTATTAGGTGTAAGGGCAGAATACAATTATAAAGATCTGATTAAAATAAAAGCGTTTGGAGGGGTACAGAAATTGAAATTCTCTATTCAGGCGCCCATTATTTTAGGCTGTAACATAGAGGGCAATGCCAACCTGGGAGATAAGGTGCGCATGGTACCCGGTGCAGGAATTATTGACCGCAGTGAGGACCAGAATACCATGAACCAGATAGTTTCCACTATCGAATCGTACGATACCATCGGCCGGTTTGTTCCCAAGTATAATACATATGCTTTTACCATTTACAATACCCTTACTGCAGGCGATTTCAGCTGGTATATTGAAGGGGCTTATAAAACCAAAGAGGCTATCAGGGATAATGAATTGCACGAAATAAACGATTCGCTTATCAACGCTGCCGGAAACTGCGTGTATACCTCCGTAAATTATGCCCATAAAGGTTTTGGAATAACCCTCCAGTTTAAGCGCACCCAGGATTTTTACTTCCACGTTTCGCCAAATCCTACCGAGTCAACTTTTGATGGTGAGATGAATTTTATTCCGCCGGTTTCGCGCGAAAATTCATTGCGGCTTCCTTCCCGGTATTTTGCACCTTCATTGGAAAGCCATGAGCTTGCTTTTTCAGAAGATGCAAGCTACGCGCCCAGCAAAAAACTTACTTTTGAGTTATGCGGCTCGTATGTTCGCGACTTGTTGATGAAGCAGTTTGACCCAGTTTCGTTACCATTTTTCGGCGAAGGGTTCATTTCAGCAACTTACAAGCCTACCCGTGCCCTGGAACTTCAACTGGGTTTCCAATACGTTCGTTATAACAAATTTGTTTACCAGCAGGATGGAGCGCCCAACGTTGATTCATATACCCCTTTTGCCGAGTGGCAGTATAAGATAGACAAGAAGAAGTCTATCCGCATGGAACTTCAATACCAGCGGGTGCTTTTAGATTACGGTCAATGGCTTTATGGGTTGCTGGAATTTAACGTGGCGCCGCATTTTTCAGTAGCCGTTTCAGATATGTGGAACTTTAAACCTAACCCTGAGGTTAACCCTAATGCCAACCACTATTATTCGGTATTTGCCGGTTATACCCAGGGTTCGCTGGCATTTACCCTGGCTTATGTAAAGCAGGTTGAAGGTATTGTTTGCACAGGTGGCGTGTGTCGCATAGAACCTGCTTTTAGCGGTGTTAAGTTTGGAATAACCGCAACTTTTTAATTTTGCAGACTATGAAGTATCTTTTGTTGAGCGCTGCCACAGTTTTTTATATTTCATTTCTCTCCTCATGCAAGGAGGTTGGACCTGATATAAACCTGCATGGAAACGCCAATTCGGTTTCAGATACCAGCTATATTGAATCGCCTGTTGCAACACCTGCTGCAAAAAATGTTTTGATTGAAGAATTTACAGGGGTAAATTGCCCAAACTGTCCTCAGGGCCATGCAGAAGTTACAAGCCTGCAAGCTCAATACCCGGGACGTGTTGCAGCTGTAGCTTTGCACGCTAATAACAGTCTTGATCAACCATTTCCATTCAGTGCACAAAATCTGATTACTACAAGTTCAACAAATCTTCTTACCTATCTGATGGATCCTGGCTTTGAGCCTTGCGCCGGCATAGACCGACAATTGTTTCCGGGCCAGGGAAACTACATTTTAACCGACAGGGGCTTTTGGGCAGGTTTTGTGCAAACCGAAATTACGCTTACCCCCCAGGTAAATATTTTGCTTACCAGTAAATATAATGCTGCAAATAGCCAGGAAACAGTTATTGCCGAAGTACATTATACTCAAAATGTAACCCAGCCCAATAACATCACCATTGCGCTTACCGAAGACAGCGTTTTAACTGCACAATTAAACGGCCCAACTACTATTGATACCTTTTACGTGCACAACAATGTTTTGCGCAATATCCTTACCGGCACCACTGGCGACAACGTAGCTTACAACCCAACCGTTACGCTTGATGCGGGAAGGGTAGTTCGGTTGGTTTACCAGACCACTTTGAATTCCATTTGGAAACCACAGAATATGCACGTATTAGCCTTTGTGCATGAGCATGCCACGTCACAGGTAGTTTACCAGGCGGCAATAATACCTCTGAACTAAGTTCCTACATTTTTTAGATTTGCCCTTACTATGAAAATTTCCTATAACTGGCTGAAACAATACGTTGATTTTAATTTAACGCCCAAAGACCTCGGTGAAGTGCTTACCGGCGTGGGCCTTGAAGTGGAAGACATTATCCCATTTGAAACCGTACAAGGCGGGTTGGACGGTGTGGTAATAGGCGAAGTGAAGGAGTGCGGCAAGCACCCCGATGCGGATAAGTTATCCGTAACAAAAGTGGATGTTGGCACCGGCGAGTTGCTGCAAATTGTTTGCGGTGCGCCCAACGTAGCTGCAGGTCAAAAAGTGCTGGTTGCTTTGGTGGGCTCAACTTTATACCCAACCAAAGGCGAAAAGCTTCAGATTAAAAAGGCAAAAATACGGGGTATTGAAAGCTTTGGCATGATATGCGCCGAAGATGAATTAGGCCTGGGTGAAAGCCATGCCGGCATTTTGGTTTTACCTGCTGAAACCAACTTGGGATTGAAAGCTGCCGAGTATTTTAAAATAGAAAAGGATTACACTTTAGATGTTAACCTTACCCCAAACCGTGCCGATGCCAACTCGCATATTGGCGTTGCACGCGACCTGGCAACTGCGTTAAACATTGCCTACAAATCGAAAGTAAATTTTGTAAAACCTGACCTTACAAAGTTTACGATTGCCTCTGTTATTAACCCAAAGCCAATTTCAATAGAAGTGGTGGATAAAGAAGCTTGCCTGCGTTATTCCGCCATCAGTATTTCTGATGTTACAATAAATGAATCTCCCGATTGGCTGAAGAACAGGCTTAAAGCTATTGGCGTAAGGCCCATCAACAACATTGTTGATGCTACCAATTATGTGTTGCACGAGTACGGACAGCCACTACATGCATTTGATGCTGATAAAATTGCAGGTGGTAAAGTAATTATCACAAAACTGGCAGAAGGCACAGTATTTAAAACACTGGATGATAAAGACATTAAACTAAGTGCTGAAGACCTGATGATTTGTGATGCAGAAAAAGGATTGTGCATAGCGGGTGTTTTTGGAGGGGCAAACAGTGGAGTCAGCGAAACCACCAAAAATATTTTTTTGGAAAGCGCCAATTTCTCAGCCACCGGAATAAGAAAAACTGCTACCCGTCATGGCTTGCGGACGGATGCTGCCACCCATTTTGAAAAAGGCTGTGACCCCAACATTACAGTTGACGCCTTAAAAAGAGCGGCCCTTCTCATCGCCGAATTAAGCGGGGGAAAAATTTCATCAGAAATTACAGACCTGTACCCAAAACCAGTTGAAGGATGGAGATTTGAAGTATCGTACGAACGAATGCTCCGGCTTGCCGGATTCCCGATAGCCAAAGAGGTAATTAAAGAAATACTGCAAAGGCTTGAAATAAAAATTGAAAAGGAGGACGGCGACTCCTTGCACTTGTTAGTACCCGCTTTTAAAATTGATGTAAAGCGCGAGGCAGATGTGGTTGAAGAGCTGATTCGTATTTATGGCTATAACAGCTTTACCATATCCAAAACATTAAAATCAAGCATTTCATACAGCCCGGATATTGACGTACAGAAAACAGAAAACCAGGTTGCTGATATGTTAAGCGGTGCGGGCTTTAACGAAATATGGACTAACTCCATTACTCAATCGAAATTTGAAGAGGACGGGCATTTAAAACAGCAAACAGTTAAACTCCTAAACAGCGAAACATCTGAACTCGACTCGTTGCGAACATCCATGCTTTATTCGGGCTTGGAGGTAATTGCATACAACAACAACCGCAAGGCAACTAATTTACGCCTTTACGAATTTGGAAAAACATACACCAAAACAGATGGCCGGTATACTGAAGCACGCCACCTGACGATTTTTTTAAGCGGAGAAACGGCTGAAGACAACTGGCTTGAAAAAGGTGTCGCAATAAGCTTCTACTCTCTTAAAAGTCATGTATTAAACGTGCTGGGCAAACTGGGCCATCATCATTTTGAGACTGTAATTGGCGAAACCTCACCTTACACCTTTAGCCTTACGCTTAAAAACGAAGGCATTGAAATTGCGAAACTAGGGAGCGTTGCAAAGCAAATTCTTTCAAAATTTGATATAAAGAATGAAGTGTTTTTCGCAGACCTGAACTGGGATTATCTGCTTGAAAAAACCAGGTTCCACAAAGTTGAATTTTCCGAATTGCCTAAGTTCCCCTCGGTAAGAAGGGATTTGGCCATGCTGCTTAACGAAGAAGTTCAATTTGAAGCCATAGAGAAAATTGCCACCGCAGAATCTAAAAAGCTGCTGCAGGAAGTTTCGTTGTTTGATGTTTACAAAGGCGATAAAATAGAAAAGGGCAAAAAGAGCTACGCAGTAAGCTTCATCTTTCAACACCCGGACAAAACCCTTACAGACCAGGAAATTGAAAAATTAATGGGCAGGTTAATGGGTAAGTATGAGAATGAGTTGGGGGCAGTTATCAGGAAGGGATAGTTTATTATCTTTATTCTGATAAGCAGAAGCCATGACCATCGTTATAAAAAAAACGGCACTAAAGAGCTCATAGAATCCAAACTCGCACGTTTCTATGCCTTGCGTGGTAAACGCAAGGTAAAGGGTTTCAATGCCGCAAAATACAGGGGCAAGCTGAAAGGAGTCTATGGCAATGGTTTGGATTACCAAAAACGAGTAAGGGATGAATGGTGAAAACAGATTACTTGTTGATACCAACATGCTCATTGTGTTGCTTGATGGAAATCAATTAGCTTCGGAAATGCTTCAGGATAAATTACTTTATTACTCCTTTATCACCGAAATTGAATTACCCGGGCTACAATAACTGCAGCACAAAAAAGGTTTATTGAAAATGTGCTTGCTGACCTTAACAAGATTAGCTATAGCGATAAGATTGAGAAAGCTACTATTACCCTGAAGCAAAAAAAGAAGATTAAACCCGGATTTTGCAGTTAGATTTAAGTTTTAAGGGATAAAGGGATTGTAACATCTCTGGCAAGCTTGAGCAAACCGTCCATCCAAGCACGTTTTTCCATTCTGACAGCTAACTTTAGT
>CAISWS010000005.1 GCA_903889265.1 uncultured Bacteroidota bacterium
CAGCTTTGATATTGTTGATTTTAAAATTCCCGGCTTTGTCTGTTTTAGCAAAATAAAAAGGCTTCGATTTTCGGATTGCGTTGACGGAGTCAACAGGGTAAAGCGATGCAATTACACCATCTGCCGGGGTGTTGTCTTTGGCCATTAGTATTCTTCCACTCACTTTTTGTGAGTCCAGGAATGTACCGGTTGAGAAAACGTAAGTGAAATTGTTGAGTATATTTCCCTCGTTCAGGTCCTTAATATCTTCTGCAAAGTTGATGGTGTAAGTGGTGCTATCGCGTAGGTGGCTTTTAAATTTAATGGTTAAGGTCTTTCCCGCTATCCTAAAATCGGGCTTTTTATCAAGCGGTGGGGATATTAAAGTCTGAACAAATCCTGTTGCTTTTATGAATTCATCGAAGGTTATGTCAATTTTATTGGCGGTGAAATGAAGACTTTTGTTGGGTGGAGACATCCTTTTTACCTTGGGAGGTGTGGTATCTTTCTTTCCTCCTTCGGGGCTTTTTTCATTAGCACAGTTGCTGAAGGTTACTGCAATGAGCAGCATTATCGCCCAATGGAAGGCGGCAATAACATTACTAAGGCGATGTTTTTTACTCACAAAAATGTTTTAGCGGCCCATGTGGACCAACAATACTGACATGTCAGCAGGTGAAACTCCGCTTATTCTGCTGGCCTGGCCCAGGGAAGTTGGCTTTATTTTGGCCAGTTTTTGGCGTGCCTCAATAGATAATGATTTGAGGTTGGAGTAATCGAAGTCTGCCTCAAGCTTAATATTCTCCATTTTGCCCATGCGCTCAACAAGCTCTACTTCTTTTTGTATATAGCTGGCATATTTTAGTTCAATTTCGGCCGATTCCACAACGTCTTTACTGTATTTATCCAGTACATTTTTTAGTTCGGGCAGGGCCTTTTGAAGTAATGAAAGGTCCACATGGGGACGGGCAAGGAGCCTGTCCAACTTAATTTTCTGGTTTATTTCAGCACTTCCTACCTCAACCAAAGTGGGGTTTATGGCTTCAGGACTTACAGGGTAGTTGGAAATGAACTCCCCAATTGCCCTGATTGCTTCTTTTTTTGCCCTAACATTTTGTAATCGTTGATCATCGGCTAGCCCAATCTTGTGGCCAATTTCGGTTAATCTCAGGTCAGCATTGTCCTGGCGGAGGAGTATTCTGTATTCTGCCCTGCTGGTAAACATGCGATAGGGCTCTTCAGTTCCCTTATTAATCAGGTCATCTATAAGCACACCTATATAAGCGTCTGACCTTCCTAATACTATAGGTGCAAGTTCTTTTGCTGCCTGGTGAGCATTTATACCGGCCATTAGGCCTTGGCAAGCAGCCTCTTCATAGCCCGTTGTACCATTTATTTGACCAGCAAAGAACAAGTTTTTTACCAGCTTGGTCTCCAGGGTTTGGGTTAATTGGGTGGGCGGGAAATAGTCATATTCTATGGCATAACCCGGGCGGAACATCTTCATGTTCTCAAAGCCGGGCACCTCTCTTAATGCTTTGTATTGAACATCCTCCGGCAGGGAGGTTGAAAAACCATTTACGTATATCTCCACGGTGCTCCATCCTTCAGGCTCAACAAACAACTGGTGCCTGTCTTTATCTGCAAATCGGTCAATCTTATCCTCAACCGAGGGGCAATATCTTGGGCCAAGGCCCTTGATTCTACCCGAAAACATGGGTGATTTGTCAAAGCCGGTGCGTAAAAGGTCATGCACTTTTTGGTTGGTATAAGTCATCCAGCAATTGCGTTGAACCAGCTTGTTGCCCGGGTTCTTGAATGGATTAACGCCCTCTTTGTAAGAGAAGCCCGTTACATCCTCATCCCCGTCCTGTCTTTCCATCTTGGTGTAGTCTAAACTCCTTCCATCTATGCGGGGAGGCGTGCCTGTTTTCATTCTTCCAGACTCAAACCCCAGGGTTATTAATTGCTCGGTAATTCCATGGGCGGCCTTCTCTCCTGCCCTGCCCCCACCAAAGTTTTTCTCCCCTATATGTATTAATCCATTCAGGAATGTTCCGTTGGTAAGCACTACAGATTTGGCGGGTATGTCTATTCCCATGCCGGTGGTAATACCGCAAACCCGGCCGTCTTTTACCAATAAACCGCCTACCATATCCTGCCAGAAGTCTACGTTGGGGGTTTGCTCCAGCATGTTTCTCCATTCTGTGGCAAACATCATCCTGTCGTTTTGAGTTCTTGGACTCCACATTGCAGGCCCTTTAGACCTGTTTAGCATCCGAAACTGTATCATGCTTTTATCTGAAACAATGCCCGAGTATCCACCCAATGCATCAATCTCGCGCACTATTTGTCCTTTGGCAATTCCGCCCATAGCTGGGTTGCAGCTCATTTGGGCAATGGTTTGCATGTTCATGGTTACCAGCAAAACGCTACTGCCCATGTTAGCCGCTGAGGCTGCTGCCTCACAACCAGCATGGCCGGCACCTACTACTATTACATCGTATTCTTTAAACACTTGCTTGTTTTAGATTGCAAAGGTAACTACTCTGCCATTTATTAATTGTCTTTCCTTTTATGCTTGTAACAGCTATTAGGTTTTTGCTTCCAAATTGTGCCACGTGGAACAATCTTCTTCCGACTTAGTTTATCGTTGTGACATGTTTACCGGGCCCTTGTTTCCCACTATCAAATTGTTCCACGTGGCACAATTTGCAACGGATCGGATTCGCTTTTCATTACAAGGTTATATTTCGCTCAAATCTCTTCGTTTTCGGTACATCTATTTGATTGTCATTTGGTTGTACCGAAAATTCATACCTTTTCCCTTTCCCGATGTACTAACCGGTTTAATGGGCCTTTAAAGCTGTTTTAAACTTCCTTAGCCACTCATTTTCTTTCTTCCGCATGGTTTCCTTATCCGGTTTACTCTTATCCTTATAACCCATTAAATGCAGTACGCCATGAAAAATAACCCGATGAAACTCCTCTAAAAAATCTGTTTTGAACTTAGCCGCATTGTCTTTCACCCGGTCAATACTGATATAAATCTCTGCCTCGATTTCCTTTTCAGTTTCGCTGAGCGGGAAGGTGATAATGTCTGTGTAATAGTTGTGTTCTAAAAACTGTTTGTTCATGTTCAACAGGTAATCATCGCTGCAAAAAACGTAAGTGATATGCAGTTTCTTTTTTACTTCCTTCAATGCCTGGGCAGATATAAATTTTTTGAGGGCCGCCTTTTGCATAGGCGGCAGCTTGATATCGGCGGTATGGAAGGTTATAGGCATTTTTAATTGTTTCTATTTTATAGTGCGGTCATGGTTCGGCTTCGCTCACCATAACAGGGTTAGCGCGCCCATTCTTTATATTCCTCCCATAATTCTCAAATTTTGTCATGGTGAGCGAAGCCGAACCACACACACAACTGTTTGCTAAAAGACAATTCATTTGCCTTTTATTTTCAAATGACTGGTCTCATTCTTACAACTAGCAAGCCCCCTCAGCTTATCCCAATTCTCTTCAATTAATGCTTTCTTTTTTGCGCGGGTCCACCCTTTAATTTGTTTCTCCCGGGCAATTGCCAGATTGTAATCCTCATGTTGCTCAACATAAACCAATTCAACCGGCAATCTGCTGTTGGTATATGATGTTTCACTTCTTCCCGAATTATGCTGTGCCAACCTCAATTCAACATCATTAGTTACACCAACATAATACGATTGGTCCGAGCACTTTAGAATGTAGACATAAAGAAACTTCTGCTTCATAATCGCATAAATTGCCGTTGTGAATGGTTCGGCTTCGCTCACCATGACATGGAAAGTTTGTCTTCATTTTTATTCCTACCACAATCACCAACG
>CAISWS010000006.1 GCA_903889265.1 uncultured Bacteroidota bacterium
CAAAATATAACCGTAAAAAATCAGAAAGCAGGGTTTTTGATGGTTCCGATGCAGGTAATCACGGGCTGAATTTTGTTTCGATTGGGCAATGACAAATTCCGGGTGTTAAAGCCTTAAATCTTTTTATTCCCTATTTCACCTTCACCATCTTAACTGTTGCAATGCTGGCGTGAAAATCAACATCTTGCACATGGCCGTTTACTGCATGGAATACGTTTAATGCACGCTTTTACACCAATGAAGGCAGCAGCGATTTAGCTGGAATATTAAACAGCGAGCTGCAAAATCAATTACTAACCGACAGTGCAACCATTGCAAACACCATAAGTTTGGGCGGTAAAGCAAGCGGTTACTCCGATGCATTAAGCAACGCGGTTACTTATAATAACAATATATCTACCAGCAATGTAGGTGCAGCCAACTACGTTGCTATGAGTACCATCTATTTGGAAACAGCGATAGCGGGGATTGATACGTTTACGAATGGCCAGTTAGATACAATAGCCAGCTTGGCCATTCAATGCCCTTATAAAGCCGGTGATGCCGTATACATTGCCCGCGCTCTTTATGCGCAATATGATAACACGATATTTTTCGATGATTTGGCAATATGTACACCATCCTCTCATGAATTACGAATGTTGATGTCAGCAAATAAAACATTGGACTCAACAAGTATTACATCAACGCCGACAAATTTGGTAATGGTATTCCCTAATCCTGCGAAAAATATTTTAAAAGTGTTTTACTCATCGGCTACCAGCAACACTATGACGTTTGAACTGACCGACTTGATGGGACAAACAGTTATAAGCCAGCAGGTCCCTAATTTGGGTACTATTGAAATAGATGTGTCGCGTATTGCCAGCAGTTTGTATCTTTGGAGAGGTAGAGACGGAAATTTAGTAATACAAACGGGTAAAGTAAGCGTACAAAAGTGAGGGTTCTATACACATTAATATTCTTGACTACAGCTTCGGTTGTTTCTGCACAGCAATATGGTGCCCAATGTGTATTGGGGTATAGAGAATCAGTATTGGATTTCAGGAACGATACCTTGGTTAATTATCCCATAGGCCCGATAATGCCAATGTTTCTACTCTTTAGCAAGCATCTTGTTTTCCAGTTGTTTCATGAAACTATTATCAATCTCTTGAAAAGAGATATGCGCCTTGACTGAATACTTTTTAAGAGCGTTCAAAGCATCCCGGTAGATACAGGAGTTGCCATAGTGGTTACCTTGCTTCAATTCCTCTACCTTCTGCCATCCATAAGCCATAAAATCAAGCTTTGCCTGTGACTTTAGGACAAGGTTCTTAATCTTCTCGGATGTAACTACCTCCTCTGCCATTTCAAGCTTTAAAGAGGTCTGTTGTACTTGTAGGATAGCCTTCTGAATCTTCTGATTAATCAGCTTTTTGTTGGGGTGCTTACCAACTACCTTTTGAGTGCCGGGGTCAAACTCATTTTCTTTCAGGTAGGTTTTCAGATTGATGTCCCGCCTTTTACCACCGCTGTGTACTCTGATAATGAGTGGGTAGGTTCCATCTTTTAGCTGCTTTCGTGTGTCCAGCTTCACTTTAACTGTTGACATTGGATTTATGGTTAATCCAAGCCTGCTAATAGTTGCCTGTTTTTGGCCTGCTAATAACTTCGACCGGTAGGTTCTAAAAGCACAAAAGCCTCGTAAATCTTTCAATTTACAAGGCTTTTACCTGTGGGAACTACTGGGTTCGAACCAGTGACCCTCTGCTTGTAAGGC
>CAISWS010000007.1 GCA_903889265.1 uncultured Bacteroidota bacterium
AAGCACACAATATGCCTATAAGTTTCTGTTAATATTTGCCAACCTTGAAAACATTGCAGATATACGCCAAACAACGTATGGGCCTGTGGTTTACCCCAACCCAACCTATGCGCACCCGGCATTTGCCCAGCTATATGGCCCGCTGGAGGGCAGGCTGTTTAACGCAGGTATAAAAATCCATCTGGGTTATTTTGCGCAAAAGAAAAAGGCACCAAGCAACGGAACCGAAAAGTTAAAAGAGAAAGACGATTAGACATAAGTATTGTCTTAATTGACAATTGTCGCTTTTTTTTGAATTCAAACATTTATAAACAATCGTGGAAAAGTGGCCCCAAACAGGGCTTTTGTAGTCCGTAAAATTAAAATAATCTAAAAAAATCCTAATTACTGCCCGTTTTTTTTTCATAATGCTAGATTAATTCATATTTTTAACGCACAAAATGTCAGCAAAATGAAAAGTAAAACAGCAAAACTCAAAGACCCATTGGTGGTAACAGGACCCGATGGCAAGAGTAAAATCGAAGCAGACCTGCGCATTATTAAGAGAGCAGCTTTAACCCTTAGGGCTCTTCATCACCCTCTACGCAAGAAATTGCTTGAGTTGATTGAGGCCAAAGGAAAAGTTACTGTAACCGAACTTTATGCAAAATTAAAGATCGAGCAATCAGTAGCCTCTCAACATCTTGCAATTTTAAGAAGAGCCCAGGTTGTTAACACACAACGTGATGGCAAGAAAATCTTCTATTCAGTAAACGGCAAACGTATATCTGAAATAGTTGAACTTGCTAAGGACTTAGCACAAGAAAGCGAATACTAGTATTCGTCATTCCTAATTTTTTAACAACAGAGAACCCGCCTAACAGCGGGTTTTTTGTTTTATATCACACTGCGTTCAGATTAAAGCACTATTAAATTAGATGTTACCACATATAATAAAGGAAATGCCTCAGAGAATAACCCTTTCAACAAGGTTACTTCCAAAGGAATAAGGAAGAAAGGCCAGGGAAGAAATGGGTTTTGTAATAAACACATTCGCCTTCTTACCAATTGTAACAGAGCCAAGTTGTTGCTCAACCCCCATGGCATAGGCTGAGTTTAGGGTTGCCGCATTAATTGCCTCCTCGGGCAACATTTTCATTTTAATACACGACAATGCCACCACAAAAGGCATATTACCCGATGGGGAAGAGCCCGGATTAAAATCGGTTGCAATTGCCAGGGGCAGGCCGGCATCTATTATTTTACGCGCTGGCGCATAGTGCAGGCCCAGGTAAAAAGCAGTGGATGGCAGCAGCGTAGGCATGGTTCCTGAGTTGCGGAGGGCCTCAATCTGCTCGTCGCCGGTAAATTCAAGGTGATCTACCGAAAGGGCATTGTTCTTCACTCCTACCTCAATGCCGCCGCTGTAATCCAGTTCGTTAGCGTGTATTTTGGGCTGCAATCCATATTTAGCCCCGGCCTCCAAAATGCGGTCTGTTTCATCGGGCGAAAAGAAACCCCTGTCGCAAAATACATCTATAAAATCGGCCAGGCCCTCATGGGCGATTTGAGGTAGCAGGCGCTTAATTAGTAGATCAAGATATCCCTGATGGTTTTGTTTAAACTCAGTTGGAAAAGCATGTGCACCTAAAAAATTACTTTTGATAGTAAGCTTTGAGCTTTCTTTTAACCTTTTAATTACCCGCAGCATTTTCAGTTCACCCTCATAACTTAATCCATATCCGCTTTTAATTTCAACTGCCCCGGTGCCGAACCGTTCCATTTCGTGCAGGCGCTGGAATGCTGCATCAAACAACTCCTGCTCCGATGCGTTTGCCAGTTTTAAAGCCGAATTCAGGATACCACCTCCACGTTTTGCAATTTCCTCATAGCTTAACCCATGTATCTTATCTACAAACTCCTGCTCGCGCGAACCAGCATAAACAATGTGCGTATGCGAATCGCACCAGCAGGGGAAAACGAATTTGCCAGTGGCATCAATTATTTCATCCGCCCGTTCAGGGGCCTCTGTATCAGCACCAAAAGATTTTATCAAGCCGTTTTCAATGAGCAGGTACGCATCGTCCAAAGAAGGCAGGGTTTTCATTTCAACGCCTTTTACAAGGCGAATACCTGCTGCACGGATACCCAACAATGATTTTATATTTCTGATAAGGATAGATGCCATATTGAAGTAGTTACCTGGCAAATATGTGAAAATTTATTTCGCAGGGAGTTAACAGCCGGGAAATACAATAATAAAAAAGCTATAACTTTTATCCTGAAAGTGAAATTCAAACCAAATCATGTAATTAAAAATGTAGTTTGTATTTCTCTGTATTTTTCTACGTGCCTCCGTGCGAAATATTTTGAAGGCCTTTCGCCATAAAAGCCGAATTTAGCAATTCATCATCTGGTGTTTAATATGGCAGGTAATAGTTTTGGAGAGATTTTCAGGATTACAACTTTTGGTGAAAGCCATGGTAAGGCCATTGGAGTTGTGATAGACGGGTGCCCTGCCGGTTTAGCAATAGACATGGAGCAAATTCAACTTGAACTGGACAGAAGAAAACCCGGGCAATCTGCCATAACCACACAGCGCAAAGAGTCAGATACGTTTGAAATCCTTTCGGGAGTATTTGAAGGGAAGGCTTTAGGCAGCCCTATTGCGGTGCTGATTAAAAATGAAGACCAAAAGTCGGACGACTACGCGCACCTGAAAGAAGCATACCGCCCATCGCACGCCGATTTTACCTATGAGGTTAAATACGGCACCCGCGATTACCGGGGAGGGGGCAGGGCCAGCGCGCGCGAAACAGCGGCCAGGGTTATTGCCGGGGCTGTTGCCAAACAATTTATTCAACATGCAGGCATCCGGGTTTCGGCTTATGTTTCGGCAGTGGGTAAAATAAAGCTTGAAAAAAGCTACGAACAACTGGACCTTGGCCGAACGGACGGCAACATAGTGCGCTGCCCCGATGAAACGGTGGCCGACAGAATGATAGAGCTGATACAGGATACAAGGGCCAAGGGCGACACCATAGGGGGAGTTATTACCTGCGTTATTAAAGGCTGCCCGGTGGGCCTGGGAGAGCCTGTATTTGATAAGCTGCACGCCGAGTTGAGTAAGGCAATGTTATCCATTAATGCCGTTCATGGGTTTGAATATGGTAGCGGATTTGCAGGCACAGAAAAATACGGCAGCGAAAACAACGATGCTTTCTTTTCAACCGCTGATAATAAGATTGAAACAAAAACCAACTTCTCAGGCGGCATACAAGGCGGCATCAGCAATGGCATGGATATTTACTTTAACGTTGCATTTAAGCCGGTTGCAACTATTATGCAATCGCAACAATCGGTTGATAAGGAAGGGCACGAAATAGAAGTAAAAGGCAAAGGCCGGCACGACCCTTGTGTAGTTCCGCGTGCTGTGCCTATAGTTGAAGCCATGGCAGCCCTGGTTATTGCGGACCATTTACTGAGGCAGCGCACTACTCAACTGTAACAATTTCCTTTTTTATCAGGTAGGCTTCTACCTTCTCCCAATTCAATAAAGTAAGGTTGAGGATGAGGAGTTCCATAGAAAGAATGCCCATTACAAAAAGATTGGCCGCCACAAACAGAATAGCAAACCAAAATAAAAAGCGGTCGAACTTTTTTGTAAAAAAGCCGATGGCAAATGATAGTTGTAAAACCACGTTGGCCAAAATTAGCGCATGTGAAAAGCCGGTATGCGAAATTAAAAATTGCGCAACGTGGGCCTTATACCCTGACGGGTTTTGCAGCAGCAAATTAATTTGTTGCTGTTTTAATATGTTTGAAAGTTGATCGTGATAAAAAGCGGAGCCGCGTAAAACCTTCCACAATCCGGCCGAGGAAAAAATATACAGGAAATAATAACGCACTGCTTCCCAGCTGAAATTGAAACGCTGCTCACTTTTAAACCAGAACGGAAGGCTGATTACCAGCAGGCCCACCAGGCCATGGTAATGGTGGCCCGTAACCAGGTTGTATGTAAGAAAATAATTGAGCGCTGCCAAGGTGAAAAGCACCGCAAATATCCTGTTGCGGCTAAGCAGAAAACCAACCGTTGTAACCAGTAGTGAAATATCAAATACCGACGAAAGCACGGAATGGGAGGTTATAAATTGTGGTATACCTGTTGCCAGATATAACTGATAAACCCACTCAGTATCTTTAAAAATAAAGGGAGGCCCCTGCATTTGGGCCAGCATGGCATTGCTTATCAGGTGATAGAAGCATATGTACATGGCCACGCCATAAACAAAATATGCCTTTATCTGAAACTCCCGCTCAAAGCTTTTATTTGCCAACATAAGAATATACCAGTTCCTTCTTTAAAACTATTATCTGTCCGGCAGAATCATAATTACAACTCAGTTTAAAAACATCCATTTTGCTATCACTAATCATGCGCATATCCATGCAATAATTCATCAGCCAGTTTTTAAAACGGCTTACCTCTTCAGGGCTAAGTTTACCTTCTTCAAGTAAAGGAACAGCGTTGCCGAGGGTGGATGTAATTAACTCTCGCTGCGAATCGCGGAGTTTTGAATATTTTATTTCGGTATCGTCAACCTTTATGGAGTAGGCGATGTAGGCATCTTGTGGTTTCTCTTTTAACGAATACATGCCGTAAAGGAAAAAAGGAAATTCCTCGCGCTGTTTTAAAACATGGTAAAACACACCGGCCAAATACAGGATGATAACGGTAAACAGCAGCTTATCTTGCCGGAAGAGACGAAAGAGAAAAGTGTTTTTAAGAAACTCCATTTTTAAATGAATACAAAGTTAGCCAACATAAGGACACAAAGAAACACTAAGAAATACATTTTTACCTCAAAGAAGCAAAGAGCGCAAAGAAATACATTTTATGGCTGCGAAGAAATCCGGTTAATAAATCAATACCGTTTTTAAATAATTCTTAGTGAAGCTTGGTGTTCGTAGTGCCTTACTGGTAAATTTCTCTATAACACCATCAAATTACATCCCCTCACTTCTGCATTATCCATCCTGCCCAGAATTTCAAAACTACCGTTTTCATTCACCTTTGCAATATCGTTTGTTGCAATGAAAGAGCATGATAAAAGATTGGCCAGGTCAATAATATTTACGGCGCCGGCTTTGCCGGGTTCCTGCAGTTTAAGGGGGTCGTATACATCGCGGGTAATAATTTTCATCCAGGGCACGGATTCAAAAATACCATCTCCTTTTGAATAAGCCTGGCTTAAAAGCTCTGTCATCCCATATTCCGAATGGATTTTTGGAACGCCGAAAGCTGCGCATAGTTTTTCATGTACTTCTTCGCGGGTCAGTTCTTCGCGTTTGCCTTTCATGCCACCGGTTTCCATAATAATAAGGCCGGGGAAATCTGTGTTGAATAACTCCGCAAAATCAAGCAGGGCAAACGTTACGCCCAGCAAAATCACTTTCTCTCGTTTTGCTTTCAAATCAAGCAAAATGCCATACAACTTTTCAAATTCATTCAAAAAAAAGCCGCTTTCTTTTTTACCGGAAAGGCGAATCAGTTTATCGGCCATGTATACCAGTGAAGAATTCCCTCTTTCCAGATAAGAGGGCAACAGCGCCAAAATGGTATAATCATCCGGTTTCCCATAAAAGATATCAAAGCCTTTCAGAAAACTCTGTTCATAAATATCCGTATTGGCCACATAGTGGCGGGAAGGGATGCTTCCGGTGGTGCCGCTGCTTTCAAATACTTTTACAGCCTCTGCGCCCTGCTTTATAACCGGGTAACTTTTAAAAAATTCGATTGGCAGAAAAGGGATATCGGCTACTTGCGATACGTTGTCAGGAGTCCTTTTAAGCGACTGGCAAAACAGCCGGTAAATTTCCACCTCCTCAAATTGAAATCTGAATACTTCAAGGGCAGTTCCTTCAAAATCCGATTCGCTTACAGAAAATATTTTATCAATAAGTGGTAACAAGCTTAACTAAAATTAGGCCGCAAAAATGCAATAAATAAGGCGAATTTCAGTTTCTTTGAATCTATGCGCAAAGCTGCTTTGGTTTATATTATTCTTGCTTTTACCCTTTATTCGTGTGTAAAACCGCCTACGTATTCGGTTATTCCGCAAATCGCGTTTGTGTCGGTTTCTTCTTCCAATATCATCAATGGCTTTTCAGATACAATTACCTTTTCCTTTACTGATGGCGATGGTGACATTGGGGTTAATGCTTCTGACAGTAATACCAGCGACTCTGTTTGCTGCGGCATTCAGCACGGTGATTCTTCCTGTTTACGATTACCGCAATTTGATGTGTTCCTGATTGATGGCCGAGATTCATGTATTACAGCCTTTGCCTCGGCTAATGTTCAGCCCGCAGGAAAATATAAGGCTATTTCAGGCACAATCCAGGTTATTGCCGGTGCTTATAACACCAAATGTTTTGGTGGCTGCCCATGTAGTTTGAATGATACGGTTACGTATGGCATAATATTGCGCGACATGGCCGGGCATTTAAGCAATACGGTGCATACCACGCCCATTGCGGTTTACTGTCCATAATTATTAACTATTTCTATTCTTTACCCCTTACGGCCGCTTAGCCTCACACCTCTTCCCGCCCGTGTATTCTGGTGTAATGCTGAAAATCTCTGGTAAACGACCAAGAATTAAGACTTGGCTCTCCTTCTCTAATTTGCTTTTAACTTGGAGAAGAAGATGCCGTAAGGCAGAGGATGAGGCCACTACCTGTAACTACTTCTGTTCTTTACCCAATTACTTCTACCTGCTTTGGTAGCCACCGCGGCTTTGGCGGTAACCGATTCAGTTTTGTTTTCGAAGATATGGGCGCCTATGAGGGCGGCTATTTCCAGCTCGTCTTCTTTTTCGGCCTTCAGGTATTCGGGTTTAAAGTGTTTGGCTACAAAGTGGGTATCAAATTTGCCCGAAACAAAATCGGGGTGCAGTAATACGAATTTACCAAAGGCCAGGGTATTTTTTACGCCTTCAATGCGGTAATCTTCGATAGCACGAACCAGGCGGGCAATGGCTTCAGTGCGGTCTTTGCCGTAGCCAATCAACTTGGCCAGCATGGGGTCGTAGTAGATGGGTATTTCCATGCCTTCTTCGTAACCATCGTCTACCCGCACACCGGGGCCTTCGGGCTTTTTGTACTGAAGTAGCTTACCAATGTCGGGCAAAAAGTTATTCATGGGGTCCTCGGCATACACGCGTAATTCAACTGCATGGCCGCGCATTTGCAGGTCTTCCTGGGTAAAGCTCAGCTTCTCCCCTCTTGCTACTTTAATTTGCTCTTTTACCAGGTCAATGCCGGTTATCATTTCAGTAACGGGGTGCTCAACCTGCAGGCGGGTGTTCATTTCCAGAAAATAGAAATTCAGTTCCTCATCTACCAAAAACTCTACCGTACCGGCACCAATGTAGGCGCAACTTTTACCCACTTTAACGGCGGCCTCGCCAATGGCCTTGCGCTTTTCGGGGGTCAGGCAACTGCTGGGGGCTTCTTCCACCACCTTTTGGTGGCGGCGCTGAACGGAGCATTCGCGTTCAAACAGGTAAACGATATTGCCATAGTTATCGCCCAGTATCTGCACCTCAATGTGCTTGGGCGAGCCTACATATTTTTCAATAAAAACGCTGCCATCACCAAAGGCGTTTATAGCCTCGCTTTGGGCACGTTGAATCTGTTCTTCCAGTTCTTCCGCCATGTTAACCACGCGCATTCCTTTACCGCCGCCACCGGCGGAAGCCTTGATAAGGATGGGATAGCCGGTTACAGCCGCCAGCTTACGGGCCTCATCTATATTTTTAATGGCACCTTCGCTACCGGGCACCATAGGTATATCAAACTTTTTGGCTGCTTCTTTGGCGGCCAGTTTACTGCCCATTACTTCAATGGCCTCCGGAGTAGGCCCTATAAAGGTGATACCATTTTCTTCTACCAGTTTTGCAAAAGCCGCGTTCTCGCTTAAAAAACCGTAGCCGGGGTGTATGGCATCTACATCCAGCAATTTAGCTACTTCAATAATTTTATCGCCCCGCAGGTACGATTCTTTAGATGAGGGCGGGCCTATACATACTGCTTCATCGGCATACCGCACGTGCGGACTATTGCGGTCGGCCTCCGAAAATACGGCCACTGTTTTTATACCCATTTCGCGCGCACTGCGCATAATGCGTAAGGCAATTTCCCCGCGGTTGGCAACTAGTATTTTATTCATTGAAGGTTAATTCGTTTGGCAGGACAAACTTGCGAAAAAGAATCAGGCTCGCCAAAACATTATGCACCCCTGCCACGGCCAGCATTGGGCAGGGCTAAAGCCCGCGCAAGCAAGGTTTTGGTGTCTGCTTTGTCTGTAATTCAATTTTAGTTATCTTAGCTTAAATTCATTTACTATGTTATTAACCACAGGCAACACACTTAACAAACTTAATTCAGAGATAAAGAAGCTTACCGATGAAGAACAGAAAGTATTGCTGATAAAGTTAAAAAAGGGCGAGTTACTGGCTAAGGCCAAAATTATAAATGCCCGGGTAAGGAAAAATAAAGTATCGACAACCGAAATAGTAGCTACGGTAAACAAAAACAGAAAGCGCAATGGAGATTGACCGGGTTGTGCTTGATGCGAATGTTTTTATTTCAGCCATTATAAAGAAGAAAACAGATAAATTGCTTTTACTGCCGGCAAACTACAATATCACTATCCATACCTGCCCGGAACTTTTAGAGGAAATCAGCCGGAACCTGAAAGAACCCCAGCTTGCCAGATATTTAAACCAACCTGTTGAAGAAATAGTGACGTTTATTGAAGATATAACTCATAAAGTAAGTATTGAAAAGCGCTTTGACCGCGCTTTAGACATAAATGACAACTATCTTTTTGATTTGGCCTATGCAGTAAAATCGCACTTTTTAGTTACCGGAGACCGACTCGTTTTAGGCATGAAACAGGTTAACAAAATACGGATAATTTCTCCTTCTGCGTTTTATCAATTATTGGGTGAGCGATGGTAAAATATTGCAACGGAACACTATAAGCATGGCTTAGCTAAGCTGGAAGCTATGCTAAAACAATACGTTGCGCTAAAACGGGTTCATTGCATCAGCCAATCTTTTACGGTATGGCGATGAACTTTTAGCGCCCTGGCTATCTCGACCTGTTTGGCACCCTCCGCAATACGACGTTTTATATATGCATCATGCTTCGCTAACTTTGGGTTGCGTTTTTTACTACCAATTGGACGGCCTAGTTTTATTCCCTCTGATTTTTTCCTTGCTAACGCCTCTTTAATACGTTGTGATATAAGTGTTCTCTCAATTTCTGCAGATAATCCAAAAGCAAAGGCAAGCACTTTTGAATTGATATTATCCCCTAATTCATAACCTTCTTTAATGGCAAATACTTTTAACCTGGCGCGCCATACAAACAGCCTTCCTCCCCGATCCCGATAGCTATCGGGACCGGGGAAAGGACTTTAACCGCCGCTGCTTCAGGGAGAGGTTTATAGTGCGGCCGGGAAGGGCTTTGCAATTGACAAAATTTTAACAATCAGGGTTTACACAGTTTTTGGAGACATTTAATTTACAATTAATATATTAATTTTTCTTAAGTAGCTAAATGGGTTTACACATTTGGAATGTAAAGGCAGCCCAACCCTCTGACTACCGGGGCGGGGGAACCGCTACCCGGTAATACAAAATACACCCCACTGGTAACCAGGGGTGGTTACCAGTGGTAACGGGGGTGGCAAGTAGTAAATTGGCTGATAATGAGTGCATTGGTTGCTAAAAACTCTGAAAAAGTGGTAACCACCCCTACCCGTTACCAGTGGTTAGCAAAATATAAAGTTAATACAAAACAGCCTCCTCTCCCTGCCCTCTCCGAAGGAGAGGGTTAATGTAAAACAGCCAGCTCCTCCAAAGTTCCCCGAAGGGGAGGCTTAATACAAAACAGCCTCCTCTCCCTACCCTCTCCAAGGAGAGGGTTAATGGAAACGGCCTAAAACAAAACGAGGCCGCCTTTTGGGCGACCTCGTTGTATTTTATTCCATCAACTGATTATTTCTTCTTAGCTGGTTTTTTACCGTAGGTATAGCCCGGGCCGGTTTTAACGGCTTTAACTACTTCCGATTTTACTGATTCAAACTCAGGGGCGTCTTCGCCGGTTTTGTCAGGTATAATTTTAAACTCTACCCTTCTGTTTTGTGCACGTCCTTCAGGGTCGTCTTCGCCGTTAGGTAACTCATTAGGCACAGCAGGGTTTGATTTACCAAACCATTTAGCTACTACGCGGCTTTCGGCAATGCCTTTCTTTTTAATCAGGAAGGTTTTAACTTCACTGGCTCTTCTTTCAGATAGCTTCTGGTTGTATTCGTCAGAGCCTTTGCTATCGGTGTAACCTTGTATTTCAACAGAATATGCCGGGTGGTCGTTTAATACTTTAACCACGCTGTCTATCTGGCCTTTGTAGAAATCAATTACGTTCGATTTATCGAAGGCAAAGTATACATTCGGTATCTTGATATGGATTTTGATAATCGGGTCGATATAGAATATCTGGTCAATTGTATCACGTTCTTCATCTTCGCTTACGCTCAGGTTATCGATAGATGGCCAGTAGCCGTCTTTGTTACCATTAATTTTATAAGAAGTTCCTCTTTGTAAAGGGAAAACAAATGGAGTAGGAACTGTTTTTGCATTGGCAACAAAATCAAAGTTATTGCCTGCAACTTTATACATAGATGCATCTACGCCTTCAACCGGGGTTTTGGTAGCATCGCCTCTTTTTACATAGTAACCTCTCAGGTAAACATCATGCAGCACGTTTACGCTCCAGATATCATCGCAGCATGTTTGGCCACGTGGCGATGTAGTGCCAATACGGTTTGATACCAGGAAGCCTTTAGCGCCTTTATCGTTTAATGCGAAGTAAAGGTCGTCTGCCTGCGAGTTGATAGGCACGCCCAGGTTGATGGCCGGTGAGGTCCAGTGGCCGGGTGTTCCGGAAATTTTATAAATATCCAAACCGCCAATAGAACCATGACCGTTAGATGAGAAGTAAAGTGTTTTACTCTTCATATCGTACCAAGGAGTAACTTCATCGCCAATGGTGTTAACTTCAACACCTGCGTTCTGAGGCGCGCCGTAAGTTCCGTCTTTATTAATTACAGAGTAATAAATGTCCAATCCTTTAGCTCCTTTACGGTCACTAACGTAATATAAAATTGCGTTGCTGTCTTTATCAATACCCCATGCAGGTTCAGTAGTAGTTCCATCCGGGTTGTTAATGCCTTTAATTTCGGTAGGCTCGTTCCACTCCAGGTCATTCTTTTTGGTGGTGGTATAAATTTTACAGTTTACCCTGTTAGCCAGGTTCAAAGTATCAGGGCACTTTGTAAATATCATGGTCTTCTCATCGCCTGATAATATTGCGTTGCTTGCATTTGCGTGCAAATCATTCGGAGGGTAAGGCAATTGGGTTCTGTTAGTGTATCCTTTACCTGCTTTTTCTGCAGTAAATATGGTAGTATAGTAATCCGATTTGGATGTGGTAAAGTCAACCGCAGTGTCCGTTTTCTGACTGGTAAAAATAACGCGGTCACCTTTTAAAGGTTTTGGCGAAAAATCCTGTAAAGGGGTATTGATACCTGATGTGATTTTTTCAACTTTTACTTTATTAGGGTGCTTAATGATAATAAGCGCAGAGTCGCAACCTGTAATTTCAATCTTCGCCAGGTTTTTATAGCTAACATCACCTTTATCTAATTTCGACTTCAAGTAGCTTTGAAAATCACTTTTGGCTTCTTCATATTTACCGTTGCATTTTTCCATCTGGCCCAAAAAGAACTTATCGGTAGGATAAGCACCTGAATCTTTAGCCATTTCAGCCTTGTAGTATTTCGCAGCCGCTTCGTAATCACGCAGAAAACGGTTGGCATCACCTAACAGGTGGGTTATTTCAACTTTCTCGGGTTTGTCTTTGTAAGCATCTTCAAGGTACTTCGCAGCTATGTAGTAACTGCCGTCTTTCATTTTACCCCTGGCAATTCTTAACTTTTTACGCCATTTTAATTTCGGATATCTTTCAATATTCTTATCGTCACCATTGCTATTGCTGGCAGATTGGCCGCCTGAGCTTGCTTGTGTTCCTTTGCTGCCACCGCTGGTAGGCTGTTGCTTCTGGGTATTCTGGGCGCTGAGTAACACACTTAGGGGAATCAATACCACTAATAGAAAATACTTCATAATCAATGCTTAGTTTTCAGGGTTATGTAAATCAATATTTGCTTAACAAATGCTATTAAATCCTAGTATCTTGGGTTGAAAAGGTAGTTATCTTCTTTTTTAGGGATAATGTTTCCTATATAGCTAAGGGTAATTTCAAAAGCCTGGGCATAAGGCCCGCCAATAGCATTACCATCAGCCCTTTGCTGAGTAAGAGGAGCATCATATGCAAGACCAGCCCTGAAACCTTTGTAATCAAAGCCAAGCTCTGGTATAAGCGTATAGTTATCGGTATTGATACGGTTCCACAGGCCCACGAATAAAGTAGCAACCTTCATAGGGTCCGGGCTTCTAACCACGTGTATACCTACGTTTAAACCAAAGTTGGTTTCATCAGCTTTAGCCTGATTTTGATACATAACGCCGGGAATAAGAACAATGCGGTCGTTTACTTCAAATTCAAAGCCACCGTGCAACGTATTGCGGAAAGGGATGTTAAACTGGCTGCTGCTGTTTAAGATATAGTTTTCTTTATAGTGGCTGGCGTTGTTGAAAGAATAACCAACATAAACGCGCATGCCGGTAGCAAATTCATATTTGGTAAATATACCGGCGTTGAATACACCTTTGTTAGCCGCTTTTGTATTCAATGATTCTGTAGACTGAGTATAGTTCAGGTTCTGATCAAATCCATCATCAAACTGAAGTTTTGAAAAGTCAACTTTGGTGCTCACAATACCACCCTGCAACCCTGCGCCAATCTGGAACCTTTTTTTAGGGCCAAAGGTCATATTATAAGCAACCGACAGCATAAATTCGTTACTGTTGAAAGTTTTTCCGTTTTGTTGATCATTTAAGAACACAATACCCACTCCAAGTGCGCCGTTTTTGATTTTATCCTTCAAAAGCGAAACATCGGCTGCAATTGACGGAGTTGAAAACGCAGGGTTACTTTGCGCTAAACCAGGGTCCTGATTTCTGTAAATTCCTGAAACACGGTAAAAACCGTTGAAATTACCTGTCAGAGCGGGATTGAGGGTTAGAGGAGAGGCATAAAACTGAGAAAAATGCGCGTCCTGAGCATTCATTACCATAGCCCCTAACAAGATCATCAAGGTTGCGTAAAATCTTACTTTCATGTGCTTTTTTTGTTTATTAAGAATCAAAGAAAATAATTTTTATCCAATCAAACTGCAAAAGTGCAAAAGTGAGCGCAAAAATACCCCTAATATCCACATTATGTAGCTTTTTCGTTAAAATCAGGATGTCCAAAACCCACATTTTTCGCTAAAAACGTTCCTCTTTTGGCTAG
>CAISWS010000008.1 GCA_903889265.1 uncultured Bacteroidota bacterium
AATAACTTTGCTTCTTTGACTTCTCCCGTATCGGTTGGAGTTACTGGCCTTTCATCGCCACTGGTCATTCTTCCGCTGGCGTAGGCGCTCTTTATTTCCTGTTCTTTCTTTTCAATGGCTTCCTGTTGTGCAGTAATGGCGCTGTCCTTTCCGGCATCAACACCTTTCATTGCTTCCAGTTCGCCTTTTTTGGCATCCAGGGTATCTGTTACAGCCTTCATTTCCTGGCTTAATGCTGCATTTTGTGTTTCAGCCGCATGTCTTGCCTGATTATCTGTATACAACAGATATCCTCCTCCTGCGATAATGAGTAGCAACAGTATAATTATAGCTATGTATATTTTTTTACTGCTACTTACCTGATTATTTTCTTCCATGTTGGTATGGGGTTTTAGTTGCTCAAATGTAACTTAATTGGGTTGCAAACCAAATTATGCCGGCCCGCAGTTATCTACAAGGCTCAATTACCATAGTGCAGTAAATGGTACAACGGCCTTTGTAGTTATAACAAACAAAAAGCCCCTCCGTTTCCGGAAGGGCTTTAAGCAGTAATGGAAAGTCTTCTAACTAAGAGTAACCGTGCTTTGGCCAATTACGTGGCCGCTTTGATAAAGCTCAACTTTATAGGTTCCCGGGTCTTTAATATCCTGTCCCCAGTAAAGTATCACTTTTTTATTGGTTTGGTTGTAATCTATATCAGCCTTTTTGGTAAACTGGCAAGGCTGGTCGCTGTTTTCGCATTGCATGGTACCCGAACCCTGGTCGGCTACCGCTATTGTTTCTCCTTTAGGGTTTATAATGCGCACATACAAGCTAACCTGTCCGGGGTCAAGCACCCTGTTTTCACCGGTTTCAAAGCTAATTTTAAACTGCTCAGCGGCTTTGGCTTTTTTAACCTGCACTTCTTTACCGTTGTGGCGGGTTTTAATGGCCTCAACATTTAAATCAGCTACCGATAACAGTGAACCCACAGCAACTTTCTGGCTCAAACCCTTGTTCTGCTCGCTTAGCTGCGATGTGGTTTGCTTTTCAGTTGAAAGATCGGCAGTAAGCTGCTGGTTTTGTCCTTTAAGCTGCTGGTTTTCGGCAGTAAGGGCATCTACCTTGGTTTGCAGGTCGGATATAGACGATTCATATTGCGCCATTAAACCTTTTGCTTTTGCCAGCTCCTCCCCTGTCATTTTGTTTTTCGACAGCAAGGCAGCTATCTGGTGTTTCTCCTGGCTAATCATATCCTGCTTTTCAGCAATTGCCTTATCCAGGTCTGCGTTTTTACCTATGTACTGATCTATCACTGTGTTCTTCGCATCCAAAGAATCTGAAAGGCTTTTGAAGTTATTCTGCAAAGCCATCTTTTCGCTTACTACATCTGTTTTCTCGCGGTTTTCGGAGAAAAGAAAGTAAAGACTAACGCTGTTAATGAGCAGCAATGCTACTATAGCACTGATGTAAAGCTTTTTGCGGCCTGCTCCATTCTGATTGGTTTCCATACTTATTAGATTTAGTGATTAAATAAAATAGGTAACGAAAATGCATGGTCGCGTTTTTTAGTTATTATAATAACAGCTGAGGTAGTGCATTTATTGTGCCAAAGTTTGAAAATTTTGAAAAATTAATGAGAGTAATTTTCGCAAATTGAGTTGATTTCTAATGGGTTGTCATTATATATAAAGAAGGAGAAAAATTGTGGTGGGAGGAAATTGTCGCGGGAAAACACCTTTAACAGGACCGGGCTCAACCCCTTCGGTCCACGAAACGGGGAAACCAGGGCATAGCAGCCAGCCATACAATTAAAGGCAGCGCGTGTATTGGTCTTAGGCTTTGGTTTCCCCGTTTCGGGGACCGAAGGGGTCGGCTGTTGGGAATTAGATAACCCGGTTTGTTTCCCTAACCAATCCCCGGCCTTTTGTAAAGTCGCTAATTAAAAGATATTTTAGCCCGCACGTATTTTGCCGATAAACAGCCTTCTTCATCAACTATAAAACATGGCCCAAAATCAATTATTGCTGGAAGTAAAAAACCTTGTAACTGAATTTAAAACTGACGATGGCTTTACACGCGCGGTAAATGATATCAGCTTTACCCTTAACCGGGGCGAAACCATTGGTATTGTGGGCGAATCCGGCTCGGGCAAATCGGTAACCTCATTATCCATTATGCGCCTGATACCTAACCCACCGGGAAGGATTGTTTCGGGCGAAATACTTTTTCATAAAAGAGATGGCTCGGTAGTAGACCTAACCAAGCTAAGCGAGGATGAAATGCGCCAGTACCGCGGCAACGAAATTGCCATGATTTTTCAGGAGCCGATGACCTCGTTAAACCCGGTATTTACCTGCGGCGACCAGGTAATGGAGGCTATTCAGCTGCACCAGAAAACCACCAAACAACAGGCTAAGGAAATTACCCTTAAAATGTTTGAGAAGGTTAAACTACCCAATCCGCAGCGTATTTTGGATGCATATCCGCACCAGCTTTCAGGAGGCCAGAAACAGCGTGTAATGATTGCTATGGCCATGAGTTGCAATCCTTCGATATTGATTGCAGATGAGCCTACAACGGCCTTAGACGTAACCGTGCAGGCAACCATACTTGACCTGATGGCAAAGCTGAAAGGCGAAATTGAAAGTTCAGTAGTATTTATTACGCACGACTTAGGTGTAATTGCCGAAGTAGCCGACCGGGTGCTGGTAATGTATAAAGGCAAAATAGTTGAACAGGGAAGCGTGCTGGATATTTTCAGCAACCCTAAGCACCCGTATACCAAAAGCCTGCTGGCATGCAGGCCGCCATTGGGAATACGCCTTAGCAAACTGCCAACTGTGGTAGATTTTATGACGGAGAATGCCGCCGGTGAAATAGTTGAAACCAACATTTCGGTTAAGGATGCCATTAATGCTGTGGTGATTTCGGAAGAAGAAACGCTGGCGCGACGTAAACGCGTGTTAAGTGGTAAGCCTATACTGCAACTTAAAAACCTGCAAACATGGTTCCCTACCAATAAAACGTTTTTAGGCAAGGTAACCGATTATGTAAAAGCGGTGGATGATGTAACCTTTGATGTGTATGAAGGCGAAACGCTGGGCCTTGTAGGCGAATCGGGCTGCGGAAAAACTACTTTGGGCAGAACGATATTGCGCCTGGTGCCTGCGCACGGCGGCGAGGTAGTATTTGATGGCAAGAACATTTTAAGCCTGGATAACCGCGATATGAAGGAAATGCGCGAGCATATGCAAATCATCTTCCAGGACCCTTACAGCTCGTTAAACCCGCGTATTACCATAGGCAGCGCCATTATGGAGCCTATGAGCGTACACGGCATTTACAGCAACGAAAAAGAGCGCAAGGAAAAAGTAATTGACCTATTGGGCAAAGTGAATATGAAACCCGAATTCTTTAACCGGTACCCGCACGAGTTTAGCGGTGGGCAGCGCCAGCGTATTTGTATAGCCCGTGCACTGGCCCTAAACCCTAAGTTTATTATTTGCGATGAATCTGTTTCGGCACTGGATGTATCAGTGCAGGCGCAGGTGCTAAACCTTTTAATTAAACTGCGCGAGGAATTTAAATTCACCTACATCTTCATCTCGCACGACCTCTCGGTTGTAAAATTCATGAGCGACCGGATGGTGGTAATGAACAAAGGCAAGGTAGAAGAAATGGGCATCAGCGACGATATCTACAACAACCCACAACGCGAATACACGCAGAAACTAATAGCGGCCATACCCAAAGGCGAACTGGGCGATATCCGCAGAAGGATTGAGGCTGAGAGGGCGGGAATGAATTAAGGTAAAACCCAAAAGCTGCGTCGTTGCGAGGAGGCTTTGCAACGAAGCAATTCCGAAGCGATGGAGGCTGAATTGAACTAAACAAAAGTTATGATAAACCACTTTACAAAATGGGAACGCATACTATTTGGCATTGGCATATTACTGTCTACCAGCATTCCATTTCTGGTTAACAACCATTACCTCCCGATTCCTGATTTTTTAGGCGGGTTTATTGGTGGCCTGGGTATTGGGGTTATGATTGCCATTTTTATAAGAGTGGCGAGGAGGAAAAAAGAAGAGCAGGGAAAGCCGTAATAGCCAAACAAACACTGGTAAGGGGTGGGGGTGGTTACCAGTTTATCAGCCCTTTTTCACCTTAACTAATTGATTACCAACAACTAATGACAATATACCCCCATTACCACTGGTAACCACCCCCTTTCCTGCGCAATCATCAAATATCACTTTTTGTCCTCCCAGGCAATGTTATTTAGTTGCGAAAATCCTGACCCGTAAGTAGTCAAAGTCTTATAGCAACAACCCAAAACAAGACATCCGACCCCATAGTGGCAATGCTGTTAGGTTAAAGAAATCCGGACCTCGGAGAGGTCATATATTTATAGCAACAACCCAAAACAAGACATCGGCCCCCAGAGTGGCAATGTTGTTAAGTTAAAGAAATCCTGACCTCGGAGAGGTCACATATTTATAGCAACAAAGTTGAAAGACCCATCCGACTCCGGAGGAGTCGCATAGGAATTGGCTTAACTTAACGGCATTGCCCAAAGTGGGTCGTACTTACTCCCGTATTAATTTAACCAAATTGCCCCACCAGGTGTACCTTTTCAGCTCTGTATCTGGCGCACCATCTGGCGCCTATTTCCCATACTGCTCCTCACTAACCTGCTCCATCCAATCAACCGGCGAGCCATTTAGTTTCTCTTGTATAGCAATATGGCTCATGGCGGTTGTAACTGTGGCACCGTGCCAGTGCTTCTCTCCTGCTGCAAACCAAACCACATCGCCCTGGTATATTTGTTCGCGCTGGCCACCTTCGCGCTGCACCCAGCCTGAACCGGCAGTTACAATTAAAGTTTGCCCATATGGATGAGTATGCCATGCGGTACGTGCACCGGGTTCAAAGGTTACCAGCGCCATTGCAACACGCGCTGGCTCCGGAGGGCTGAAAAGCGGGTCAATGCGTACGGTGCCGGTAAAGTATTCTGCGGGGCCCTTGCCTGAAGGTTGGGTGCCGGTGCGTTTAATTTCCATAATTAATTAGTTTAGTAATTATCACTATTTGAATCCTGACGAAGGTATCTGCCGCTTGTTTATTTCCCAGTGCCCAACAACCCTTCCACAGCTTTTATCAAATCATCGCCATGTATATCCTTAGCGTAAATCTTACCCGTTTGGTCAATCAATACGTTTCGCGGCAGGTCGGTAATATCGTAAATACCCGCAGTGGCTCCAGCCCCGCCGCGCAGGTCAGAAGCCTGCGGCCAAATCAATCCATCCTTACGCATAGCACCCTGCCAGTAGCTGCGCTCGTTATCTAACGAGTAGGAAACAATCTCAAAACCCCGGTCGTGGTATTTCTTATACATGGGTAACAAGCGCACGTTCTCCTGCCGGCAAGGGCCACAGTAAGACGACCAGAAATCAAGCAGCACAACCTTGCCCTTCAATGCTGCCAGTACAACGGCTTTACCCGAGGTATCGTTGCCGCTTATTTCAGGCGCCATCTGCCCAACCGAAGTTCTGCGCATATGCTCAAACTCAGTGTAAATTTTTTTTCCTGCCGGGCCATTCCTCACGGCCGGGCTTAATTGCATAAAAGCCGAACGGATAGCATTATAATCACTGGGTTTAAAAAGCAGCCAGCGGATAAAATACAGGGCTGCATAATTATCGGGGTTATATACTATGCTGTTGCAAATAGTCAGTATCCACTGCCTCTGCTGAACGGCCCACAACGAATCGGCAGTTATTAAAGCATTGGGATTAACCCCTCCTGAATACTGTTGATGTGCTGCACTGTTTGCACGGGCATGTTCAAAAAAAGCATCAAGGCCAGGCACGAGCTTTTCGTAAATAGTATTGGAAACCGAACCGGTTACAACCGTTTTCTGCTCTGCACCTTTTACCATATGCACATCAACAGCGGCGTTCTCCAAAAAGAAACTGAGGTTATAAGCCCATCCTTCGGTTATGGTTAATTTTGCCAGTTCCGGTTCAGCCACCTTACCGGCAAAGGTGAACGTGCCACCGGTTATAGTTGCAGTAAGGGTGGTATCCTCTCCATCGGCATTGATATAAGCCAGGGTTACAGTGCCGGTTTGCAGGCCTTCAACCGTGCCTTGCACAATAAACATTTTTGAGAAGGCAAGTAAGGGACAGAAAAATATAAGAATGAGATGAAGTGCTTTTTTCATTGGCTTAGTAATGCAAATGTATAAATAGCTGTTTAGAATTAAATCCAATTACAACTTACCCCAAACAGCACAAAGGAAACGCTGATACAATCGCCACCATGGATTTATTTTTGGAATGTTTTGAATTGAGCTTTGTGTTCTTTGTGATAAACGGTATTTCTTTTCTTTAATTTCAATAAGCTTCAGAAAGGCACTGGTTTTGAACCTACTTCCTGCGCCAGGAGCTAACTGCAAAATATAACACCGGTATAAAAGTAAATGCAAGTGTAACCGGCAAAAACCATACACCCAACCCGGCAGATTTACCTGCGGCTGACTGCACCAATGCGTACTCAATCAGCAAAAAGGTAATCAGGCAACCGATTTTTACAAACCGCAATAACCGGGTGGCGATGCGGTATTGTGCTTCGGCATTTTCATTGGTAATTTCCACCAGATAATTAAAAGTATCGGGAATTTTATTCAGATATGTAAAAACCGCAAATAAAACCGTACCAATTGCAGGCAA
>CAISWS010000009.1 GCA_903889265.1 uncultured Bacteroidota bacterium
CCCCAAATCGAAAGAAGCAAGGCAGAGTTTAGATGCCCTCAAGGATATTTATGTTGAGATAGGAAGGCCTGATGCCTATATCGCTTTCGTAAATAATTATTCGGACCTGAAGATTAGTTCTGCTTCACAAGACTCGCTGATTTATCAAAGTGCCGATAATGCTTACCAGTCCAACGATTGTGCCAAAGCGATTAACCAGTATGAAAGCTATTTAAGCAAATTCCCGAACGGCTTATTCAGCAACGAAGCACACTGGAACAGGACAGAATGCCTGATAAAAGCAAAAGACTTTGCCTCAACACTACCCGACTTTGATGCTATCATTCAAAACAAATACAGCAGGTATTACGAGAAAGCGCTGTTAAAAGCCTCAGGAATTGCTTTCTACGAGCTTAAGGATTACAACAAGGCTAATGCTTATTACAGACAACTATACATTGCCAGTTCATCATCCCAAAACACCTACACTGCCATGACGGGGTTGCTTTCTACCGCCGTAAAATTGGGCAACAACGATGAGACCATTGAATATGCCGATCAGCTAATAAACTCGGGTACAGGCAAAGATGCCGATGTACAGGAAGCTTATTACAGGAAAGGGAAGGCCTATTATACCAAAGGAAATAAGGAGTTTGCCTTTGGCGCCTTTAACCGGGTTACAGAGTTGCCCGTTAGCGAAAAAGCCGTTGAGGCCAAATACATGGTAGCCAAAATTCTGAACGAGCAACAGAATTATATAGCATCATTAGATACCTGCTTTAAATTGAAAGATAAATACAGTAGCTACGAATACTGGGTAGCAAAAACATTTGTGCTGATGGCAGATAATTACAGTGCTCAGGGCAACTCGTTCCAGGCAAAGGCTACGCTGGAAAGTATTATCCAGAATTACGATGGCGACAAGTCTGTTATTGAAGAAGCACGCGCCAAGCTTGAAAAGATAAGGACTGATGAAATGAATAAATCGAAAATTATGCAAGTGGTACCGGGCGACACATTGATTATGGAGCAGGATTCAATAATAAAACGTTAGAGATGAATTCAGTAATGAACAGATTCATTTTTTTAGTTGTGATGAGCGCCATCACCCATACTCTTTTTGCCCAAAAGGAAGGGGAAGGCGTAGGTAATGAAGTAGTAACCGTTGTAAAAGAATATGAAGCAACGATACAGGATGCACAGAAAGTAAACATACAACCCGGCATACCGGATATAGAGGAAAAGAAACCAAAGCTGGATTATACAATACCCATACAGGAGTTTAAGGACATTAATTTTGAGCCGAACCCAATGAAACCTATTGCCATAAGTAAGGAGAAAATTCAGGCTTTCAACAGCTCATATATTAAAATCGGATTCGGAAGCCAGTTAATGCCTTTGGTACAATTTGCTTATAACGATAACAAAACCAAAAACCTGCAGTTCGGCATTTTATACGACCATCTTTCTGCGCATGACTTTGGCCGTAGAATAGACATTAAAAACCAGGCTTTCAGCGATGACAAAGCAGGTGTCTACCTGAAGTACTTTCCGAAAAAAGTGGAAATAGGTGCTGCATTTAATTTTAGAAATTACCGCACCCATTTTTACGGAACAGACAGCAGTTACTCTGAAAAAGCAGTAAGGCAGGTATTCCGCACTTATGATGCCACCGCCTACATTAAAAATGCACAAAAGAACACACTTGATATTGATGTTAAACAGAGCCTGAACTTCAACTATTTTCAGGAAACTTTTGGCGAAGCACATGAATGGTATATGGCAGGCCAAACCGATTTCCGGAAAAGCTTTATGCAAGATCATGCTATAGTAGCCAGCTTCAATTTTGATGTATCCGATCTAAAGAATGATTCGCTGGCATTAAACCGCACCATATTTACACCCATGGTTGGTTATACTTTTAATAACGATGACTGGAAGGCACTGGCTAAATTTGGCGTTGCCATTGATGGTAAACTGCCTGTTTTTGCCTGTGATCTTCATTTGGAAAAGCGTTTGTATGAGCATTCCATCATCGCTTATCTGAATTATGAGCGCGGGGATCAGAAAAATTCTCTCCGTTCGTTGGCGTTTACTAACAATTTTATCCAGAACTGGGTTACCATTAAAAACTCAACAGTCGGTGATTTTGCTGCAGGGTTTAAAGGGACACTGGAAAACTTTTCATACAACCTTGCTTTTCATTTGGTTCAGGATGTCCGTATGCCTTTGTTTATCAGCGATTCTTCTGATATGAAACGCTTTTTGGTTACCTATGATGGTAATGCCCTGATATATAACGGACATTTTGAAATGGGCTATAACGCAAAAGAGTGGCTCAGGTTTTTAGTTGTAGGAGACTACAATTATTATCATCTGCAAAATAATGCATATGCCTGGGAGCTACCGGCTTTTAAAACCACTTTCAGAACCAATTATATCTGGAAAAACAAGATAAGCGTTAACCTTGATCTTTATGGTTTAACCTCAAGCCAAGCCCTTTTACCTGAAAATCAAACAGCTAAAGTAAAAGGTACGGCAGATTTAAATTTAGGGGCGGAATACCTTTTTAATAAACATCTTTCTTTCTTTATAATGCTCAACAACATCGCCAATATCAAATACCAGCAATGGTATAATTATCAAAGCTTCGGCATTAATGGTATGATTGGCGGTAAGTTTTCTTTTTAAGCAATAAACCTTTTAAGCCCTTTATTAATTGAGCTGCCTATATATGCTTTAAAGCCTGTTTAAGCTCTTCAACCGCTTTGATTATCCAGTCGCCCTTACGGTTCTTTTTACAGGTTAAAATGAGTTTATTTTCATTAAGCATCCATGTTATTTCAAGCACCCCAGTTTGCTTTCCCATTTTATAATGCCAGTGCAGATTATCCGGCAGCGACTTTAATGAGCCTTTCATAGTGAGTTCAAGCCCTATAGCAGAACATGCCTCTTCAACCTGAACAGCAGACATTTTTTTCCCGTTGGTAAATACTAACTCCATAAACAGGTATTATTAAAACAAAAATGGCCCGGTTTCAAAGCCAGGCCATTTTTGTTTCATAAATACATTCAATTACTTATTTACCACAAATTTAGTCCTGGCGATGATAGTGTTGTTTTCATCCAGCAACTGAATACCATAAATGCCATTGGTAAAGTTAATTACATTAATGGCATTGTCGTTTTGAGTAAAAGTAGCGGTTGATACCAGGTTACCTACCACATCAAAAATCCTGGCAGTGGTTTTACCATTATTGGCAAACTGAACATGCAAAATATCAGAGGCAGGGACCGGGAACATCTTTACAGCAATTTCATTTGCTTCGCTGATGCCGGTGTTGTAATCTACATAAACAATAACATAAGCCGTGCCTGTAGAATTATTAGGATCAGTATCGGTATAATATATGGTATCGGTGCCCATGAAATTCTGATTAGGGGTATAGATTATTTCATTGTTCCAAACAGTAGCAGTTCCATGTGACGGAGAGCCATCTACTGTAACTGTCAACGTGAGTGAGCTACAGCTGATATCATTACCCAGCACATTGATTGTATCTACCTTGTTTTTGAACATGGTATCTAAATCATTTACAGCAACTACAATAGTTTTATTGGCAGCCAGTGTATCGTAACTTAAATCATCAACCAACAAAACACTGCCAGGTACTAAATCTGTATTGCCGCTAAGTATACCTGCAAATACAGGAAGGCTTGATGCCAGTAAAACAACCAGCGTATCAGGCGCTTCGCAGCTCAGGTAAGTAAAAGGGACACTGAATTGGGTCCAGGTTCCGTTCGTTGAGTTACCTGCATGAAATATGGCATTGGCAACTATGGTTGAACCTTTTCTTAAAGTAGCCCACATAACACAGCTATCGTTGCTGTTTGTATAGGAATTAAAAACGGGCGTATACTGGTAATAGCCCGTAAAATCAGCTAACCTCTGGGTAAAAGGCTGCCCTGCACCCGAAACCTTACCTGGTGTGATAGAGCTACCGGATATGGTAACCAGGTTGTTAGAGATATTCGAAACCGGAAATACGCCGTTTAGGATTAAACCTGGTACCGTAAGTTGTTTGTAAGAGTTCAGTGCAGAAATATAAACCTTTGTCAATGTATCCGTCCTCAATTGAATAGAGTGGCTTCCGCTATGGCTGGTATTGGATTCTGTCACAAGAAACAGACCTCCCAAAGCTGTGTCGCCAGTTACTGCATTGGCAGATGTCCAGTTTTGAGGATCAGAATAGCTAAACGTATCTGCCGGCACAATAGGCGGCTGAATTCCGGGGAAGTTAGAAGTATCCGTATTCCAGATTTCAAAGCCTGCATTTACTATTTGCGCATTTAAACGTGCAACGGCAAATATTGCTAAAACGAGTAGAATCTTTTTCATAGGGAGTTATTGTCCTTTTTAAATGATTAATGATGTGAAGTTACAGAAATCTAAATAATGAATTTGTGAATTTTAAATAAATGTTACACGCCCAAAACCTATTGCCCGATAAATAGGAACCAGCCCTCTGATACCCATATCTACTATATTTTCACCCTTAGACGGCTGCCATTTGCCATCAGGTATTACATCAATCCATTCAAAACTATGGTTTACTGAAAGCGAAACGGTAATAACAATGTCCTGCGTTGCAGTTCCCTTGGCCGGTATAGTTAAATAACTCAGAGGGCCTTTATTATTACCAGTTACAAACTGGCCCGTAGCCACACATGACCCTGCCGGGATAGGCGAAGTTGCAAATAACGGATTTACTACTGTGGTAGCCCCGGCAGGTGCCTGGCCCGTCTCCAGAAAGCTGTACGGATAAGGATAACTCTGTCCTCCCATGGTATAATTTAGCGTTCCGACAGACTCAAAACCCCAATATCCCTGTAGGCGGTTACCATTTACCGTAACATTTTCGGTTTTTATAGTGTAGTTGGTTATGTACGTGTTAACGCCCACAAAACTGGCAATAGTGCAAGGCAGTTCTTCCTGTATAGTGCCCGTGTAGGTTGTGCCTCCAACAACGGTGGAAATTGTAGTGTCTTCGTATAACTGTACACTATAGTTCTGATAAGCTAAAGACACCCTCAAATACTGGTAGGTACCTGGAGTAACACTATCAAGCGCTACGGAGTAGAATATGCCGTTATTGGGAGTAAGAACTTCTTGTTGGAAATCAATAGCTGTATCACCACCGGAAATATGGGTCGGTGTCATGTAAAGAACGGTACCTTTACCCAGAGCTGTAAATTGATCAGGCGCTAATTCGATATAATGTCCGCTCATTACATTCATTTGCGGGTTTTGCCCTGCATGCCCTGAGGGCATAGTACTATCGGGCTGTCCAAAACCATTTAACCTTACCTGGGTTGAGTCAAAAACAAATTTGAATATGAGGTGAGGGTTGGTGTTAATAGTAGTAGGGGCAGTTTTTTTACATCCGGCAAAAAGAATAATACCGGTACATACTGCTAAGCAGATTTTTAAGATTTTCATAACAGGAGGCATGGGTTTACCGGCGAATATACGCAATATACCCTTCCCTCAAAATTAGTTCAGTTTTTAGCGCAAAAAGGTTTGATTAAGAATTAAACCCCACCAATTTGCTGTTAAGCAGCTCAGTTAACTGAATGGCCTTTTGGTTAGTATATGTTTTGCCATTCAACACCTTCACCCATTGTATTCCCTTCACGGCATTGGTGGTTATAATCTCTTCAGCACCTTCAAGTTCTTCATATTCAATATCGCGCTCAATAACATTACCCCCCATAATCGTGGTTATATAATTGCGCATTACACCACTGACACAGCCGCTATCAAGTGTTGGTGTTATCAGTTTATCCTCTTTTAAAATAAAAATATTAGAGCTGAGCCCTTCGCACACCTGGCCTAAATGGTTGGTCAAAATACATTCATCCCATCCTTCAGCCCTGGCAAATTGGGCAGCCTTCACATACATTAAAGCGCTTGAATTTTTAGTGCTGCTTACTATAGATAGTCCCTTGAAACACTCATTGCTGATACCGGCTTTAAGGCCTACGCCAATTTCAAATCTATTATTATCTATTGCGTCCAAACTGATACTGAAACCAAGTTCATCGTTATCTGGCAAATAGAAGCCCTTCCCTTTACGGTAAAACTGTACCCGTATACGTGCGTTGATTAATGCATCATACATGCTGGCAAGGTCAAGTATCATGCTTTCCAATGCCGGTTGTGTAAATTTTTCAGGCAGAAAGGCCGAAACCGCATCGGCAGTAAAAAGGATTCGGCGCCAGTGATATTCCAATAAGGGCAGTTTCCTGTTGAACATCACCATGCTTTCGAAAAACCCATCACCGTACCGGTAAGCGCGGTTGGTTACCGGCAGCAATGCTTCATGTTCCGGATAGATATTACCGTCAAAGTTTATATACCGCATAGGAGTTGTTACTCAAAATTAAGGAACCGTAAGGAGGTTTATAATCCTTTTTGACTAACATATGCGTAATTCCATATCCGGCCTTGCGGTTAAACTGCCATTGATCGGAGGTATAGTAATTGGCATCTGCCTTGTCCTGAAGCTTAAAACCCTGCTGGACATCATCAGCCGAAATGCCATATACTATCCGTATGCGCCGGTACCATTCGCTAACAAAGCTTTTATGCTTTACGTTTGCTTTAAACTCCACAAAACTTGAACGCCGGCCATAAAACTTTAGCTCAGTATTATCAAATGGCTGAATAAAAACGGCATCAGCCGGCATGGTTTGATTTATCTTTTCGCAAATGTCAATCATGTCATCCTTTTCCTTCATGGCGAATAATTGAAAGGGGACTTTATAAGGCAAAAGCTGATTGAATTTTACCACCACTAGCCAGCTTAACAGGGCCAGTGCGATTATACCAACCTTTTCAAACTTTACCATATCGGGCAGATGCCATTTGGTTAAATAAAACTCCTCGGCCATGCCAATTACAGCCACCACGCCAAAAAACTTCATCCAAATAGTAACCTTGTAGAACTGAAAATTGCCTATAAAAACATTGTGAAAATCATCAACAGCAAAGGCGTATACAATAACGCCTAAAAGTCCTACCAAAATAAAATCGAACATTTTTGACGAGTGGCCCGAATAAAAAATAAGGGCGCATAATGTGAGTACAAAAAATACCACCATTTTAAAAAGCGGAAAACTGGCAAAAATAAAATGATGAGGATGGCGGAACTGAAATACAATTTTAAATAACTCGGCATTACTTACAGTTTCGGAACCACCAGATGCGCTGCCCATCTTATTCATTAAAATCATTACCAGGTAAACGCCTGCGGTGCAGAAATAGATAGCGCCAAAGGCAATAAATGTTTTCCAGGGAATTTGCTTAATTATCAGCATAAAAAGCATAATTATGCTCAACACTATCATTACATCCAGGCCCTCCAGCAATTGAATAAAGGTGGCAGCTGACATCAGAATTGAAGCTGCAATAAATTTTCTGTCGATAAATAAATTAATAGCCCAAACAATAATGGCCACAGCAAGGCCACTTGCCTGGAAACATTCAGAGTATAATTCCACATTTCCCAATGTGTAATCGTTTAGCGGAATCATGGCAATTAAAATAGCCAGCCATGCCAGGTATTTATTATGGATAAAGCGATAAGCCAGTTGCTGCAACCCTAATACCAGCAAAACAGTAGAGAAAAGCTGCATTAAAAAGCAAAACATTTCAAGGTGGTTGACAAAAGGCAAGGTTAAGTTGGCCATAACCGTGCGCTCATTGGGCACTGAGGCATTAAGGCCTTGAATAAAAAAGTCGTGAGGAAATAAGGAGTGGTCGTGCAGGTAAAGCACATAAGGCAAAAGTTCAACCTGGTCGCCAGTGCCATAGCGATACCCAAACCTGAGTATGAGTAAACTCCATACCAGCAAAGCAAATAATAAAGATGGTTTGGCGCCTCTCATTTGTTTGTGTGTTCGCGTAATTTAACCATCAAACCTAAATTGTTTTACAATGTTAACTGCAACATGATGTAATAAGTTATGTTATATGCCTTTGAATTTTGTTGTTTAAGCTGAACACATGAACACCTGCGCACCTGAACACTTTACACTTCCATTACTTTCAAACTATCGCTGATAACCAGCTTACCCAATGTTTTTGCTTTTATCTCCTCAACTGTAACGCCCGGGGCTATTTCCAGCAAGTGAAAAGCTCCATCCTTTATCTGGTAATAGCCCAAATCGGTAACAACCCTATCAATACACCCTTTACCTGTTATAGGCAATGTACAAGCAGATAATAACTTCGACTCGCCTTTAGGATTGGTTTGCATCATGGCAACAATAATATTATCTGTTGCGGCTACAAGGTCCATTGCACCACCCATGCCTTTTACCATTTTACCGGGTATTTTCCAGTTGGCGATATCCCCGTTTTCGGCTACTTCCATAGCACCGAGCACAGTTAAATCAACATGCCCGCCCCTTATCATAGCAAAACTATCGGCCGATGAGAATAACGAAGAGCCTTTTAACGTTGTTACTGTTTGTTTACCGGCATTTATCAGATCAGGGTCTACTTCGCTTTCCAAAGGAAATGGCCCCATCCCCAATAATCCGTTTTCGCTTTGTAGTATTACATCTATACCTGCTGGTATATAATTTGCAACCAGGGTAGGAATACCAATGCCCAGGTTAACATAATACCCATCGCGCAGTTCGCGCGCTATACGTTTTGCTATTCCAAATTTATCTAAGGCCATTTTCTGTCTTTCCTTTTTAAGGTTGCTTAAAGTTTATTTTGTCGTTTTCTGTTAATAGGCTCAATGTGCTAATTCGGCAATTCGATAATTTGGTAATGGAATACATCCATCTCCATTCATCGGCTTCTCATTCTTCCATTGCCGAATTAAAACATTCTCAAATTGCCGAATTACGAATGGTTCTTTGTTCAATCCGTTTCTCATAATTAACTCCTTTAAAAATGCGTTGCACATAAATTCCGGGTGTATGTATCATATTGGGGTCCAACTCCCCTGGCTCTACCAATTCTTCAACTTCTGCAATAGTAATTTTACCAGCAGTTGCCATCATCGGATTAAAATTGCGGGCTGTGCCCTTGTAAACCAGGTTACCCAAAGTATCGCCTTTCCATGCTTTTACAATAGCAAAGTCGGCTTTGAGCCATTGCTCCATCACGTACATCTTGCCATGCATTTGGCGCGTTTCTTTTCCTTCAGCAACTTCCGTTCCGTAGCCGGTGGGTGTTGCAAATAAAGGGATGCCTGCACCACCCGCCCTTATTCTTTCTGCCAGTGTGCCTTGCGGCACCAATTCAACTTCTAACTCACCCGAAAGTAACTGTCGTTCAAACTCTGCATTTTCGCCCACGTAACTTGAAACCATCTTTTTAACCTGGCGGGTTTTCAGCATAAGGCCAATACCAAAATCATCTACCCCGGCGTTATTCGAGATACAGGTTAGGCCTTTTACTCCCTTATTTATCAATGCCGAAATACAGTTTTCGGGAATACCGCATAAGCCAAATCCGCCCAGCATTAACACAGCATTATCCGGAATGTCTTTAACCGCCTCTTCGGCATTTTTCACAACTTTATTCATACGTTACTATTTTGGGTATTGAGTATCAAGTATAAAGTATTTAGACAAATGCAATTACCGTTTTGGTAACATTTTTCAAATCAATTGCGGGGGCAAATATCTCATAAGTCTCAATACCTTATTAAAGACCACAAATGCTATTTATTAATTTTTGCTTCCCTTTTGCTCATTTCGCCTAATATATCATCGTATATTTTATTCAGTAACACCGGGTTGTTTTCGTAAAATGTGTAGCTCTTTAAAAACTCTTCTTTAGTAATGCCGTAGTTCTTATAAATCTGCTGGTAATATTGCTCCGTTAATCTCTTTTCATTGATATCGCCCATCGTTTTTATTTCGGCCACGGCATCTGAAATGTGCATATCAATTAAAACGCTTTCCATTTTATTGACCGGGATAATATCAGAGGGAACCGAGGGAAATTTTTGTTTACAACCGGCAATAACGAATAAAACAAGCAGCATAAGCATCCTGAAAAAAGGGAAAAAGCGAAAGGCGTTGTTGCGGTTTACAAAATTCATAATTGCAATTGCTGTAAATTCGGGGCTAAATATACGCGTTCGGGTGTTCAAGTGTTAATGTGCTCAGGCATTTATGCAAGGCTCAATTTACTTGTTAACTCCAATTAACCAAAGCAAAAGCAATTTCCCGTTATACTTGCGCACCCGAACACTTGAACACCTGAATATCTTTACCATGGACACCACAAAATATCAGGAGATTGTTAACGAGATAGAACCTTATAGCGCTCACCTGGTTGCCGTTTCCAAAACGAAACCAACACAGGATATTGTGACATTATACAACGCAGGCCAGAAAATATTTGGCGAAAGCAAAGTACAGGAACTGGCCATCAAGGCTGCCGAACTGCCTAAAGATATTCAATGGCATATGATTGGCCACCTGCAAACCAATAAGGTGAAAGTAATTGCGCCTTTTATTAGCCTGATACATTCGGTAGACAGCCTGAAACTATTAACAGAAATCAACAAACAGGCATTGCAAAACAACCGGATTATCAATTGCCTTTTCCAGGTTTTTATTGCGGATGAGGAAACTAAGTTTGGCCTGGACAGGGATGAATTACTGCAACTCCTTTCCTCGCCTGATTTTACCCGGTTACAAAACGTTCATATATGCGGATTAATGGGCATGGCAACCAACACTGATGATAAGCAAAAAATAGCTAACGAATTTGATATGCTTCGGAACCTTTTTCTTGAATTAAAACGAACTCGCTTCGACAGCGTGCCTTATTTTACGGAACTATCTATGGGAATGAGTGCAGATTACAAGATAGCACTGAAATATGGCGCCACCCTTATACGACTCGGGACAATTTTATTCGGAGGCAGATAAAACCAAATATTTACCTATTTTAACCGCTCAAACCCCATTTATATGCTAGGTAATAATCAATCGCGTAAAGTAGCCGTAGTAGGTTATAACCGTATCCCTTTTGCACGCAGCAATACTGCCTATATAGGAGCAGGGAATAAAGACCTGATGACTGCAGCATTAAACGGCTTAATTGAGCGCTACAAACTTCAAGGTCAGTTGTTAGGCGAAGTTGTTGGCGGTGCGGTGTTAAAAAGCAGCGCAGATCTGAATCTGATTCGCGAATGTGTATTAAATACCTCACTGGATCCATCAACCCCGGCTTGCGATCTTCAACAGGCTTGCGATACGGGTATTGAGGCCGCTGTTTATGTGGCTAATAAAATTTCGCTTGGCCAGATAGATGTTGGTATTGCCGGGGGAGTGGATACTACCAGTGTTGTACCATTACTTTTTGGGAAAAGGCTTACAGATATTTTGCTGGCAACCCGCCGTGCAAAAACAACCGGCGCCAGGTTAAAGGAATTGCTAAAAATCCGACTTAAAGACTGGGCGCCTGTAGCACCAGCCAATGAAGAACCACGCACTGGTTTAGCTATGGGCGGCCACACCGAAATTACCGCAAAGTACTATCAGATAGCACGCGAAGACCAGGATAAATTAAGTTTTGAAAGTCATCAGAAAATGGCAAAGGCCTATGACGAAGGTTTTTTTGACGACATGATAACCCCGTTTATGGGGCTTGACAAAGATAACAACTTACGCAGGGACACCACCCTTGAAAAGCTGGCCAAGTTAAAACCAGCTTTTGATAAAGTGAACGGCACACTTACTGCCGGTAACTCAACCCCGCTCACAGATGGTGCATCATGCATATTGCTTGCAAGTGAAGATTGGGCGCGTGAACATAACCTACCTGTACTGGCTTACATTACTTTTGCCGAACTGGCAGCTATTGAATACGTAAACAACAAACATAACCTGCTGCTTTCGCCTATAATAGCATCAAACCGGATGCTGAAAAAAGCGGGACTTACCTTACAGGATTTCGACTATTACGAAATACATGAAGCCTTTGCAGCCCAGGTTTTAGCTACCCTTAAAATATGGGAAAGCGCGGAACTAAGCAAAACCTTTGGCTTTTCTGCCTTGGGAAGTATTGACCGGAATAAGCTGAATGTAAAAGGTAGCAGTTTGGCAGCGGCACACCCATTTGCGGCTACCGGTGGCCGAATAATTGGCACCATGGCTAAACTATTAAGCCAAAAGGGTTCAGGCAGAGGTTTTATTTCGGTTTGTGCAGCAGGTGGTCAAGGGATTACAATGATCATGGAGCGTTAGTACCTGGTATGGAGTATTTAGACTATACAAAATACAAGCGCTAATGCTAACGCTCTCTTCTAAATGACAGACAACCCTCAAGTCCTAATACTTACTACTATATACTTGCATTTCACCAAACATTCTCCAAATCCTTCGCTTCAAATTTATGATTCCGGGTAAAATAGTAAGTATTGCCTTCGGGCTTTTTCAACTGGAGGCTGCTTTTGCCGCCAAATACGCGGGAAAGGATTGCGATTGGAAAAAGAAATACGAAAAAGATAATACTTAAAATAATTTTTGAAGAAACAGCTCCCATACCTTCCGATAGCTTCATCCAGGCCCAGGCTATTTTTGAAGTAAGGTATTTTGAAAACATCCCCACAAGGCCTAATGCCACACTAATGGTTAGCCAGTACTTATGATGTTGTTTGGAAAGCAGGAAAACTACCACCAGCGCCACACAAATGGTGAGGATAGTTTCCAGTTCCTTTTCCCTTGTAAGTTTAGTTTTGGACATCAGAACAGGGTGTAAACAAATGGCGCAACAGCCGAACCTCCGCCAATAACAATCAAAACACCTACCAGTAAAAGCACAATTATGATAGGCAGCAGCCACCATTTTTTACGCTCCATCAAAAATTTCCAGAAATCTTTTAAAAAATCCATCTTGTTGCTTTTTAGAGTAAAACGTTTTGAAAGATATAAAATTCCGGAGTATAGCAGGCATCATCCTGCTGACACAAATTTAACCGATTAGTTGATTTTGCACAATCAATTTTAAGCCCATATATTTTTTGCCATCAGGTTTATTTAAGCAATAAAAATACTTACCTTGCTTCTGAATCATATCATATTTCTTATCTAAAAAATGGTTATGAAAAAACTTATCCTCTCCGTATTCCTTGTTACAA
>CAISWS010000010.1 GCA_903889265.1 uncultured Bacteroidota bacterium
GGTTCTAAAGCGTATTGGCTAATTTGAAAGTTAATCCCTCATCTTATCAGCTTTGCGTCGAATACAACTATAATTTTGACTTACGGCCGGGTATTATGCCCTCAGGAAAGAGGAGGGAACCCGCAGCGATACTCGCAGAATGAGGAGTTCCCGCGGATAGCCCGACCCGGGATTTTGCAGGGGCGCACGCTGATTTAATACCTGTAGAGAATTGTTACCGTTGGCACAAAATAAAAAGCAGAACCCCGATTGCTTTTATACAACCGGGGTTCTGCTTTTCGATACTTTGTTCGGGTATCTATATTTAAAGCTTATTTTGTTACACTCACCTTTTTGCTTATTACGTTGCTGTTAGAGGTTTTTATTTCAACCACATAGTTACCTGCTGGCAGAGAAGAAACGTTGATGCTTGATTCGTTTGATTCGGCAATCTGCTCAGATACTTTTTGGCCGTTGATGTCGAACAAGGTTATTTGTGCGCCGCTTACATCAGCAGTTTTTAAAGTTAGTGTGCTGGTTGCCGGGTTAGGGAACAGTTGAACATCTTCTGCTTTCAGTTCAGGCTGGTTTGATAATCCTGTTGCACCTTCGCCTTTTGCGCTTGGGCTACCGGTAGAATTAGGGCCATCTGCTTTTTCGTAGCTGCTGTTTAGTAAACTTGCCTGGCCGTTGAATGTTACCCTTGCTGCAGGTTGTGTTACAGTTTGAGAGGCGGTTGATGTGCAACCTACTGCGTCAGTTACTGTTACTGTGTATACACCTGAGGCAAGGTTTCCAATGTTTTGAGTAGTAGCACCGTTGCTCCAGTCGTAAGTATAACCTGGAGTTCCCCCGTCAACATTTGCGTTGGCTGAACCGTTGTTTCCACCGTGGATTCCTACGTTAACAGCACCGGTTGTTACATCAAGGGCATAAGGCTGGCCTATAGTTAAGGTGTAGTTTGCAATAAGGCCGTTGGCGTCTGTAACTGTTACAGAGTAAGTTCCTGCCGGAATATTGCTTACCGGGTTTGTTGGTGCCAGCCCACCACTCCAATGATAAGTATATGGGGCTGTGCCACCTAATACCGAGAGTTGAACCGAAGCGGTTGTTTGGCCGTAGCATGCTGGCTCGTTAACAATAGGTTTTACACCAAAGTAGCCGCCGGTTGCTGATGAGTAAAGCGCTGAACAAACAAGCGCGATTAGTATAAGCTTTTTCATTTTAAAGGTTTTTTAGTTTTAATTAATGTCAGGGTTTTTTTAAGTTTTAATTCCTGACTGGAATACTTTCTTTTACTGGTGCGGCGAAAAAAAGATTCATTTAATTTCTTCTTTTTTAGAGGATACTAACAAGGTAAACTTTGTAAAAACGCTATCATCTTACATGTTACACCGGTATTTGCCTTGTATTACCGGAGATAACCTTATTATTCACAAAGCCGGACTTGTAATCTTTATTTGACTTTTTATAAAAGAGAAATGAACCCCTGCGCCCCCATATAATAGAGTATAACTGATATCCGGATTCGGCAAATCGCATCCAACGGTTATATTTGCCCTGATGCTTAAAAAGATCTGGCGCTTTATCTGGAAAACTGTTTTGTTCCTGTTTGTGTTTTCTATACTGTTGGTTATTGCTTACCGCTTTGTGCCAGTACCCTATACTATATTAATGTTACAGCGTTGTGTAGAGCAGAAACTGGATGGTAAGGAGATGGTGTTGGCAAAACAATGGCAGCCGCTTGATAAAATATCCAACAACCTGCAACTGGCAGTTGTAGCCAGCGAAGACCAGAATTTTTTATGGCACCATGGTTTTGATTTCGGCGCTATTGAAAAGGCGGTTAAGTATAACGAGAAGCAGGAAAAGAAAAAGCATCCGCATTTACGGGGGGCTTCAACAATTTCGCAGCAATGTGCTAAAAACACTTTCCTTTTTCCCAGCCGTAATTTTGTGCGCAAGGGGCTTGAAGTATACTTTACTATATTAATAGAGTTGTTTTGGAGCAAACAGCATATTATGGAGGTTTACCTCAACGTTATTGAAATGGGCAAGGGTATTTATGGAGCTGAGGCGGCTTCGGAATACTACTTCCATAAACATGCCAAAGACCTTTCGCCATCTGAAGCTGCATCTATTGCAGCTATATTACCTGACCCTTTAAAATGGAGTGCTTCAAATCAATCCCCTTATGTGGCAAGCCGCTCAGCCGCTATTTTATACCAGATGAGGATGTTTGGCGGGAAGCTGGATTATGGGATGAAGGAGTAGTTTCTTTGCCCAATATGGACTATTAATATATTTTTGGTGAATGACGCGTTTAAGTGTAAACATCAATAAAATAGCCCTGCTCAGAAATGCCAGGGGCTCTGATATTCCCAACCTGTTGCAGTTTGCACGCGATTGTGAGCGGTTTGGTGCGCAGGGCATCACCATTCACCCAAGGCCGGATGAACGACATATTACAAGGCCGGATGTGTATGAGCTGAAGAAATCGGTAACCACCGAGTTTAATATTGAGGGCTACCCCACACCCGATTTTATGGAAATGGTTTTGCAGGTAAGGCCTGAACAGTGCACCCTGGTGCCCGATGCCCCCAGCCAGTTAACCTCTGACCACGGCTGGAATACTCTGGAACATCAAAGCTTTTTAAGGGAGATAATCAGTGAGCTGCATACTAAAAAAATACGCGTATCCTTATTTATTGACCCCACTAATAAACTGATTGAAGCGGCTGCCAAGGCAGGTGCCGATAGGATTGAGTTTTACACCGGCCCGTATGCCCATAATTTTATTAAGGATAAAAATGCAGCCGTAAAAGATTTTACCACCTCTGCTGAGTTTTGCAACCAGATTGGTATAGGCATTAACGCCGGCCACGACCTTAATCTGGATAATCTTAAATTTTTTAAGCAACAAGTGCCGGGGCTATTGGAAGTTTCCATAGGCCATGCCCTGGTGCGCGATTGTTTGTATTACGGACTTGAAAATACCATACAGCTTTATTTACGACAACTGGAATGATAGTATGGAAATACTAAAACGGACATTCGGATTTTTCTGGGCGCTTTGGGCGGGGTTCTGGTTTATGGTGGTGGTAATTATTTTTACCCTGGTATATGCCGTTATACTTGGCATTTTCGGTAAAAAATATTCCATGAAGTGCGTTTGGATAAACTGCCACTATTTAAGCCCGTTTTTAATAGCTGTTTCACTAATAAGGCTAAAAGTATTTGGCCGCGAAAGGGTGGACCCCAAAAGAACTTACGTTTTTGTTGCCAATCATTTATCGCAGATTGATATTATAAGTTGTACCGCGGTTTTGCCCCAGCCTATCCGTTTTTTGGCTAAAGCCGAGATTAAGAAAATTCCGTTTTTCGGGTACATGGTTAAAATGCTGGGCATCTTTGTAGATAGGAAAAGCAAGGAAAGCCGGGAAAAGTCGGTACGGTATATGGTAAATGAACTGGCACAGGGTAACAGCCTGTTTATATATCCCGAAGGAACGAGGAACAGAACCGACCAGCCTTTAAAAGAGTTTAAAGATGGCGCCTTCAGGGTGGCTATAGATGCACAGGTGCCCATTGTGGTTCAAACACTGGTAGGCACTAAGGAACTGAATGATCCCAAAGGTTTACAGCTATACCCCGGCAAAGTGCAGGTTTATTTCGGTGAACCTATTGAAACGAAGGGTATGACCCTGGATGATTTGGAAACTTTAAAAGCAAGGGTAAGGGATGAAATGATGAGTCATTTAATTTCACCCGCTGCTTAGCGGGTTTTGCCCGTTGTTGGTAATTTGATGGCTGCATTTTTTCTCTTCTGATTTTCTTTGTGCCTGTTACTTTTGGCATAATAGGTATTATACTATTCAACGCCGTAATTACGAAATACAATTAAAACGATACTATGTTATTATTAGACGGCAAAAAACTGGCAGACGAATTAAAAGCTGAGATTGCGCTGGAGGTTGAACAACTGAAAGCTGCCGGTGGTAAAACACCGCATCTGGCCGCAATACTGGTGGGTAACGATGGCGGTAGCCTTACTTACGTTGGCCATAAAGTAAAAAGCTGCGAACAGGTAGGGTTCAGGTCAACACTTTTGCATTTGGATGATACTATTACTGAGGAGTTTTTGCTGGGCGAGGTAAAAAAACTGAACGAGGATAAAGATATTGACGGCTTTATTGTTCAGCTGCCCTTGCCTAAACACATTAACCCCGATAAAGTAATTATGGCCATCGATCCTAAAAAGGATGTAGATGGTTTTCACCCGGTTAATGTGGGTAAAGTTACGCTGGGTTTACCGGCTTATGTTTCGGCCACCCCACTGGGTATAACCAAAATTCTGGAGCGTTATAATATTGAAACCAGTGGCAAACATTGTGTGGTTATAGGCCGCAGCAATATTGTTGGCAGGCCCATGAGTATATTAATGAGCGGACAAAGCAAAACGGGCAACGCCACGGTTACGGTTTGTCATTCCAAAACCAAAAACCTGAAAGAGATAACCCTGCAGGCCGATATTATTATAGCCGCCCTTGGCAAACCGGGGTTTTTAACCGGCGATATGGTAAAGGAAGGCGCGGTTGTAATCGATGTAGGCACAACCCGCGTTACCGACCCAACCGCTAAAAATGGCTGGCGCTTAAAAGGAGATGCCAATTATGCCGAGGTATCGCCTAAATGCAGCGCCATAACACCGGTACCCGGCGGAGTAGGGCCTATGACTGTAGTTTCACTTTTATTAAACACACTAAAAGCAGCTAAAAATGAAGTTTAATCCATCAGGAAACGTTAACCGTGTTTTGAAGTTTGGTGTTATAGCCGTTATAGCGGCATCCTCATTAGCCTCATGTAACCAAAAGCCCAAGCCGGTAAGCGGGGGTATGGATACCGGGCAGCCGGGTGCTGTTGCCGGTAAAGGCTATGCCGATTCTTCGGCCTCATCTGTTAGGGTATTTGACCAAAACGGAAGGGTTTGCATACAGCAAAGCAATACTTCGTACGAGGTGGTGAATATTATGGATGGAAATACCAAAATTCCTTTGCTGTTGAAAATCAGAAAAACCGAATTGTGTTTTGCAGATTCGGTGAACCATGATAAGGTTTACGAGGTAAATGCTAAGAGTGTGATGGACACCAAAGCGGTTAGCTGGGATGCAAGTTTTGTTGCCACTGATATATCGTTTAAAGACAATACCCTGCTGGCGGTAAAGGAAGGAAATGATAACGAACACGACTTTATCAGGCGTTTTAGCCTGGAGGATGGAAAAGAAGTGTTCAGCTGCTCTTTTTCGGACCTTGAAGTTAAAACCCCTAACGTGTTAAATAAATATTTTATAGGTTATACGTCTAAAAAAGCGGCAACCAATCCGCTGGGCAACATTAAAGAGGAGAATTTGCTGGGTGTGGTGCGCTTCGGTTCAAGCACCTCCGCTATTGACTCGTTTAAGGTTAAACTGAAACGTTCAAAGGTGGTTGATAAGATTAGCGGTTCGGTGCCTGATGCGGTTTTGGTGGCTTCAAACGATAACACCAGGGCCATTGATGATGGCAAAACCATTATTTTAATGAAGGGCGATGCAAAGACTCAAAACAAGGATGTTTCAGACTTTGCGGTGAAGTTTACCTATTACTTTGGCGATGATAACGAGAGCACCGATATAACAGTGCCTGTGGTAAATGGCAAATTCGACATGGGCCATGCGCAATATGACAAAGATATTTTTGAGGTTGCTGCTTTTTAAATGCAAAAACCTGATAGAACGCCGATTTGTTATCATTTTTATGATTGGTATTATTATTAATACCAAAAGGTTTTTGGGAGATCCAAACCTCTGGGTTATGCCTTTTTAATACAAAAAATCATAACAAATCAGCGTTCTATTCATTTGGCTGTCTTGAATAAAATTCAGGCAGCCTTTTTTGTGGATATTCGCATCCGGGTTTTGATTGTTTTTGTGTTCAATTTGCAGAGAGTGAGCACCGATACCACACATATTTCCCGGCTTCCGGTAATGGAGCATTTTTACACTATTCAGGGTGAAGGCTACCACCAGGGTAAAGCTGCCTACTTTGTAAGGCTGGGTGGCTGTGACGTTGGCTGCACCTGGTGCGACGTAAAGGAAAGCTGGCTGACCGAAAAGCATCCGCTTTGGACCATTGACGAAATTGTTGAGGAAGTAAAAAAATCAGGTGCCCGGATGTGTGTAATAACAGGAGGTGAGCCGCTGATGTACAACCTGGACGAATTAACCCGGGCCCTCCATTCAAACCATATTAAAACCAACGTTGAAACCTCGGGCGCATATCCTTTAAGCGGCGAGTGGGATTGGATTTGTGTTTCGCCCAAAAGATTTAAGCACCCTTTAGAAGAATGCCTGCACGAATGCGATGAACTAAAAGCGGTGATATTTCACAGAAACGATATCAGGTGGGCGGAAGAAAATGCAGCTAAAGTGAGTGAAGGCTGTAAGTTGTTTTTACAACCCGAATGGAGTAAGGAAAAAGAAATGCTGCCGGTGATAATAGATTACGTGAAGCAAAATCAGCAGTGGGAGATTTCGTTGCAGGTGCATAAGTATATGGATATTCCGTAACCAAACCGGGCTTGCAACAACGGGAGTTTTTTAACCGACAATTGATAATAATGAATAAACTGTTTTTTGCTTTCGCAGCCCTCCTTTTATCTGCCGCAACATTTGCACAGGTAGTTACTGCCGACCAGGTAAAAGGCAGAGCAGGTGAGTATTACACCCGTGCCGATTATGATTATCAATACGGTAAATTTAACGCAGCCGATTCGTTTGCGCATATGGCTGTAAGGGAGAAAGATAATTTTATTGATGCCTGGATACTGATTGGTAAAATCAATTCGGAAGCGCTTAAAAACTATACTGAGTCTGCAAGGGCTTATGAGAAGGCCAAAGCGCTGAAAGTTGATTACGACCCCACCGTTACCTTTAACCTGGGTTTATGCTACATGAACCTGGCTGATTATACAAAAGCCAAATCGAACTTTACACAGTTTCTGGCAACGCCTAAAATTGCTGCTGAGCAAAACCTGATGGCGCACCAGATGATTAAGGATTGCGATTTTGCAGTTGAGGCTATGAAACATCCCGTAGATTTTAAACCGGTTAACCTGGGCCCCGGCGTTAATACGGCTGATGATGAAAGCATGCCATCACTAACTATAGATGGTAAGTATTTATACTTTACCCGCCACTATGGTTCGGGCAATATGCAGGATGAGGATATTTTTATGAGTTTGCACACCAGCACCGGATGGCAGCAAGCCACCAGCATTGGTGATGCCATTAATACCGAACAGTATGTAGAGGGGGCGCAGAACATATCGCCCAGTGGTAAATACCTGTTTTTTACCAGTGCCGAAAGGCCTGATGGCCTTGGCCGTGCCGATATTTACATGGCCCGCAAAGTAGGCGACCAGTGGGAGCGTGCCAACAACATTGGCGCACCTATTAACACACCCGGATATGAAACCCAACCCTGCATAAGTGCCGATGGCAGGCAGTTGTATTATGCAGGTATAAGGGCCGATGGTTATGGTGGAACCGATATTTGGGTAAGCAATTTAAACCCTGACGGAACCTGGGGCAAGCCGCAAAACTTAGGCCCTAATGTAAATACTGAGTATGACGAAATGCGCCCTTTTATACATCCCGATGGGCAAACACTTTACTTCTCATCGCGCGGACATGAAGGCATGGGTAACTTCGATATTTTTATGAGCCGCAAGCAACCGGATGGCACCTGGGGCAAGGCTGTTAACCTGGGCTACCCCATTAACACTGCCGGTGATGAGCTGGGCATTTTTATAACTGCTGATGGCACCACTGCTTATTATGCCAGTGAACGGAAAGAAGGCAAGGGGCAGATGGATATTTACAGTTTCGACCTGCCTGAGCAGTTCAGGCCTCATTTCTCTTCGTATGTAAAGGGCATGGTTTATGATAAAGACAGCAAAGCAACGCTGCAAGCTAATGTGCAGGTATATGACCTTGAAACGGGTAAGTTATACGGCACGCTTTCGGGCGATAAGGTAAATGGGGTCTTCCTGTCTGCCTTGCCTGCGGGTAAAAATTATGCGGTGGAAGTATTGAAAGACGGCTACTTGTTTCACTCGCAAAATGTAATGCTGAAGGATGCCAAAGAAGGCACACCGGTTGATGTGGATATTGCCCTGCAGAAAATAAAAGTAGGTGAGGCCGTGGTGCTGAACAACGTATTTTTTGAATCAGATAAATACGAGTTAAAGCCTGAGTCAGCCTCAGAATTAAGTGTGGTAATGAAACTGCTGGACAAGAACCCAACTATGAAAATTGAAATTGGCGGGCACACCGATAACACCGGTACCGAAGAGCAGAACAAAAAGCTATCGGAAAACCGCGCCAAAAGCGTTTACGACTACCTGATTAAAAACGGGGTTGCTGCTGAACGTTTAAGCTACAAAGGCTATGCCGCAACCAAACCTATCTCAGATAACAACACCCCGGAAGGAAAGGCTAAAAACAGGCGAACGGAGTTTGTGGTAACGGGCCTGTAACGCTTCGCGAATTATGATTGTTGATTTCTGCATTGAACAGCAAGCCAGGTCATGCCCCGGAAAATTATTTAAACCGTGTGTCTGAGTTGTCCATCTTAACCAGGAGTGAGGCACGTTTGGACAGGTTAGGGAAGTTTGACCGGGGTTAGAGAAAAGTTTTTGTTTTATTGGAAACCGGCGTCCATAACCAGTCCATGTGGTTGCCGCAACAACTCTTTACAGATGTGTCATTGCTATAAGGCTTTGCCGGGCCGGGCAATTAAGGGGCGTTGTGTGCACCAACCGTTAACTATATCAAATACCTTTATAATTTTAATTTATCCACTTTGCAATCCAATGTCATTATTAAAGTACATTTTTTACCAAAATAATTAACAAGATAATTTTACAATTAATTAAAAGTACTTTACTTTTGTGGCGCAATATAAAAGCTGTATGAAACAATAGTAGTATCTCGCTTTCGGCAGCCCGCTTCGCTCAATTTTCTTTTCAGTTTTAATGGCTACCAACCCTGTAAGAATTCTGATTGCTGAAGTATGATTTATGAGTTGTGAATGAATGCAATCGTTCAATGGCTGGTGCTGCCTTTACATCGGCCGTCATAAATCCGCAATCATAATTCATCAATCCTGAATCGTAATTTATAAACCCCTAAATAAATCCCCTATGGAGAGTAACGACCCCAAAACCAAAACAATTATGCAGGTACTTTTTGAGGATGCCGAGCGCATGAACGCAGCGCTTGAAGAAAAGCGTAAAGCACAAGAGAACATTTTTCCGCTACACGTATTTCCGCCCGTTATTCAAAGAATCATTAAAGCAACCCATCAAAACCTCAATTACCCGATTGATTTTACAGGGGCATCTATGTTATACGCTGCCTCGGTGGCTATTGGCAACACCCTTAAAATTGAGGTAAAAAAGACCTTTCAGGAAACCGCTGTGTTATACATGGCCATTGTAGGCCGGGCAGGCACCAACAAAAGCCACCCGCTTACTTTTGCCATGCAACCCCTTATGGACCACGATGAAAAAACATACTTAGAGTATGAAAAACAACGCCAGCAGTATGAACAGGTCTTTAGCCTTAACAAAAAAGACCGCGATAAACAAAACGACGAGGAACCCCAAAAACCTGTTTGGCGGAAGTTGCTGGTATCGGATTTTACGCCCGAAGCACTGATAGAAGTGCACCGGTATAACAAAAGGGGCATTGGTGTTTATATTGATGAACTGGCCGGCTGGTTTAAAAACTTTAACCGTTACAACAATGGCAGCGAAATGGAGTTTTGGATAAGCGCCTGGAGCAGCAAGCGCATAACCGTTGACCGCAAAACCAGCGACGCTGCATATCTTACCCGGCCTTTTATTTCGGTAGCGGGCACCATACAAAACGCTTTGCTAAACGAAATGGCCCGCGGCAGCCGCACCAAAAACGGCTTTATGGACCGTATACTTTTTGTAATACCCGA
>CAISWS010000011.1 GCA_903889265.1 uncultured Bacteroidota bacterium
AACCGTTTTCAGATGCGCCAGTTGTTGCATAACCTGATTAGTAATTCACTAAAATTTGCTGATGCAAAAAGGCCTTTGCTTGTTGAGATAAAAAGTGAGACAAACATTCCTGAAAAAGTTAAGAATGTTCAGCTTTTACCGGGTGTACGTTACTGCCACATGACGATTTCGGATAACGGTATAGGCTTCGACCCAAGATATAAGGACCGCATTTTTGAAGTATTTCAGCGCCTGCATGAATATGACAAGTATAAAGGCACCGGTATGGGGCTTGCTATCTGCAAGCGCATTGTTGAAAACCACCAGGGGTTTATTACAGCCACCGGTAAATTAAACAAGGGTGCACAATTTGATATTTATATACCGTCGGCGTAGTTTAGGCCTTGCTTCATGTTTTTATAATTGTTTAAAAAAACGTTAATTGCACTTTATGGAACGCACCCCCGAAGAACAATCAGAATTGAATTCGCTAGGAGATAATATCCGCAAAATAAGATTGGAAAATCATTTGACACAGGCAGAGTTGGCGGCAGAACTGGATATTGAAAAACCGAATTTGTCGAGAATAGAAAACGGGAAAACCAACCCCACCTTTCTGACCCTGAAAAAAATAGCCCGTAAGCTATACGTACATGTTTGTGCATTTATACCAGGAACAAAGAATGAAAAGTAAGTATAAAATAATTATTATTATCCAGGTAATACAAACAAGGTGCTGCTTCTTATAAGCTGCTTAAAACTTTGTCAATTGCCTTTATTATGTCGGTTAAGCTATTGGGTTTGCTTATAAAATCCGTTGCCCCCAGGGTTTTAACCTGGTTAATATGGTCGGCATTGGTTGTGGTGCTGTAAATAATTACCGGAATATGCCAAAGTCGCCTTACGCGTTTAAGCTCTTTTAGAACCTCAATTCCACTCAACTTAGGCATGTTTAAGTCAAGAAATATATAGTCTGGGTTCAGCGTAAATGAATTGAGATCTTTTAACGCCTTTATGCTATCCGGGTAATGGATAAACCGGATGTTCTTTTCAACTTTTTCAATTGCGAAGCCAAAAAGAACAGCGTCGTCTTCATCATCATCAATAAGCAAAATACTGTGTTCCGGCGAAACTTGTTTCATTCCGGCACAACCTGATAAAATTGTAAAGCATCAGCGTAATCATATATGATAATGACAAATAAATGCTCCATTTGTACCCTTCGCAAAGATAATTTGATACAAAATTATAATATTCAACTTACGGTATTCAGTTTTGGCTCCTTGCCTGCAAGACTTCCTTCTTAGCCGGGCAATGGCATTAAGTTATGAGCATGCCAGCCTCGAGATGTTATATTTTTATATCCAGCACCTGGCTAAAACAATACGCCCGGAGGTGCCGCATAAGAAGTTCGTTACTTAACGGCTTTGCTCAGCCGGGCCTCGCCTTTTCCTGTTTTAAGGAATGAGGTAACCGCGGCCATTTAAGTATAACCCTCACCCTGCCTCAAAGCTGCGAAAGGGAGAAAAACCTAAGAAGGCTTTATTGAAAAACCCTGTGTGAATTTTGTAATCATTTTAAAGAATTGTGTAACGATTTGCGGCCTTAATGGATGGAACTTTACTGAGTGAAAATTCCTTCACAATTAAAAAATGAAACATGAAAAACAATCAAACCGACGAGCTAAAACGCAGCAAAACCGATGACAAGACAAACCAAAAACCGGCCGACGACAAAAAAGGAAACAAATCCAACAAGGTTCAGTTTACCAAAGATGGAAAACCAGCCAAAGATGTTTTAGGTATGGATGAGCAAGAAGGGGAAGAACCTGCCGGTAAAACCCAGGATAAAAAGCAATCGCCAAAAACAGAAAGCAAAACAGGAAAGAATAACCTTCATAAAGGTGGCCTGTAAACATTTTAAGCAATCTCCGGTTACGCGGAGATTGCTTTTTTTTCAAAAATTCCATTCTAAAAATCAATAAACCCAGCAATATGAAAACGCATTTCACAGTATCGTTCACTTCACTTTTTATTTCGGCCGTTCTGTTTACATCGTGTAACAGCAGCGATTCTATAAAACAAGCCAACGCTGCTAATACGCAAAGCCCTGATATGGTACCCTCGGAAAAAGTAAACAGCGACGATGCCAAATTTGCTACAGCAGCAGCCAGCGGTGGCATGATGGAAGTTGCAATGGGTAAGCTGTGCGCTGACCATACTAAAAATACTGAGGTAAAAAATTTCGGCGCTATGATGGTTGAAGACCATACCAACGCCAATAACGAGTTAATGAACATTGCCGCCGGCAAAAACTTAACACTGCCGGTTGCTATGAGCGATAAAGACCAGAAAATGGTTGACGATATGAGAAATAAATCGGGCAGCGATTTTGATAAATCGTATATAAATATGATGGTAAACGACCACGTTGAAGATATTGCCGATTTTAAAAAAGAAGCCAGTGAGGGTAAGGATGCCGACATCAGCTCTTTTGCAACAAGAACATTGCCTACCCTGCAAAAACATCTGGACGCTGCAAAAGCGGCACAAAAGGTAATTTAATCTCTCCCACCGGTTTACCATAGGTAGTATTGCCTGGCCACGCTTATTTAAGCCCCCAGGCAACCCTTTCTCATCCCCTTTCGTTTCCCAATAAACCGGGAATATTCCCTACTCTAAAGATTAGGGTTAATAATTAACCCCAACTTTCAAGTTGGGGCAGCCAATAGTAGCGTAAAAGGCTTTAGCCATAAGGCCGTTAACAACACAGGTTGTGGTTATGTATACAAACGGATATTCATTTATTATTAGCAGGTATAAAACAAAAACAGGGCACCTGCCGATGCCCTGTTTTATTCTTTAAGTCGTAATTTTTATGCGGGTGAATTATTTAACTTCCAACTGACCCGTTGCCGGTACTGTTGCCGCATCAACTCTTGCACTCAGGGATTTAACTTGTTTTAAAACGGCAGCATTTTGCGCTTTCATTTCCTCCATCTGGCGCTGCAGGGTTTGTATATCGGCCTGTTGTTGCTGATTGGTGTTTTTAAGTTCCTCAATCATTTTTTGTTGCTGCTGCATGCCGTTTATCAATAAAAACACATAGGCCTGGTTGTTTACTTCGCGCAGGTCTTTTATGTTCTTAAACTCTTTTTGGGTTACCATGTACGGCGCTACTTTTTCAAGCTCCTGGGCTACAACGCCTATCTGCATATCATCTGATTGAAAAGGGGCATCCTGGTTATATTTAAACTTAATGGTGTGTATTTGATTGATAACATTAAGGCCATCGGTAAATTCGCCGGTTATAGTTTTTATGCGCGCATCAGAAAAAGTGCGCCAGGCACCGGAGGTGTTGTCGGCAGTTCCGTTTACCGATAAAGTGGCATCGGGGGCTATGGTTCTTACGCCCATGCGGCCGGTGGTAAGGTCCAGGGCAAGTAAATCGTATTCCAGCGCCTGCACGAGTATGATAAATACAAAGGCACCAGCATAGGCCTTGCCATTTGCAAGCGTATAGTTGAAAATCACCGCGGGTTTATTACAGCCACCGGTAAATTAAACAAGGGTGCACAGTTTGACATTTACATTCCGGCGGCATAAAAGCCTTATTAGGAATATGGGCCACAAGCATTCGCAATAAGCATTTTGTTCTAAGTCTTTCTTTCTCTTCGCTTGGAAAAATAAGAGAGGGATGCAGGCATACAGCAAGAGACGCAAAGGTGCTTGCCATTTCTTTTTATATTCACCCCATGATTTTAGAGGCTACGGATATACGCAAGCGCTATGGCACTTTGGAAGTACTAAAAGGCGTTTCGCTTGCTGTAAAAAAGGGAGAAATAGTTTCACTGGTAGGGCCATCCGGTGCCGGTAAATCAACCCTACTGCATATTATGGGCACACTGGACAAACCGGATGCCGGCAAAATAATGATTGAAGGCAAGGAAATTTCCATGCAAAGCGAAAAAAAACTGTCTGCCTTCAGAAACAAGAGCATTGGGTTTATTTTTCAGTTTCACCACCTGTTGCCTGAGTTTACCGCTTTAGAAAATGTTTGCATACCCGCCTTTATTGCGGGCACCAATAAAAAACAAGCCACCCAAAAAGCTACAGAACTGTTAGACCTGCTTAAACTTAGCCACCGCCTAAACCACAAACCCACCGAACTATCGGGAGGAGAACAACAACGGGTAGCCGTGGCCCGGGCCCTGATGAATAACCCTGCATTGATAATGGCCGATGAACCCAGTGGAAACCTGGATACCAACAACGCCCGCGACCTCCATAAACTGTTTTTTGAACTCCGCGATAAACTAAACCAAACCTTTGTAATTGTAACCCATAACGAAGAGTTGGCGAATATGGCAGATAGAACAGTGCATATGAAGGATGGGATGATGGTTTAGCTTTTATCAGCCCCAACAGCCCTTGTCTTCTTACCTGATATTATTAAATATCACATTTGCATTCGGGCTTACGCGGGTAACCGGTATTGCCGCAACCCGTTGTTTAAGAAAAGCAATTACTTCTTCCTGAGATTTAAAGCGGTTGCCGAGGTCAATATATTTTGAGGCCAGGTATTTATAATTTTTGGTTACCAGAAGTAACCATATTACAAAAAAGTCTATTTCTTTAAATATAACCGCGTTGTTTTCGGCATACTTATCTTTATTCTTCTGAAACTCAATAGGTAAGTCAAGCCAGTGCATGTTGGGCCGCAGGTGGTGGCCAATATGGTAGCCATCGTTAAAACATATTTTGTTGTAATTGGCATTTATACAGGTAATGCTGTTTACATAGCTGTTATCCGGACGCGTGGCATCAATAAAGGCGTGCTGTGCCCAGTTGCCGGCCATCATACCAAAACGTGCAATTAAAAAAGGCAACAGAAAAACAGTGAGGGTTGCCTGCCAGTTAAACTGCCATAGTATGATACACATAACAAAGAACCCAGCTTCCCCCAAAATAATCTTGCGCAAAAATTTATAACGATTCTTTCTTTTAAAATAATAACCAAGGTCCGTCATTCCAAAAAAGAAGAACAGCAGAAAGTATTTCATAAAATCAATAATGCTGTCGCGCTGGTAGTTCATAGTACAGCTAAGATCGTCAATAAGGTTGCCTTCGGCGTGGTGCATCATAATGTGGTGGCCAAAGTAAGTTTCCGGGGTTTCACCATAAAATGGACCTAATACCCAGGGTATAAGTTTGTTTAAAGGCTCCCACTTAAAAAGCTTGCGGTGGCTGGTGTTATGCATCATTAATATAAAAGGCCCCAATCCTGTGGCTATATTAAACAGCAAAAAGGGAATTGCAACCCACCAGATGAAGTGAAAGAACAGGAAGATAGAAACCGGAATAACCAGCAACAAAATGCGCAGGCTAAGTTTTACAAAAGGCAGGTCGCGTTCATCGCGGATAAGGCTGATGCACCACCTTTCGAAGGCGTTGTATTTAATGTTTTCGTCAAAAACCGGGTCTGTGATAACTAAATCCATGTTATTATTTATTTAAATCAAATCAAGCGTTGCAGCCCTTCTTCGCTTAACCCCGAAAGGGTAGGGAAACCCTTTCGGGGTATCTGTCAACGGGCGGCAAATTAAGGCAAAAATCGGCAAGCCTGTATGCAAAACAGCAAGTTGCCGATATTGATTCTGGTCAGGGCCATGCGCAAAGTAACTTTTGCACCTGATTATGGAATTTTGTCAGGAACCTGCTCTTTATGTCTTTGGAAACCATGGAATGAACAGCTTTTTCGGATAATGTAGTAAAAACAGAGTTTGTAAGGATGGAGATTGCCTGTGTTCAATTTACTGGAAATATGCAAAAAAGAGCGTTAATTGCTTTAATCGGGGTTTGGGTTTATACGGGCAGATTCTCACCTCCCCCGTTGCTCTCCCCAGAGGGGGACAGGCTTCTTTTTCATTCACTTCACTTCCCAAAAGCAGAGAATATGCTATACCGATTAATGATCAAAGGGCCTGGTGTTATTCCACTTAGTTTTCAACCTAAACGAACTGGTTGTATGTGGGTTGAAATACATGACTTTCTTTTTTCCACTATTCTTTTATATTTGCGCTCTCGTTTTTAGACTTAAAATCATTTTAAAATGCAAAACCTCAAAGGAGTAATTAGATTTTTTACCATTATCCTTCTTCTTGCCTGTCTTTTCCAGTTGTCGTTTACTTTTATGGCAGACCGTGTTGAGCGCAAGGCCGACACCATTGCCGGTAACCAGGTAAAGATTACTGAACCAACCGGGTTAACTGCCGCACAATCTGTGGCTTTTAAAGACTCAGTTGACTATTTAACCAAGATAGCCAAGAGGAACTACCTGGATTCAGTAGCAGGTCTTCCTTTGATTGATGTTTGGGGACTGAGAGATATTTATACTTATAAATTCTGCCGCGACCATGCTCTGACTTTAGGGCTTGACTTGAAAGGCGGTATGAGCCTGATAATGGAAATTGCACAGGATGATGTGTTGCGCAAACTTTCAAACAACAGTCACAATCCTCAGTTTCTTCAGGCTATTGAAAGTGCCAAAAAACTACAGGCAACCACACAGGGCGATTTTCTGACCCTGTTTAAACAGGAGTTTGAGAAATTAAACCCTAATGCCAAACTGGCGGTTATCTTCTCTACTGTTGAGGCTTACCAGGGCAAAATCAATGTTACTTCATCAAACGACGAAGTAATAACCCTATTAAGAAAAGACTTTGATGCTGCTATAAAAGAAACTTTCCAGGTTCTTAAAACGCGTATTGACCAGTTTGGTGTAACCTCTCCAAACATTTCATTACAAGCTAACACAGGCCGCATTATATTGGAATTACCTGGTGTTGACGACCCTGTACGTGTACGCAAACTGTTGCAACAAACAGCTCAATTAGAGTTCTGGAATACTTACGAAACCCAGGAAGTAATTCAATACATGGCTGATGCCAATTCAGCATTAAGAGACCTGGTTGTAAGAGATAAAGCCCTTAAAGATTCGCTTTCAGGTAAAGTAGATACTACTATGCCTGCTAATGCTAACGGATTAGAAGCACTTGCAGATTCATCAAGTAACCTGCTTGGTACCGATTCAACTGTGGCAAAGGGTAAAAAAGCTACCGCAGCAAAAGATAGCCTTAACAAGAACTCAAACCCATTGTTTGAAGTATTGTATCCAAATATCATTCAGGAAGGCCAGTCGCAGAGATATGGCGATGGCCCAATGGTTGGGCGTGCTTTTGGTAAAGATACTGCCCGCGTAAACAAATTACTTGGCCGCCAGGAGATTAAAGCCCTGTTTCCGCGCGACTTAAAGTTATTATGGAGCGCACACCCGCTGGGTAAAGGAAGCAACGTATTTGGATTATATGCTATTAAGCAAAACCCTGCCTCTTTAGAAGCTCCTTTGAGCGGTGGTGTTATTACCGATGCTTACAAATCGTTTGACCAGTTTGGAACACCTGAGGTTGATATCAGAATGAACCCACTGGGAGCATCTACCTGGGAGAAAATGACTGAAGCGGCTGTAAACGGCAACATAAATGGTAAAGCGGTTAAAAAATGTATAGCTATTGTTTTGGATAACCGCGTTTTCTCAGCTCCACGTGTGCAGCAGAAAATAGCCGGAGGAAGTTCACAAATATCCGGTATTGACGATATTGAAGAAGCCGATGACTTGGCAAACATTCTTAAATCGGGTAAACTTGAAGCAAGAACCCAGGTTATTGAAGAGCAGGTAATCGGGCCATCGCTAGGTAAAGAATCTATCAAAGCAGGTTTGCTTTCGTTGATAATCGGCGTTGCGCTGGTATTCCTTTTCATGGTTAGCTACTATAGCACTTCTGGTATTATTGCCAACCTGGCCATGTTCCTTAACTTGTTTATTCAGTTAAGCGTATTGATTGGCTTAGGCGCTTCGTTTACACTACCTGCAATGGCCGGTATAGTGTTAACGCTGGCTATGGCAGTTGATGCCAACGTAATCATAAACGAGCGTGTGCGTGAGGAAGTTGCCCGTGGCAAAGGCCTGCGCCTTGCAGTTGATGAGGGTTACAAGCATAGTTACAGCGCCATTATAGATGGTAACCTTACTACTATGGCTATCGGTATCGTGTTAATGATTTTCGGATTAGGCCCTATACAAGGTTTCGGCCGGGTGTTGGTATTTGGTTTAATGATCTCAATTTATACTGCGGTATTAGTATCCAGGGTATTCTTCGATTTTGCGTTTGACAGAAATATTGATATCCATTTCGGCAATAAGTACACTATGAACCTGCTGAAAGGAATCAACTTCGATTTCATTGGCAAGCGCAAAATAACTTATACCCTTTCAACTATCGTATTTGCTATCTCTTTATCATCTATGATATTCTATGGTTTCGATCTGGGTGTAGATTTTAAAGGGGGCCGCAGCTATGTAGTACAATTTGATAAGGATGTAAAAACCGAAGAAGTTGCCAAAGCGCTTGAAGGTTCTTTACAGGGTGTGCCGGTTGTAAAAACATATGGCAGCAACAATCAGATATCTATCACCACGGCTTATCTTATTGACAAAGCAGGTGCAACTACCGATAGTATTGTTGAAGCTGATATTTACGCAGGGTTAAAACCTTTCTTTACCAACTACCCTACCCTGGATGATTTCCGTGTGAAGAATGTAAAAAGCTCAATTAAGATTGAAGCCACCATAGCTGATGATATCAGGAAGAGTTCATACTTCTCCGTATTGTTCGGTGTGTTATTTGTGTTCTTATATATCTTCTTCCGTTTCAAACGTTGGGAATATGCAACAGGTGCAGTTGTGGCACTGGTGCATGACCCTGTAATTGTAATGGGCGTGTTCTCATTATTCAGAAGAATACTTCCTTTCTCGCTTGAAATTGACCAGACAGTTGTTGCTGCGGTGTTAACGCTGATAGGTTACTCGGTTAACGATACCGTGGTGGTATTTGACCGGATAAGGGAGACCCTGGGCTTACACCCTACCCGTACACTTATTCAAAACGTAAACGATTCTATTAATCAAACGTTGAGCAGAACGGTAATGACAGTGGTTACTGTATTCCTGGTAGCGCTTATATTGTTCCTGTTTGGCGGAAACCCAATACATGGTTTCTCGTTTGCTTTAATTATCGGTTTATTAATAGGCACTTACTCTTCGGTGTTTGTGGCTGCACCAATTATGGTTGACTTAATGAACAGAAAGAAGAATCCATAATTGATTTAAAGCATTTTAAATAAAAAGAAAACCCCGGGCGCAAGCGTCCGGGGTTTTCTTTTTATTACCACTCATAATTCTCATTTCCTGACCGTTGTAATTAAAAACACTTACATAATTCTGAAACTTTAGCCGTCAGGTCGCGTAAAAATCACCAACAGCTTTACTTATGGGTAGCTATTTAAAAAGGATAAATAATTTTTTTACAGTTAAAAAAAACAATGATATGGCAGCGCAGGAAGCCAACGACTATTACTATGACAAAGGAAGAAGTGATTACATGAGAAGTGTTTATGATCAGCCCTTTCCGAACCCGATGTTGCTTGAACTGGATGAGTTTGAGTTAGTATGTAATCAATCATATAACAAGGGTTATCACGATGAAAAAGAGGGTAAAACCTACGACGTTCCCAGCTATTGCTAAAAAGGGAGTTACATTAATTAGTTAACCATAAAAACGAGAACCTTCCGGGTGCATTGCCCCGGAAGGTTCTCGTTTTTATGGGGTATTAGTGGTTAAGTCAATTCCACCCCGCGGACAAAACATCCTCGAAAATACATTTGCCTCTGTTGCCGGAATTAAAGATACCTTTAAGCGAAATAAACAAAATGAAAAAGACAATTTGGATTTGCCTGACACTGATAAGTTTTAACTTCGGTTATTCACAGGTTGCCCCTCAGCAAATCAGTACGGTAGCGCTCAACTTTTGTGCCTCAGTTGAGTCGGTGAGCGGATATTGTAACTTTAATAACACCAAATTTATCACTGCTGCTGATAGTACGTCGGGCAAAATTTTTATGGAAGTAAAAAGTACGGGTACCGCCCCTATCGGAGCAACAAGCCTTGTTTTTAAAGTTTACAAGGTAGATAAAGCAGGTACAGAAAAATTTGTAACCATGCTACAGCAAAATATAAAGCCCGAGTGGATTTACGCCTGGATGCCTTATAATTTTGATTCCCCTGCAAAGTTTAACATTAAAGTATACAACGAAGCAGACCAGCTTATTTGCAGCAGGATGTTTGAGACGATAGCCTTTAAATAAATTTAAACAGGATTTTAGAAGCCGGAAATTAGAACCAAGAACCGATTCTCTGGTCTTGATTCTAATATCTTGTTTCTAATATCTCTTCCTACGAATTTGCCTTCTTATGGTCAGCCAGGAATTTTTCAAGGCCTATATCTGTAAGCGGATGATTGAATAATCCCAGGATTGAAGATAGCGGGCATGTTGCAATATCGGCACCAGCCTCAGCACATTTTACAATATGCAGCGATGATCGGATAGAAGCAGCCAACACCTCGGTCTGATATCCATAGGTATCATAAATACGTACTATTTGTTCTATCAACTGTACTCCGTCCCAGTTACCATCATCTATACGGCCTATAAAAGGTGAAACCATAGTGGCACCGGCTTTGGCTGCAAGCAAAGCCTGCCCGGCACTGAATATTAAGGTGCAATTAGTTTTAATGCCGTTATCCGTAAACCATTTAATGGCTTTTACTCCTTCAACTATCATAGGCACTTTTACAACAATATTGGGATGTAAAGCAGCCAGGCGCTTACCTTCCTCCAACATTCCTTTAAAATCGGTCGAAATTACTTCGGCACTAACCGGGCCGTTTACTACATTGCAAATATCCACGTAATGCTTTAGCACTTTATCATCTCCTTTGATCCCTTCCTTAGCCATTAGCGAAGGGTTAGTGGTTACACCATCTAAAATCCCTAAAGCTTCAGCTTCTTTAATCTGTTCAAGGTTGGCGGTATCAATAAAAAATTTCATGTAGCGTTGGGTTTGTGGTTTGGCTGAAAATAATTTCGGTGTAAATATCAGTCTGCCGGCAGAAAAAGCTTCGAATAGAAATAAACAGGATGTGGATTGAATGGCAATGATTGCCGGTAAAATCAGGGCCTCAAAAAATTAAAATAGGATGGCTTTAATTAAATGGTAAGGTTATTTAACCTGTTTGCCTGTGAGAGGGAAAAAAAATAGGGCAAGTAACTCATATCGCACCGCTACAACCGTCTGCCTTTGCTCGGTTTCCCGCCTGGAGGATTAAACAGGAGCTGGTCGTATGAGGCTCGCCCCGCCGCAAATATAAAATGTAATTCGACAATTCGGCAATGTGCCAATGTGAAAATTCGGCAATTCGTAAATTCGGCAATTGGAATTTGCATGAAACTTATAAATGTTGCTGCAATTTTTGAATTGCCGAATTATCGAATTAGCACATTCAAAACAAGGTTTTTTCATAGCTTCGCCTCTCAAATTTTAACAGCATGAGTAACAACCTTGAGTTTAACCGGAATGAAGATGCCATGAAGCTGGTAATATCTGACCTTAAAAGATTATCGGAGCAGATTAAACTTGGCGGAGGCAAAAAAGCCATTGATAAGCATAAAGAGAAAGGTAAGCTAACCGCACGTGAGCGGATTGAATTGCTGTTAGATAAAGGTAAGCCTGTGCTTGAAGTTGGTGAGCAGGCCGGTTACGGAATGTATGAAGACCAGGGAGGCTGTCCATCGGGTGGCGTTGTAGTCGTTTTGGGATATATAAAAGGCCGGTTGTGTGTAGTTGTTGCCAATGATGCTACCGTTAAGGCCGGTGCCTGGTTTCCGATAACCGTTAAAAAGAATTTGCGCGCACAGGAAATTTCTATCGAAAACAGGCTGCCTGTCATTTACCTTGTTGACAGCGCCGGGGCTTATTTGCCCATGCAGGATGAAGTTTTTCCTGATAAAGAAGGCTTCGGCCGGGTATTTTATAATAACTCCATTATGAGCGCAATGGGCATTCCCCAGATAGCAGCTATTATGGGTAGTTGCGTAGCTGGTGGGGCTTACCTGCCTATTTTAAGTGATGAGGCTTTGATAGTTGAAAAAACCGGTTCGGTTTTTCTTGCAGGCAGTTACCTGGTAAAAAGCGCGGTGGGCGAAGAGGTTGATAACGAAACACTGGGCGGCGCTACCACGCATTGCGAAATTTCAGGTGTTACAGATTATAAAATGAAAGACGATGAGGAGTGTTTAAAAACCATCCGCAACCTGGTTGATAAATTCGGCAAACCTGCTGATGCAGGTTTCGACCGCATAGCACCCGCAAAGCCAGCCTTTAAAGAAGATGATATTTACGGCCTGATACCTGAAACCATTACCAGCCAATACGATATGCTGGAGGTGATTAAGCGTTTGGTGGATAATTCAGAAATTGAAGAGTATAAAGAGGAATACGGTAAATCTATTATTTGTGGTTACGCGCGTATTGAAGGCTGGGCGGTAGGTATAGTTGCGAACCAGCGTAAGGTGGTAAAAAGCAAAAAAGGCGAAATGCAGTTTGGCGGTGTTATCTATTCCGACTCTGCAGACAAGGCCGCCCGGTTTATTATGAACTGCAACCAGAAAAAAATACCCTTGGTGTTTTTGCAGGATGTAACAGGCTTTATGGTAGGTAGCCGCAGCGAACATGGTGGTATTATTAAGGACGGTGCCAAGATGGTTAACGCCGTTTCAAATTCGGTGGTGCCTAAGTTTACCATTGTGGTGGGCAACAGTTACGGTGCAGGTAATTATGCCATGTGCGGTAAAGCTTACGACCCTCGCCTGATATACGCCTGGCCAACCTCGCGCATATCGGTAATGGGTGGCGACCAGGCCGCTAAAACCTTGTTGCAGATACAGGTTGCCACGCTCAAAGGCAAAGGCCAGGTAATTTTGCCTGAAGATGAAAAGAAGCTGCTGGATGATATAAAAGCAAAATATGTAAAAACCCTCGACCCTAAATTTGCCGCCGCCCGCTTATGGACCGATGGCATTATTGACCCGCTGGATACCCGCAAGGCCATCTCCATGGGCATTGAGGCCGCAAACCAGGCACCTATAACCAAACAGTTTAGTGTGGGGGTAATACAGACATAGACAGGTTAGTTAAACTCTGTAAATTTTTATACCTGCCTGCAGGGTATTTGCGTTACTTTAATCTTCATCGAATTTTGAATAACTTTACCCAAGAAAATTTGTAAGAAATGCGAAAGCTACTGTTTGCCCCTGTATTTGTTGCCGCTATGTTGGTTGGCTTGTCGTTTGTAATGCATCCGCAGCCAAAACCGGCAGCGGTGGGTATAAAGTGGATGAGCTGGAGCCAGATGCAGGAAGCGCAGAAAAAAGAACACCGCAAGGTGTTTATTGATGTTTACACCCGCTGGTGCGGATGGTGCAAGCGTATGGATGCCTCTACCTTTGCCAACCCGGTTATTGTTAACTACGTAAACGACAATTTTTACGCAGTTAAGTTTGATGCCGAAACCAGGGAGGATATTAACTTCAGGGGCAAAAGCTATAAGTACGTGGCCCAGGGCATGCAGGGCTATAACGAACTGGCTGCCGAAATACTAAACAACCAGATGAGTTACCCAACCTCAGTTTACCTGGATGAGAATATGGATGAAATATTTCCGGTACCCGGCTATCAGGAATCCAAAGTATTTGAAAGTGTGTTGAATTACGTAGCCACCAACAGCTACAAAACCACCAAGTTTGACGACTACCAAAAGAGTTTTACCGGTAAGGTTAAGTAAAACCTGGTTTAGTCAGAAAAAAGCAATCCAATACCGACAATTTAATCCGCCATTGCATGCGGATGAGAACAACTACCGAATAATATCAGTTTTAGTGGCTACTATAGTTTATCCTGATTTAAACTAGTTCATCAATATCTTGATGATGTCGCCAACCTTAATAGGACGGTTTTGAATCTCTTTGTTATCGGCTTTCAACTTGTCGATGCTAACACCCTGATTTTTGGCAATACTCCAAAGTGTATCGCCCGGTTGCACAACGTGGTAAACGCAATTGCAGTTCTTATCCAGGTGTATGGTATTGGTATCGGCTGCCGTAGTGGCAGTACTATCTGAAACCGAATCTGCTTTTTCATCCGTATCGGCAACTGCAATACCGGAAGTACTGGGTTGAGTTTTCGATGTATCTACTCTTGAACGATCCAATACCTTACTAGAAAAAGCCTGCGTATAGCTGGAGGATTCGGCATTGGTATAAGTTGTTATCACCAGCTTTAGCTTTTGCCCTGCGTATACATAATTGTTTTTAAGCTTGTTCCACTTTTTTATGGAGGTTTCAGTAATGCTGTACTTAGCCGCAATTTTGGCCATGGTTTCGTGGCTTTTAACTTTATACCAAATCGTTTTGGTACTTGCAGTCATTACCGGCACTGCGTTCTGCATCATCAGTGAACTATCCACCATAATTTCATTCTGCCGGGCCTCAAACAAAGCAAAATAATTAATAGGCAGGTTCAACCCGTATCCTTTTTCAGTGTAGGGAATAATACCAGCTTTTATGCTTGGGTTAAGGAACTGAAGCTCGTCTAATGGAATCCCCAATACATCCGAAATGTGTTTGAGGCTTACCTTGGCACTTATAAGTACGGTATCAACTGCATACAGCACTCTCTTTGGTTCAGCGGATACCAGTTTATAATCCTGGTAATAATTCATTACATAGGCCATGGCAATATAGGTAGGCACATAGCTGCGGGTTTCGGCTGGCAAATAATTCAGTATGGCCCAAAAATTCTTTACACCGCCGGCCCTGGCAATAGCTTTATTTACAGTTCCGGGGCCAGAGTTATAAGCGGCCAGCACCAGCTGCCAATCGCCGTAAAAATCATACAGTTTTTTCAGGTAATCAGCGGCGGCTTCGGTTGCTTTCACCGGATCTCGGCGTTCGTCAATATAAGAATTGATGTTCAGGCCCAGTTGTGCCCCGGTTCCGTACATTAACTGCCATAGGCCGGTAGCCCCGGCACGGGATACCGCAACCGGGTTAAAGGCCGATTCAATAATTGGCAGGTATTTAAGTTCAAGGGGAAGACCCTTGCGGTCAAGAATTTCCTCAATTACCGGAAAGTAAAGCTGTGAATTAGCTATACAACTGGCCATAAGCCCCCTTCTTCTATATGCAAAGAAATCAATGAATTGTTTAACTGTAGGGTTATAGTTTAAAGGAATAAGCGATGGTATAAGCCTCATTTTTTCCTGTACTTCATCACTGGTATACTTAGGTATAAAATCATAAGGCATACTAATGCTGGACAGCACTGTGGCATCATCAATAAATAACCTGTCGCGCGTAAAAGCGGTAAGGGCCATGCTGTCTAAACGACAGATAACCGGGTCTATGCAACTGGCCTGGGCTGTAGAATCAGAAAAGTTATAAAAGGAATATGCCGGATTAATGAAGGCCGAAGCGAACAGCAAAACTGCGATAGTCCTGAATTTGTGCATCACGGGCTAAGGAATTTTAAGTGCTAAGATAACGTTTTCTGCCCAAAGGAAATTTCGCTTATGCCAAAAAAAGTGAACAATGGAGTTAAAATTGGGCATTCCGTGGCACAGGACATTGCTGCAAAAAAAAATGGCGCCCGATTCAGGCGCCATTTTTCAATAAAAGCTACTAAAATCTCCTAAAACTTGGTGAACAACCTGCTTTGCTGCTGGTTGGTACTTTTGTCGGTAATCCGTAAAATATACGCTCCAGATGAAAGGTTGTGTATATCGTAAACGGTTTTGATATCGCCATTCGTAATTAGTGTGCTAACAACATTACCATTTAAGTCAATAACTGATATTTCGGCTTTGGCTGGTGTTGACCATACCATGTTTAATACATCAGTTGCAGGGTTAGGGTAAACATTTAACTGTTCAGTAGCGCTCAATTTAATAATGCCGGTTGTAAGTGGCTCAATGAACACACTATCATTAACTATGCAACCATTCTGATCCTGAACTCTTACAACGTATACACCATTAAAAACACCGGTTAATGTGTCGCTGGCGGTAAGGATAGTGGTTCCACTATCTATCCAGGTAGTAAAATAATGGCCCGTTGGGCTAACAATAGTAACAAAGGCCGAAGCATCTGGCATGCTATCCATTGAAGGGGTAACAGTTGCGTTAACAACAGGAGAAGGAAGCACGGTAGCCTGACCAAAAGCAGGCACAAATACTTCAACAACATTGCCGGTATCGCAGGATACCAGTTCCATTGCCACATAAACACCAGCTGCGCTATAAACGTCGCTGGCAACAGGACCGTTGGCTGTGTTACCATCACCAAAATACCATGCCCAATAAGTTGGACTTGGCGGACCTGAAAAGTCATTTAAGGTAACTGCCACCGGATTACAATTGCCTGAAACACTTCCGCTAAAGTTAGCAGCTGGGCTTGGATTAGGAGTACTGCATATGCTTACTTTGATATAATTGCCAATGCTACCTGTTGTACCAAACTGGTAATTATCGTTGTAGGTATTCCAGGTATAAGCTCCGCTGCCGCTTGGGTCTAAAGCTAATACATAACCAGCCCCATCAGTGCCAAAGGCGGTATTAGTAAGCAAAGCAATAGTATCGCCTGAAACAGCAGGTAAAAGAACGCCAACAAAAACGGTGTCCTTTTGAAGGCCTGTGGTTCCGCTAAAGTGCACCAGTAACCCTTTGTGCTCTGTAACTGCCAAAGCAATCTGTGCCAGTGTTACCTGGGCGCTGTCTACCACATCAAGCGGGGCTTTACCTCCAAATACAGACTGGCCCAGGTCATCCCATACATAAATGGTAACCAGGTTGTTTGAATCCGTAGGGTTAATAGTAGCCACACCAAAATACAGTGTAGCGGTAGTAACGAAAGAGCCTGAATCAGCAACTGGAAAAGCTTCTGCAACGGCAATATCGCCGAAAACATTATTTCCCGAAAGATACCCGCCGCCACTATCGGCTGAGGCCGCTAAAACTGTGGCTGTGTCGTGTACAGACACCAGATTTAACAGCGTATCGCAGGTTTGTGCCCTGCCCAGCGCAAAAACCGCCGTAACAAGTGCAACTAATGTGATAACCTTTTTCATATTTTAGTTTATTTAGGATATAAATAATTTATTGCAAATCTTTATAGAAAGCGGCACTTGCAGGTGGCACATTCAGGATGGTTACGGTGTAGCCAAATATAATTGCGCTTTGGGCAGTTAACCTTGGCGGGTTACCGGTGTAAATAAAAGCGGGTTGGTAAACTATCTGAGCTTGTGTAAAGGTCTCAGGCAGTGGAACTCCGTTAGTACCAGTAATATAGGTACCAATTTCAGCCACAGCAATAGTTGAATCGCTCTTAATAACCATAACGCTGGCATCTCCGCCACCAAAACCATCAACATTAGGATTAGCGAATAAAGCACGGGCAACCTTGGTAATAGTAACAGAACCCTGGTTATATCCTCCACTTAAATCGATTGGCCCGTTGTAGTTGGTTACACCTAATCCACGATAAGCAAATGTTTGAAAACCATTTTTATTAGTGGCTGTATAAACCAGAACGTAGGCCGAGTCTGTACCGGTATTAATTGTTTGTGCGGTAAGGGTACCTGACTCGCCCGTTACGGTATCTTTCCACGTAGCTCCCGGGTCATGCCATGCCGCACCTCGGTTAATGGTTGTATCTGCGGGCCCCAGCAAAGTTACCACCGGAAAACTTATCTGCGCAACGTGCGAAGGAGTATCGTTTATTTTTTTGCAGCCGGATAGCATCCAAAAGAACGCTATGGCAACGAAAGGGGTTATTTTAAATATTATACGTTTCATGTTTTTGTATTTAAAGATTTAGTTAATGTCCCACCAAACTGCCGTGTTAATAGATTTTGATCCAGGATAGCTGGTATTATTATTAAGCTCAGCGCTTGGATAAACCAATCTTTGTGGAAACTGGCCTGCTGCAATCTGGCTGGCTACGGATTGAGTAAAGAATGTTGGGATACGTGTTCTTCTCCATTCAGTCCATGCTTCAAAATTCTGATTACCACACATGCTAAGCCATTTTTGAGTTAAAATCAGGTTTAACTGTGCTGCTGTGCTGCTTGCATTTGAGAAGTTAACGGCGCTTTGAGCCATATAAGCTGACGGTGAAGCAGTGCTTGAATTTGTCCATGAAGCAAACGATGCAGTAATGCCCGCAGCGTAAGATGCAGCTGCGGAACCTGAACCACCCGGCAGATAACCTCTTACAGCAGCTTCAGCCTGCAGGAATTGGCTTTCAGAAGCAGTTAAGAACCTTGTTGAAGCGGTAGGCGAAATGATTTCGGTTGAAACACCTGCAAAATTATTTGGCTGGCCACTTAATGCTTTATAATCTCCCTGAAGTTCGCCATAATAAG
>CAISWS010000012.1 GCA_903889265.1 uncultured Bacteroidota bacterium
AACCTCTTGCATCATTTTCCCAATGATACCTTTCAAATATACCTTCACCCTTAAAATTACAGGACGGATTTCGGGCAATAGTATTGAATTAACCGAGTTTACCAACAACCTAGTTTCCGCAACCTGCCAATTACAAACTTCAGACAAAAACTGCTATACAGGCGTCATGCATAACACGGATGGCAGGCAGTTGAATATGAATTTCTGTAGCAAAGGGGTTGAATAAAGGCGGTAAAACTACAGTTGCCGCGCTCTCAACTAGTCCGCGTTTATTAACGCGGATTCCATAGCCTTCGCATTTATAATGCGTGTATTGTTCACTCCATATTCCCAATATGCTTCTTCGAAATCTCTATGGCCTGATGTAATTTTTGCTGTAGCATTTTTTTGGTGGGTAATTCAGTAAGATATTCGGCTACTTTAATACCTGCTTTGTTTAGCTGTAATAGCTCTACCTGTTCTTTATTGCCTTCGGCACAAAGTATTAAACCTACGGGGGCCTTTTCACCGGGTTGCATTTCATACTTTTCAAGCCAGCGCAGGTATAGTTCCATTTGCCCTTTATAACCGGCATTAAACTTGCCCATTTTAAGGTCAATAGCTACCAGGCGTTTTAATTTACGGTGGTAAAACAGCAGGTCGAGCTTAAAATCTTCGCCATCAATAACCATTCTTTTCTGGCGCTCAACAAAGGTAAAACCCTGGCCTAACTCAAGTATAAAACTTTCCAATTCCCTCAAAACCGCATCTTCAAGGTTCTTTTCATTAAAGGTATTTTTCAATCCCAGAAAATCAAGAAAATATGGGTCCCTGAAAACCAAATCGGGTGTTAGCTTATCTTCCTCACGCAGTGCCTTTAATTCCTGCTTTATCAGTTGCCCCGGCTTTTTGCTGATAGCGGTGCGTTCGTATAACATGCTATCAATTCGTTCTTGTAATTTTCTGGTGCTCCATCTTTCAAGTATGCACATTTCTATATAGAACTCCCTCTGCAGGTCGTCTTTTAAATACATGATGGTTTTTAAATGCGTCCAGCCCAATTGTCTCCGCAGTGCGGAGACAATTACTTCTTCAGAAAAAGTCTCCGCACTGCGGAGACAATGTCGAATTGTTTTTTCATCCCACCCGCTACCGTAATTTTCTACCAATTGTCGCGTCAGTGATGCGACAATCTGCTTGCCGTATTCGGCCCGCTTATTTTGTAGTACAGCCGCATTTATACGTTTACCTATTTTCCAGTATAAATATGATAACGTAGTATTTACCGTATTAGCTACGTAACTTCTGCTCTCCTCAATCAATTTAGAAATATCAGCAAAAAGCAATTGCTCTGTATTTGTTTTTCTGAGTTTACCCATATCTATAACCGTGATTAAAGGTAACCAAAGATATAATTTTGTTTAAAAATGTATTACAGTACAGCAGTGTAAATGCACCTGGATCCAATTGTCGTGATAGTGTCACGACAATTGGGGCTTCATAAAAGTCTCCTTGCTTCGCTATTTGCAATGCTCCTCAAAAAAAACACAAAAAAATTATGTAGTTAAGTAACTACACGTATATTTGTAGTCAAATAGCTACGGAATGAATTTAAGGCGCGATGTATTTCAGGCAATTGCAGACCCTACCCGGCGGGCGATACTTCTTCTGGTGGCTTCGCATAGTATGACGGCGGGGGCCATTGCCGCAAACTTTGATACCGCCAGGCCTACGGTTTCCAAACACCTGCAAATACTTACCGAGTGCGAACTGCTGGCGCAGGAACAAACCGGCAGGGAAATTTACTACAGCCTCAACTCTGAAAAGATGAAAGAGGTAGCCGACTTTATTGAGCCCTTCCGCAAAATGTGGGACGACCAGTTCAACAAACTGGAAGAGGTGATGAAAAAATACAAAACCAAAAAATAAACTACTATGGAACTAAAAACCAAAGTTGCCGCCGAAGATGGCAAACACGACTTACTGATTACAAGAGAGTTTGATTTACCCGTTGAACTGCTTTTTAAAGCCTTTGTTGACCCGGTACTTGTTGAGCAATGGATGAGTAACCCGCACGCAACGGCAAAAGTATTAAAGCTGGAAAGTGCTAAACACGGCAGTTATCAGTTGCAATCAACCGATGCGCAGGGCAACATAGTTTTCAGAGGCGGCGGCGTAATACATGAACTGATACCCGGCCTAAAAATTACGCGCACTTTTGAAGTAGAGGGTGCGCCCTTCGGCGCGCAGCTTGAAGTGTATGGTTTTGAAAAACTTACCGATGGAACCAGCAAGCTAAATATGCATGTAATTTACGAATCGGTAGCGCAGCGCGATATGGTGCTTAAAATGCCATTTGCCCAGGGAATAAATATGGCCCATAACCGGATACAGGAAATACTGGGCAGCCAAAAGCAGTCATAAAAATTACAAAACCAAAAAATAAAAACCATGGACTTAAAAACCAAACTTGCCGCCGAAGAGGGCAAACACGATTTACTGATTACAAGGGAATTTGATTTACCCGTTGAACTGCTTTTTAAAGCATATGTGGACCCCGAAATTATTGTGCAATGGAAAACGCCCCCAAACTCTACGGCAAAAATATTGAAATCGGCCATGGGCAAACACGGCAGCTTTCAAATGCAGATAAGCGGTGCCGATGGTAAAGTGATGGCTACCACCCACGGTGTAATACATGATTTGGTACCGGAACAAAAAATAATCCGCACCTTTCAGGTAGAGGGCGCACCTATGGGCGTGCAGCTTGAAGTATATGATTTTATAAAACTAACTGACGATACCAGCAAGCTGAGTATGCACGTAATTTACGAAACCGTAGCCCAGCGCGACATGGTGCTTAAAGGCCCTGCCTCGGCTAACATGGAAAGTTCATTTAACCGGTTAGAAGCGTTACTGGGAAAGAGGAAATAACTGCCTCTTTATTTGTATGTTGCTAACCGATACGCCTAAAAAGTAACTTTTATGAAATCAGAGAATTTAAAGCTTGAATTACATGGATATATAGAGCAGGCTGACGATAAAACCCTTCAGGCTATCCGCACACTTGTAAAACCCGGCATGGAACAATTGGAGTTGACCAAAGAACAACGCAAGGAACTGGATAAAAGAAGAAAAAACCATCTTTCCGGCAAAAGCAAATCTTACTCCCGGGAGCAAACCGAGAGCATGATAAAAGGGAAGAAAAAATGAAGTATCAGCTTATTATCAAGGAAGAAGCTTATATCGGCCTACAGGTAGCATAAGATTATTATGAGGAGCAAAGTTCAGGATGGGCGATGATTTGCTACAGAAAGTAAAAGAGCGGTTAGCTATATCCAGGAATATCCATTACATTTTACTAAAGCCGGTAAAGAATTTCGTCAGGCTTTAATTGACCGGTTTCCCTACCTTATTATTTATGAAATTATAGGGCGCGATATCATTGTTTATGGCGTTTTTCATGGCAAACGGAATACCGGAAAAAAGTTTTCCGTTTAATCGCAGCGCCTCTTCCCCCCTCCCCAAAAATTATATAACAATTTGATAACACTAAATAATGGTTAACCACCATTCTTTTTAGTGTTTTTGCCAACAGAAGGCACTGTTATATACACTCTAAACTTTAACTTATGGTTCACCTGGCATTAAATGCAGTTATGCTTCCTTTTATTGGCGAAGTAAATTTAAGCGGTGGGGTGTTGGTCATCTTTTTCCTTTGCCTGCTGGCCGTGGTGGCGTTTGAGTTTGTAAATGGCTTTCATGATACGGCCAACGCGGTTGCAACTGTTATTTACACCAAGGCGCTTAAACCGGGCATAGCGGTGCCATGGAGCGGTTTCTTCAACTTTTTAGGGGTGTTCTTAGGCGGTGTTGCGGTGGCTATGGGTATACTTAAATTAGTTCCCCTTAACGAAATGATGGCGTTGCCTGTGCAGGTTGGTGCCTGCCTGGTTATCTCTATTCTGCTGGCATCTATTATCTGGAATTTGGGCACCTGGTATCTGGGTATACCATGCAGCAGCTCGCACACACTTATTGGCGCAATGATAGGCGGTGGGCTGGGCTTTAGCTACTATTACCACGGCGCAGGTGTTAACTGGGGCAAGGCCGGCGAAATTGGTATGTCGCTGGTATTGTCACCGCTATTCGGTTTTGGGGCTGCCGTGTTGCTGATGTTGTTTCTTAAATACGTTATCAGGTCTAAAGAGCTGTTTCATATTCCATCGGGCGAAAATGACAAGCCGCCATTGCTTATCCGCCTGTTATTAATTACCACCTGCACCCTGGTAAGCTTTTTCCACGGCAGTAATGATGGACAAAAAGGTGTGGGCCTGTTAATGCTGATACTGATTGCATTTCTGCCCGCCAAATTTGCATTAGACCATTCGGTGCCCGATGCAAAAATACTGGCAGCCTTAACCACCACCGAACAGGTTATACCGGCCACCTTAGTCGCCAACCCCGCCAGCAGTGCCAACCTTCAATCATTAACCACACTTATCGCAGGTGCCAAGCAGGATTTAGCACAAAGAAATAACGGCGATGCAGCCCTCACCTTTAAACTGCGTAAGGAAATACAAGGCATTACCAAAGCTATAAAAGGCCTTACCGGCAATAAAACATTGTCGCTGGCTGAAGGCGATAAAACGGTATTAAAACAGGCGTCGGGCCAGCTTGAAAAAACAACAGATTTTGCACCGGTGTGGGTTATTGCTACCATCTCTATTTCGCTGGGTGTAGGCACTATGATTGGCTGGAAACGCATTGTAGTTACCATTGGCGAAAAAATAGGTAACGAGCACCTGAACTATGCACAAGGGGCCACGGCCGAAATTGTTGCCGCAGCAACCATTGGTTTAAGCACAGGCTTTGGCTTACCGGTTAGCACCACGCATGTATTATCAAGCGGTATTGCGGGTGCTATGGTGGCATCCAAGGGCTCGGGTAATTTAAATGGCGGCACACTGCGCAACATTGCCATGGCCTGGATACTTACCCTGCCGGTTTCAATTTTGCTGGCGCTGGGATTATTCTTTGTGTTTCATATTTTTATTTAGATAAGTGGCCGGTTTTTTTGACCTTAATAGTATTTACATTTACACCTTAAATCAGTAAAAAATGAAACAGATATTGGTAGCTACAGACTTCTCTAACTGCGCAAGTAACGCTATGGAATATGCAGTTGAGCTGGCGAAAATACTGAAGCTTGAGGTTTGCGCTATACATGCCATAAGCCCAACCGAAGGCATGGATAACAATGTGTACCGGGCTATTTTTATTGAAGATTACTATAAAAACAAAAGAGAAGCACTGGCCACATGGGCTGCTACCTTTATTAATAAAGATGGTTACCGCGATGTTGCCATATCCACCCTTTGCGAGGTAGGCTCAGTAAGCGGCGTAATTACCGGCTACCTCGATGAGCATGCGGTAGAGTTGCTGGTGATGGGTTCAACAGGCTCCACCGGCATCAGCGGCTTGTTTGGCAGTAATGTAAGCACTATGCTTTGGAAAACACGGATACCGGCCCTGGTTATTCCGGTAGAAACCCGCTTTTCAACCAACCCCGTTATTACCCTGGCCACTGATTTTTCAACAGAATTATCTGCCGAGGATATTGTGGCTTTAAATGAACTGATACTTGCCTTCAACTCAGATAAACTAACGGTGCTTAACGTGCTTGAAACACCCGAATGGAAAACCAATGAAGCCGGTGAGCTAAAACTGAAAGAGCTGATTAAAAATACCACGCTGGAATTTAAATACATCAGCGAAGACAGCGCCAAAGAAGGTATCATGAATTTTATACAGGGCAACAATACCGATATTCTTTGCCTGGTAAAGCAGCACCATAATTTTGTTTACCGCCTGTTTAACCGCAGCACAGTAACCCAGGTAATGAATAAATCAGTTAAGGCAGTGCTGGTGCTGCATACCTGAATTGGGTATTTTTTTTACACCATAATAACTTTAGACATTTCGTTTCAGAAAAGAAGTTTCCTGTTCCTTTGATTGGATCAGCTAAAAGACTTTCGCCGGGAAGAATCTGTCAATACTTCCCGCACCTAAACAAACTCATCCCTTCAATTGACCCTGGTCATACCAAGGCCGCCTGTTAAATGGTAATTTTAATTACTTAATTAGTTTAACCCATAAACATTCAATTATGGAAAATACAATTCAGGATACCGAGATTCTGCAACGCCTGCAGAGCTTAAATGCAGCATGCGAAAAAATATTTGCCACTTATCTTCAGGAAGTAGCTGCTGATGCACATTCCGACAGGCTGATTGCTTTAAAACATGAACTGCAGAAAATCCGCGATAAACAATTTGAACTCTTTGGGGAGTTAGACCTGATACACTCCGGATATATTGACAAACAAAACGCAGGTTAGGCTCATTGTAATATCTATACAGTTAGTATATGAACGCGGCAAGGCTAACTCGCCCAAACAGGTAATTTTACTACCTGTTTAACCTTGTCCCTGCCTGAAAAATGCAAAAATCACTACGACAAAAACTCACCAATTATTCCGGTAAATCGGGTAGCTATAAATTAAATTTAAAATTATTTTGCATAATAATAGCTACCCATTATTTCTGTTTTTACCTCTTAAAAAAGTAATCAAAAAGCACTCATGTTTTAATGTTTGCATGCAAAATGAAATATCCGGCAATATAACAGCATCCTTACCCTGCAATTGCTTTACTATCAGCGGAGCATCACTTTCCTTACCTTCGCAGCAAATTCATATTACATGAGAAAGATTTACCTTTTAACCATATTGATATGCACATGGCATCTGGCAATAATGGCCCAAACTTTTAGTCCGGTTGACATACAAACCGGGGCCGGTTCATCAAACCCTGAAGGTTTTCAGCAGTACAATAACCTGCTTTATTTTTCGGCTACAGATGGAATCCATGGCACTGAACTATGGGTTTCGGACGGTACCCAGGCAGGCACGCAAATGGTAAAGGATATCTGGGTTGGTACAGGCTCTTCAGATGTTGGGGACCTTACCGTATTTAACAACAAACTATATTTTGCAGCCAGCGACAGTGTGCATGGCCGCGAGTTGTGGGTAACAGACGGCACCGACACCGGCACCCATATGGTATACGACCTGTTAACGGGTACCGTAAGTTCCAATCCTAACCATTTAATTGTTTATAACAACAAACTTTTTTTTAACGCCAACGGCCCTGTGGTGGGAAATGAACTGTTTGTTACCGATGGCATAACAGAGAGTTACCTCAGGGATATTAATCCCGGCAGTGCAGGTTCCAATGCTGGCGAAACCGGTGCCGTGATACTCAATAACCTGCTTATATTTTCGGCAACCGATGTAGCACATGGGAATGAACTTTGGGTAAGCGATGGCACTTTTGGCGGTACGGTATTACTGGCTGATATATGGCCAGGTACCGGTTCGTCTTTTCCGGGCCAGGTAGGCTTTGGCCCGCCATACGCAGTACTAAACGACCTTGCATTTTTTCAGGCAGAGGATAGCCTGCATGGCTATCAGTTATGGGTTACCAACGGAACCACATCAGGCACGCAGGTAGTAACCAATGCCTGTACTCAACCCGGTTATAAAGGCGGTTTTATAACGTTCAATAACAAAGTTTACTTTGCTGCTAACGGAAACTCTGATGGCAATGAATTGTGGGTATCGGATAGCACTACCGCAGGTACTGTATTGGTAAAGGATATTAATCCGGGCGGCAACTCCTCAAATCCTGATAACTTTTTTGTTTATAACAACCAGTTATTGTTTGCGGCCTGTGCCGTTGGTACCGGCCTGAGTCCACAACTTTTCAGCACCGATGGCACTAGTGGCGGCACCAGGCAACTTACAAACCGGTCCTTAGCAAAAAACAACGGTTTTAATCCTTTAAACATGGTTGAATTGAATGGACTGGTTTATTTTATAGGCCAGGACAGCCTTAACGGATATCAGCTGTTCAGCACCAATGGTACCGATACCAACCTGGTTCTGTTACAACCCGCAATTGCGCCCAATAATAATCCCCTATCGGGTATGTCGGGCCCTTACGTATTTAATAACTCATTGGCATTTGCGGCCAATTACACCAGCATAGGTAACGAGCTTTGGTTTTACACCCCGGCGCCATCTGCCATTAGCAATGTAAGCAGTATGGGCACGCTAAACATTTACCCTAATCCCACAACCGCTAATATAACCGTTGCAGGCCTGCAGGATGGGCAAAACTACCAGCTTACCCTAAGCGATTTACAGGGCCGCCAGCTAAAGCAATTTCATTTGCAAGGCACCGGTAACCCCGCAACGCTGTTTATGCAAAATATGGCTACCGGCATATATTTGCTGCAAATTGATAACGGGCAGTTTACCCAAACACGGAAAGTGGTTAAAGAGTAATCCGGGTCGGGAGGCTTCAGGGATATCCCAGCCATTTTAAAGGTATTCGGTAAAAGTTATTACTTTACTTCAACAAATTATGAAGTATGAGAAAACTGCTATCCTTATTAGCCCTGTTGTTTATTTGCACCGGCCTGTTTTCGCAGGCCCCCGCTGTAATTAATTACCAGGCCATAGTGCGCGATGCATCAGGACATCCTATCACCACAGACTCAGTAAGACTTCGGTTCAGTATCCGCGATTCAACAGCAGGCGGGCATATTGTTTATCAGGAAATGCAGATTGCTTACCCCAACCAGTTCGGGCTTGTTACGGTATCCATTGGTGCCCTTACAAGCATGGCCAATGTTAACTGGGGTGTAACCACTAAATTTCTGCAGGTAGAATTAGATGCCACCGGTGGAACCAACTTTAGCCAGATGGGAACCACTCAGCTAAACAGCGTGCCTTATGCCTTGTTTGCAGGTAACAGTCAGCCCGGGCCCATGGGGCCAACGGGTGTGCAAGGCACAGCAGGGCCAACCGGTAACAACGGGGCTACCGGTATTACGGGCCCAACAGGGTTAAAAGGTAACAACGGCGCAACAGGTGCAACCGGTCTTGTGGGCCCCGGAGGTGGTGCAACAGGCCCCTCGGGCATTAACGGCGTAACAGGGGCAGCAGGAGCCACAGGTAGTAATGGCCTTACAGGACCTACCGGCGCTACCGGTGCCAACGGGGTAACCGGTGCAATGGGAACAGCTGGAAATCCGGGAACTACCGGCGCTGCTGGTGCAAATGGTGTTAACGGAACAACAGGGCAAACAGGTGCTGCAGGTATAACCGGCGCAACGGGTAATAACGGAGCAACAGGTGCAACCGGCCCATCGGGCACAAACGGAAGCCGGGGACCAGCCGGTGCTACCGGGCCCAGTGGAAATGATGGGGCAATTGGCGCAACCGGTTTGCAAGGCATCACCGGGCCAGGCGGCAACGATGGAAATACAGGCGCAACCGGCCCTTCAGGTAATGACGGAACATCGGGTGTAACGGGTGCTACGGGGGTAACCGGCAGCACCGGTGCAACAGGTACCAGCCAGCTGATTACCTACACCCATAAAATTGCCTACCTAAGCGGCGGCAACGACCAAACTTTTGTGGTTCCCATAGGGGTTTCGCAAGTGTATGTAAAGCTTTGGGGTGCAGGCGGCGGAGGCTCTGATGCAGGTGCCGGCGGTGCGGGCGGATATATATACGGTTTACTAACTATACCTTCGGGCATTACCACTTTAACGGTTATAGCAGGCAATGGAGGGCTTAATTCCAGCAGTTCAACATCGTATGGCGGTGGCGGAGGGGGAGGCAGCGAAGGTGGCGCAGGTGGCGGAAGAAGCGCCATACAATTTACACCGGGTACCGATGTGGTAACTGCCGGTGGTGGTGGTGGCGGATGCCATGGCAACTATGCTTACAGCGGCGGCGGTGGCGGGGGGTATATAGGATTAACCGGTGGCGCTTCCGGTTATGATGCAGCAGGCCCCGGCGGCACGCAAAGCGGGCCCGGTACTACCACAGGCACCTGCTCAACCTCAGGCAGCGGATATAATGGTGGCACCGGTTGCAGCAGTTCGTGGGCGGGTGGCGGCGGAGGTGGCTGGTACGGTGGTTGCGGCGGGGGCAATGGAAACGGCAACAATGGCGCTGGTGGTGGTGGCTCATCTGGCGCTAACCCAACTTACTTTACGTATATCCGTAGCGTTTGCGGCGCCATGAATGTCTCTAACACCCAGCTCTACTCCTATCTCATGCCCGGAGAATCCGGTGATATAGATTATGTTGCCGGAATCGGCACTGCTGGCTCAGCACGTGGTTCAAATACGAATATATCCGGTGGTGGTGGTATGGTGGTTATTGAGTGGTAAATTCGCAATCTCCAGGGACATTAACCTGCCAGCCACAGACTGATTACGCGGCCTTGCTTGCTGTATAAAAAGCTTCAGGTATAGGCTTCACTTTTTCAAAATGCTCGGTAAAATTGCGCAGGCGCCTCATGCGCTCAATTTTTTCATCGGGGATGGTAACACCAAATTCCCGTTCAAGTTCAACAATCAGTTCAACAACGTCTAAGGAATCGGCCCCCAGGTCCCTGTACAAATCTGTTTCGGGGGTGAGTGTTGATTCATTTGCGCCGAGGGTATCAGCCACAATTTTCTTTACTTTTTCTGCAATAGCATCCATGTTGGTTAAGTTTTGATGTTAAAAAATAAGTAATGAATGTTACCAGGGTGCAAAAGCACAGCACCAATAATTCAATTATGATACCAAACGGTTGAAGGGCTGAAAAAATTTCAGTGAAACGAAAAAATTGTCAGTTTTTCTGAAATTTTTACAGTTGGATGTTAAACACTACGGCCAACGCAGGAGAGTTTTATAAATTTAATAAAAACTGTCCCGGAAAAATTAAATAAATCTGCATATTTGAATGCAGAAAATTCCACACTGTTAAAACCCCAGGCACCGGTAGCGTAAAATATTACCCGTTATTCTGTTTCTGCTGCTATTGGTTTCCTCATGTCAAAAAAACTGGTTGTGTTCATGTAACACCTCCGATTCCTCGACAGGGCAAACCCAGCAGTGGAATTACCAGATAAACAACACCCCCAAAACCGATGCAACCACCCAATGCACACAGCAAAACGGTACTAGCGGAAGTATTACAACCGCATGCACCTTATATTAGGGGAAAGAAAACTCAGGAAAAAATAACTTTAACGGAATGACTGTTTTGGAAAGCCTGACTTACCGGTCCAGCTTTTTAACAATAAATGCAGCCACAAAAGCTTCCAGCATACTTAGCGGAATGGCATAAACAAGTATACCATAGGGTAATACGCCCATGTTACCAATTACCAGCCACATCATTACAAAGGCTACCATCCACGAAAGTAAGGTTGTTTCAAGCAGCGAAAAGCGCTTTGAAATAATATAAACCGCCAGCGCAAACACCAGCGACCACACACCCCACACCGCACCATTAACCGGTTGGGAAGGAAAAACAAGTCCCATGGCTTTGTAATGATTTACCCAAAAAGTTTGCAATAAAAACTGGTTACGCACAAATTCTGAAATACTTATCCAAACGGTAGCCAGCAGCACCGGCAATATTTTTTTAAGCACGCCCATAGGTTGGTTTTGATTGCAGTAAAACTATGGTTTAAATAGCATAATAAGGATGTCGCATATTGCAAAAATGGGGTTGTCCTGAACCGGACCGTACTTAATCATCTTATGTAAAACCGTAAGTGTATAAACAACGCTAACCAATTACAAGATGCGGACATTTTTTAACTATTCTTTTTCGCGTTTACGGTTTTATTAGTTGTAATTTTATAGTGCAATAGAATCGTTCTGGCTTTATTTTAAACACCCCCTTTTAAATTTAAGCATATGAAAACCGCAACTTATAATTTACTTCCGGTGGCAAGTGCCATCGTTGCGGGATATTTAAGGCAGTCATCTGCTGTTAATGCACATACAAGGTCCGGTACATTTAATAATTACAGGCGAAAACGGGTTTAACAAAATTACCGCGCCTGTTGCAGTGACCCTGATTAATCTATTTTAAAATATTATTACAGTCTTCCATAGCTGTAATAATTTAAAACATAACGTTATGGCAATCGCACAATCTTTATTTGTAACCACTGCCGCAGCAGCAGTGAAAGAAATTACGGTTAAAAGCCCGGCTTTTAAACACATGGGCAGTATACCCCGCAAATACTGTGGCGATGGAGCAAATATTAATCCTCCGCTTCAGTTTGGCAAAGTGCCCTCTGAAACCAAAAGCATGGTAATGATAGTGGAAGACCAGAATGCCCCGGTTGATACCTGGGTACACTGGCTGGTTTGGGATATAATGCCAACTGCCGAAATACGCGAAGGCATAGTACCGGGCACCGAAGGGCTAAACGCTTTTCACCGCCACCACTACCAGGGCCCTTGCCCACCCGATAATACCCGTTATTATTTTTTCAGGGTATATGCATTAAATACCGTATTGCGCCTGCATTACTGCTCAACCAAATACGAGGTAATGAAAGCCATGAAAGACCATGTTGTAGGATATGGCGAGCTGATAGGCAGTTATGAGCACACCAGTAACAGCTTGCGAAC
>CAISWS010000013.1 GCA_903889265.1 uncultured Bacteroidota bacterium
ACAAGAAACCCTGAATTGCAAATAACGTATTGAATTTCAATTCACTATTCCATCTTTACAAATCTCCTGCATAACTGGCCCCCTTTAAAAGATAACTGAATCAAATAACAACCCACCGCCAACGGACCAATTTCCACGGAGATCCTGTTGCCCCCTACATGCCGATAACTGACGGAAAGCCTCTTCCCTGTTATATCAAAAACAGAAATCTTTGCCTCAGGTTGAATTAAAATACCTGACTCAACAGTCAACTGATCCGTCGCAGGGTTCGGATACAATACCATTTCATCCGCCAGCAGGATTTCTTTAAAACCGGTGCACAACAAAATATCTATGGTGTCAAAAACAGAATTGCCGCAACCGGTGCTGTCTGTATAATTGTAATAAATAAAGTTCAATCCCGCATTGGCAGACAGCGGGTTAAATGTTGTATCTGACACTCCCGTTCCCGAATAGTATCCTCCCGGGGGCTGGGCACCCGAAAGGGTTATTACCGCTGCATTGTTACATATAGTGTCATCAATAAACTGCTGATAAGTAAGCACGGGTGGCAGGTTTGGGCTTGCAACTACCAATACTCCGGTACTTGTATCAGTGCAACCTTCTGCGTTAGTTACAATTACCTGGTAATAACCCCCACCTGTGGCAGATAAAGATGAAACAGAATAATTGAGATTACTATCATTAAGCAGCCAGCCATAACTCAACCCTTCGCCTGCTGCATTGGCCGAAAGTGTTACTGCCGCACCTGCGCAGATGGTGTCAGAGCTACCCGAAAGAATTGAAACAGCTGTGGTATCGTAAAATAAGAGATTAATAATATTACTGGTAGCCTGGCAAACCCCGGATTCAGTATAATCAAGGTAATAAGAACCCGTTGAATCCGTAACTGTTAGCGTGTGCCCTGTTTCGCCGGCCAGGCTATTGCCATTTCCATACCATTGAAAACTTACCGAATCGTTTGGATTGGTTGAAACTGTAACGGTGCCTCCACCGCAGAAAACGTAGGGCTCGGTTGCGGTAATCTGAAAGTTATAAGGAGTGCCAGTTATGGTATAGAAAACCGAATCGTAAGCAAACCCGCCGCTGGCATCGGTTACTTTTAGTATATATTCCGAGTTCTGATCAAGGGCTACCGAAGGCTGTGCACAGGTGGAGCATATAATTGTACTTCCTATCGATTGCCATATATAATTGTATGGAGGCTGCCCACCGGTAACCACCGGGTTAAACGTAACAATGCTTCCCGCGCAAACGGTTTGGTTGGCCCCCAGGCTAACCACCGGCGGAGTTAATGTTTGGCAGATACCGCCGTAAGGAATAAAAGGCATGGAATCTGTTTGGGTAGTATCAACGGGTATATCAGGTGTGCCATAGTTTTGCAAGCGCAAAAGGTAACCAAGCCCACCGGGGTCGCCATTGGTTTCAACCGGTACACCAATGTCAAGTGTAACTAATGTAGATAGCTTGTATTGCCCCGTGGGCCCGCATGCCAGCCCGCTGAAATTAATGCAACCCGCTTCTCCTTGTGCAAAAGTATTGTTGGCTTTACTGGTAGTCCAGCAAAGGCCGGGCGGCAGGTTTTCAATGGTATCCCACTTTAGCGAATAAACAGTTAAAACCTCGGTGCCAAATAAAATGGTATCAAAGTTCCTGAAGTGCAATGTGGCAGACGATAAAAAGTTATTGTAAAAGGAGGGAAAAGAATCAACCCTTGGATAAAGCCCGGGTGAATCGGGTACCCCTGTGGTTATGCAAATAAATGAATCACGGGGTACACAATACTGTGCTGATAGCCCATGAAACACACACACTATAAAAAGAATGAGGCCAGATTTTTTCACAATCCTTTCAAAAATTAAAGATAGCGAAATAAAAAGCGGCATAGTATTGACGAATATTGTAGGTAAACGTAGCTCCTGTGGTTCAATTGCGCTTACGGTTTTTAATAAGTTAGTTTTTAATATCACCAACCGGGGCAATCAGCCTTTCCATCACCTCACTCATATAATCGCCATTCCCAAGGCCAAACCAACCCATAGTACGGGTTTCATAGGCATTCATGTCGTACCATTTGGTATCGGTAACATAACCAATATAGCCGCCATTGAAACTGGTAACCAGCAAATGGAGGTTTTTACTTTTTGCCAATGAATCAATCGGGCCTACCAACTCACCCGAAAAATCACACGGCGTTCCTTCGAAAACTATGTTGCCCAATTGCAGTTTGTTAATGTAAACGGGCTCATCACCGAATAACTTCTTAAACAGCCAGGGCCTTATTGTAAAGTAAGAGTTAATTCGCCATTGAGGTTCACGCATCAAAAACGGCGCATAGGTCATCATAATATGCGTTATCCTGTAAACCGGTATCGAATCAAAATTTGCTTCAACAACTTCACCCACATGGCCAGCCATATATTTTGCCTCATCTTCCTGAAACTTGGTAGCTTCGTAAGGCCCATGACTGCCAACAGCACCCGCACTAAAACTGGCAAAATCAATTTTACCCGATTTATTTAACCGGGTCATCATCAGCCCTGCCCAATCTCCTGAAAGCTCCATGAGGTGCTGATGAAAAACCGTGCAGTGCGCGGCAAAGGTTATTATGGCAGCTTTGGCACCTCCATCCTGTTCTATCTTCACAACACGCAACATTGAATCAACTTTACCCTTATCACCCACCAACCGGTTAAACACCAGCTTAGAAGTTGGAAATTCACCGTAGCCAATTTTAGCCGGCTGGCAGTTTTTCTCTGCCTGTAGAATAGCTTTCGAAATGCAATCAGCAATGTGTTGCGGCACCCGTGCATCGTATTGGCCGGCAAATAATTCGCCGACATACGAATTATGCCATGCCCCAATGCTGGTATGCGTGTGCGTGGCGGTAAAGAAAATATTGCGCGTATCATAACCCGCTTTCACCAGCAGTGAATCAAAAAGTTTAGTTACCGTTGGTGGAATAATCAGCAGGTCTGCTGACACATACGCAATTTTCTGGTTGCCCTGTTTAAACACAAAAGCACGCACATAAATTGAATCGTGCACTCCGTCAAAATGTTTTCCCCCGCGTTTGGCGTCAATGGCAATTGGTGTGGTAAAGGGGGGCAAAAGGTTTACCCGGCTCCATCCCACCTGAACTGTATCAATAGCATTAAGCCTATCCTCTCCGTAAATGCCAGGCGGAGGTGGCGGCGGAGGAGTCCTTTGCAGTTCTGCCAGCTCATTTTTATAAAACTCCGTTAGCTGGTAAGGTGTTTTGTCTAAAGATTTTAAGCAGGCAAATGCCAGTAACAAAACCAGTGCAAAAAGGATTGCCAGAAAGCTTGTAAAGACCTTAACAATTTGTTTCATCGTGTAAATTTCTATTTTTAAACCAAATAAAAACTAATGGCAGGTATATTCGACCGGTTTAAAAGCTTTCCCAAAGCTGCTCCCTATATAGTGGTTACCGAAACCGCAGAGCGTTTCAGTTATTATGGTATGAGAGCCATTTTGCCTACTTTTCTGATTGCCCAGTTTTTTAATCCGACGCATAACCCAGCCTTGCAGTTAGCGGCCGAAGCACATTCTAATTCGGTATCACACCTTTTTAATGCCCTGGTTTATTTGCTTTCGATAGTAGGGGGTTTATTGGCCGATTATTTATTGGGCAGGTACTGGACCATTATTTGTTTGGCCGTTGTTTATTGCCTGGGCCACTTATTCCTGGCGCTTTTCGATACTAACTATACTTTATTCTTTACCGGTTTAATGCTCATCTGTATTGGAGCCGGGGGCGTAAAACCCAATGTATCTGTAATGGTGGGCGACCAGTTCGAAAACCAAAGCGATGCCAACATTGCCAAGCTGTATGATATCTTTTATTTCGGTATTAACCTGGGTGCGTTTTTCAGCATGCTTATTACACCCATATTGGTACACAGCAAATACGGAGCGCCACTGGCCTTTGGGGTGCCGGGTGTATTAATGTTTATAGCGCTACTTATTTTTTTGGCTGGTACCAGAAAGTACAAAATAAAAATGCCCAAAGACACGCAGAGGGAAGAAGGCTTGCCATTTATGGAGCAGTTAAAATCTGTTTGGAAGGTTTTGGTGGTATTTGCATTTATACCTGTTTACTGGGCTTTATACGACCAGAACGGTTCGGAGTGGGTGATACAGGCAGGCTCTATGGACCTTAACTTTTTAGGTGTAACCTGGCTGCAAGAGCAGATACAGGTTGTTAATGCCGTACTTATCCTTGTTATGATACCGCTGTTCTCTTTCGGTGTTTATCCGTTGCTTGAAACCATGGGAATTCGGGTTACTGCACTGCGCAAAATAGGCTGGGGGCTTTCAACATTGGTTATTACTTTCTGCCTTGTATCATGGATTCAAATGCAGATAGATGCGCATGTTAAACTAAATATTGCATGGCAGATACTGGCTTATATTCTTTTAACTGTTTCGGAAATTCTTGTTTCTATAACCGGCCTTGAGTATGCATTTTCGCAGGCACCAAAATCCATGAAGAGTACCATTATGGCTATATTCTTCCTTACAGTTTTTGCGGGCAACTATTTTGTTTCGCTTGTAAACGATAGCATAGGTAACCATGGCTTTTTCAGTCAGTTTACAGGGGCCAGCTATTTCTGGCTATTTACCGGCATTATGGCTACTAACACTGTTTTGTACTACGCTGCAATTTATGGCCTTAAAATCCGGGACACTGAGACGCACGGCTAATAATGGTTTGTATTCTCCCTCTCTTTTTTTCAAAGAGAGGGATGTCCGCAGGACAGTGTGAGTTTGTATTTGGATTTGCATTTCAAAGCTTCGTCCTTTCCATTATCTTCGCCCCTCCACAAAAGGAATTGAACAATGATACAACTCAATAAAGGGCAATACGAAATTGGTGGCATACCGGTTTCTGAATTATGCGCTAAGTATGAGGCCCCTCTCTATGTTTACGACACCGCCATTATGGAAAGGCAGTATAACGAATTGAAAACTGCATTCAGTGGCGCCGACACTAAAATAAAATTTGCCTGCAAGGCCCTTAACAATATCAATGTGCTGAAGTTCTTTAAAAACTTAGGCTCAGGGCTTGATACTGTTTCTATACAGGAAGTATGGACAGGCATAAAAGTGGGCTTCGACCCGAAGAACATTATCTATACTCCCAACTGCGTGTCGATGGAAGAAATTGACCTGGCTGTAAAAGAAGGCGTGCAGATTAATATTGATAACATTTCAATCCTTGAACAGTTTGGCCATAAATACGGTTCAAGTGTGCCGGTTTCGGTGCGTATCAATCCACACATTATGGCGGGTGGCAATATCAATATTTCAACCGGGCATATCGACTCCAAGTTTGGTATCTCCATTTACCAGATGCGCCATGTTGAGCGGGTGGTAAAAAGCGCTAAAATCAGGGTGAACGGTATACACATGCATACCGGGTCAGATATTCTGGATGTAGATGTTTTCCTTCGCGCCACCGAAATATTATTTGAAGCCACACAAAATTTTCCCGACCTGGAATTTGTGGACCTGGGCAGCGGCTTCAAAGTGCCTTACAAGCCAGATGATTATTATACCGATGTTAACGACATAGGCCCAAAGCTTACTGAAAAGTTTAAGGAGTTTTGTGCTGCTTATGGAAAGCCACTGCAATTGTGGTTCGAGCCGGGTAAATTCCTGGTAAGTCAATCAGGTACCTTTTTGGTTAAAGTCAATGTTATCAAGCAAACTACCGCCAGCGTATTTGTGGGGGTAGATTCCGGCCTCAATCACCTCATACGCCCCATGTTTTACAATTCATATCACCACATCACCAACGTATCAAACCCGGAAGGTGTTGCCCGTATTTATACCATTGTGGGCTATATCTGCGAAACGGATACTTTTGCATGGGATAGAAAGCTGAGCGAGGTGCACGAAGGTGATATTCTTGCTTTTCAAAATGCAGGGGCTTATGGCTTTACCATGTCATCCAACTATAACTCGCGCTATCGCCCGGCCGAAGTAATGATTTATAAGGGGAAAGATTACTTAATAAGAAATCGGGAAACTATGGAAGATATTCTGCGCAATCAGGTGGAAATTCCGGAACTTCAATAAAAATCAGTTTATGAAATGCAGGGCCCTTGTTATTGTTTTGTGTTTGGTTTTGCTAACAGGCTTCTGCAACGCCAAGGGTAATAAAACCCTGCTGGTAGCCGACCGCAAAATTGCTTGTGCCGGCGAATTTGAATGCATTCAGATAAAAGAAAAAGCCAGCGCGCCATGGCGTTTTTATTCCGATACCATAGAAGGCTTTAACTACGAGGAGGGGTACGAATACAAAATTTCAGTGCAACCCCTGCAAACAAAAAATAGCTTGTCTGGTATTTACGAAGAAAAATACAAACTGTTGCGGGTTATTACAAAAACGAAAACCGGCTACAACCCAACGGAAAAATTAGGCAATAAAAAATGGGTGCTTCATACCATGGACGACACTAAAACGGTGCTAACCATGCAGGATACAGCTATATCTATTCAGTTCAGTATGAAGGACGGAAAATTAAAG
>CAISWS010000014.1 GCA_903889265.1 uncultured Bacteroidota bacterium
TATACACTGGCCGGTAGAAGAATATACTTCTATTAAACCACCCAAAAACGGACTTGATACAGTCAATTGCCAATTATTATTGGCGGGATTCGGAAAAACACTTATCTGAGGTTCGCTTTTTACATCGTTAACGCCAGTAGCGTTAGATGGTAAAATATTCAAAGCAATCATGTTGGCACTTTGGGTTTTAAAGGCAAAGAACGAGGAATCGCAAAATGTATTGGAGCAGCCATAAGGATTGGTTACTTTGAGGCAAACATTATACATTCCTGCGCTGTCGTAAAAGTGAGTTGGGTAGGCTGCTGCAGATGTATCGCCATCTCCAAAACTCCATAGATAGCTGAGGTCTATACCGGTACTTTGGTTATACCCATCGTAAATACCTGAATCGGCAGTGGGAAAGATTTGAAAAGATGCTTTACAGACACTGCACAGGGTAGTATCCACCGATAGTGCAATGCTAATGCTGTCTGTCCTGCCCGCGGCGTCAGCAACGGTGCAACTATAAACACCGGCATTTAAATTGTTGAGTGTATCACTATGGTTGACCGGCGTAGTATTCCAGGTGAATGTATAAGGGGGTAATCCACCCATGGCAGCCGCAACAAGTTTGCCGTTGGCCGTATCGCAATGGGGCCTTTGTTCCGCTGCAAAAAAAGGAGTATAATTATTCGCACTACTATCGTAATAGGCAACCACATCATTAGCGGTATATTCATAAATCCAGCCATTCCTGCCCGCCACAAGCCCAACCAGGCTACCTAGGGAATTGTAAAAAGCATCTGTCTGCCATTTAATATAATTGCCTGTAGCACATATCTTCAGCAGCCTAGTTGTAAAAAAAGAGTCGTTGCAAAATGCGGAGCCGTTATACGCGGGAATGATAACGTAGGGATCTAAAGCCGGGCTGGGAGGCGTTGCAACGGCCAGCGGGCCATACAAGATATCTATATCGTTATAGTCGTTCAGCCCCAAACCCCATAAAAAACTGCCATCCGGTGCGGATTTACTGAGTGAGCCGGCGTTTGAATGCGTGATGCTGGCCCCTGCGAAGTCTGGGCCGTAATAATTACCCATGGCATCTACTGCCGGGCTTACAGGGCCGCCAACAGCAATCTGGTGCAGAATATTCCCCGATGTATCCATAGAACCTACTGATAGAATAGAACCTTCAGATGCATAAAAATGCAATGCATTATCCGCGCCAAAAGTTATACTGCTGAAGTTAGGCGATAAGGCCTTTGGGTTTACACTCAAGTGTCCGTTATGATCAACAGTAGAAAGATATGATGTATCAATTGACGTACAAAAAACCGAAACCGTATCCACGGTTAAACAATTTGAAATAATATATATATATACCTTATTGTCGCCAGTACTCACGGCCGGAGAATACACACCACTGGTGTATAACGCCCATTGAAATACACCATCCGGACTCAGTTTCATTATGTACCCAAAATAGTAATTGGAAATACCATAATAAGGGTTAACAACAGCGGAATAACCGTGGTGCTGTGCATCAAAAAGCACAGTATCAATAAGAGGGCCTGCAGTATTTTCCTCGCTTACAAGATAAATATTGAGGCTGTCATCAAAGTAAATAGTCCCGCCATTAACAACATCAAGGCCCCATAACTCATTTCCATTTGAATCCATTTTTAATAATTTCGTGTAAAGGGGATTGGTAAAAGTGTCGCCGGCAAAAACCAGGGCATTGGTATCGCTCACATTATGCGCTGTAAGCATAAATACTGCGTTATTGGCGGCATCAACGTTAAGCTCTCCTAACGGTATAGTATAATTTAAGGTAAGAAAATGGCTGGTACCTGTGAAGCCCTTTATCCAAAGGGTTTTTTGCCCATTGGCAGCAATAATCACGGATAACATTATAGTAACCATGATACACCGGTAAATATGCTTCATAAAGTGTGTTTTGTGCAAATATATGTAAACCCAAACATAATTATAACAATAGTCCAGTACTATTTCCCCAGCACAGGACAATTGCGAGAATTATTTTACAGCTTATACGAAAAGGAAAATAAGAAGTATTTAAGTGCTACTTGGCATACGGTTAGAGAAGAAGAAATACCAACCAATGAGATTCATCTACTTTAAATAAAAGTCCCCAAGAAGGGCCCTTCTTGGGGTAAGATACTTAACCATCCCCCCGGATAGCTGGACTACCAGTTTTTGAAGCAACGGGTGCAAAATACCAAAAGTTTACCTGGAACTGTGTACTCCGCGATTGCTCATTCTTGAATATGTTATGGGCATTCCTCCCGATAGCACAGAGCGGCTGACAGAAAACGGACTTCAGCCAAAGCAAATAGCTGAGAATGGAATTAATATTTAGCTTATCATGATTTTTAAACACGGGTATTTTCACGCAGATCCTCATCCGGGAAATTTGTTTGTGCAACCTAATAACCGTATTGCGTTGATTGATTTTGGTATGGTAGGTGCACTAAAACCGGGGCATATGCAGTTTCTGGCCGGTTTTACCTTGGGGCTTGCGCGTAAAGATGCACGGATCATAACGGAGTCGCTATTGATATTATGTGGGAGGAAATTTTTCGCGGAAAAAGATGACCTTGAATTTTATGTAAATGAGTTATTAAACCAAAGCGGTTGGGTGTGTCAATCTGTGTTTCGGTTAAAGCGGTACCTCCTGTAGGAGAACCATCGTGAATAATGAAACGGACATTTACAACCCCGGTAGTTATGGGATTTCCCTACGCATTGCGAACAATCGCCTGGTAGTTTAATAATTGAGGGGCCTGGGCAAAACCTGCACAGTACATAAGGAGCAAAGCAACTAAGCTCAGGGAAAATTTAGTTTTCATGGACTTCGTTTAAGGCTACTAATAAAGAAAACTTAACGCAGGCTACAAAGGGATTTGGTAAAAAGAAGCGCAATTTAAGTCAAACGACGAGAGTAGTAATTTATGACAACCGCCTGCTGCTACCTAATGCCCGTTAAAAACTGAGTCAGGCAATTATACGCGACCTTTAAGTAAGCGGGGGAATTGAGGGGCGGTGTTACCGGATATATTAAATTTGTGCCGTAACTGAAAACCAAAATGTTTAAGAAATACCTTGTATTAATACTTACTGCTTTGCTGGCATGCTTTAATTTATTATCGGATGCACAGGGGACGCCGGTTACCAGCTTCGGCAGTAACCCGGGCAACCTTAACTGTTACAGGTTTGTGCCTTCAGGTATGCCTGCCAATGCCCCGCTTGTAGTAGTGCTGCATGGCTGTACACAAACTGCGCTTGAGTATTCGACTGATGCGGCCTGGGATACCCTGGCGCAGCAGCATAAATTTTATGTAGTATATGCCGGGCAAAACCTTGCTAATAATGCCAGTAATTGTTTTAATTATTGGGAAGCGGCCAATTGTTACCGGAATCAGGGTGAGGCTTTATCTATAAAGCAGATGACTGATTATATGAAAAGTAATTACAGCATTGATGGAAGCCGGGTGTTTGTAACGGGCTTATCGGCAGGTGGGGCTATGACGGCCGTGATGCTGAGCGTTTACCCGGATGTTTTTAATGCCGGTGCTGTGATGTCGGGTTTACCTTATGACCCTTTGGTGGCACTTGACTCGGTTGAGTATGCGATGTTGGGGGATATAAGTTACACCCCGCAAAAGTGGGGTAATATTGTAAGGCAGCAATATCCGGGGTATACTGGTAGCTATCCGCGTTTATCTGTTTTTCAGGGAACCGCAGATGCTGTTGTTAATCCTGAAAACGCGCGTGAACTTGTAAAGCAATTTACCAACCTGCACAGCTGCGATACGGTGGCAGATTATACCAATACCAGTTTTAACGGAAACAGCCTAATTGAATTGCAGCAATATTTCGATTCAACTAATCATGTTGCGGTGCAGCTTTACCAGGTTAGTAATATGGCTCATGGTATAGCGGTTTATCCGGGCACCTGCTTTCAGCAGGGCGGTGCTACAGACCAGTATGCCTTTAACGAAAGTTTTTATTCATCGTTTTGGGCAGCGCAGTTTTTTGGTATCCTGCATTTTCCTTTTAGCATGAATGGCTTTGATACTGTTACTGTGAACCAGCAGGGTATTGCTTATTCAGTGCCTGCCGTTAGCGGAGCTACTTACAAATGGATAGTTCCGGCCGGAGTTAGTATAGTAAACGGGCAGGGAACCAATAGCATAACAGTTAACTGGGGCAATACCAGCGGAACTATCAGTGTAAGCGAGACAATTTCGGGTGAATGTATTGAGGGGCCGGTGCAGATTTTTGTAACGGCGGTACCGGTTCCGCCAACCCTGGATGCCGCTTTGAGTAATCTGAACAGTCCCGGGAACCATGTTTGTGGTGATTCCATTTTGCCAAAGTTTACGCTTGGGAATAACGGACAGGCCGGACTTACTTCGCTAACGATTTATTACCAGCTTGATAATGGGACAGTGCAAACTTATGCATGGAGCGGTACGCTGGCAACATCGCAGACGGCCTCAATCGTATTACCTGCGATAACTGTTGCGCCGGGTAATCATGCTTTATTGATTTATTGTAATTCGCCGAATGGTGGAACGGATATTAACCCGGCCAATGATACTTTGAGGAGTAATTTTACTGTCGGCGTTAAACCATTGGTTAATTTGGGAAATGATACTGCAACATGCGGTGGCAGCGTGATTTTAAATGCACAAAACAGCGGAAGTAGTTTTGCGTGGTCGGATGGAGCTACAACGCAAACTATTACCGTTGTACAAACCAATACTTATACTGTTACCGTTACCAATGTGCAAAGTTGTTCGGCGAATGACAGTGTTCATGTAGCTATAAATAGTGCGCCGGTGGTAGCGTTACAATTAGCACCAGATACCGTTTGTGAGAGCGGCGGTTTGGTAACTCTTGGCGGGGGTAATCCCGCTGGTGGTATTTATTCAGGCAACAGTATCAGCAACAATATATTTAATCCTTCGGCTGCCGGGTATGGTGCTTTTGTGGTGAGTTATAATTACACCGATAGTAACGGCTGCCATGGTTCAGCTTCCCAGAATATATATGTAGTGCCTTGTTCAACTGCGGTGGGAGTGAGTGACCTGACGAGCCCGGTAGATACAGTTTGTGCTGTATCTGTTATTCCTTCTTTTACCCTTACCAACTTAGGGCAAACCAATATTTATACTGCGACCATTTATTATGAATTGGATAACGGAACTATTCAAAGCTATAGCTGGAGCGGTAATGTGGCCGGGGGGCACTCGGCAATTGTAAACCTGCCTTCGCTTGGAACTGCGCCGGGCAATCATGTAATCACAATTTTCTGTACGGTTGATACTATCAGGGGTAGTTTTACAACAGGGACTACTCCAGTGGTTAATCTTGGCAATGATACTACACAGTGTGGCGGCAGTATTACTTTGAATGCCATGAATAATGGCGGGGTTTACCGGTGGTCTACAGGTGCTACTGTCCA
>CAISWS010000015.1 GCA_903889265.1 uncultured Bacteroidota bacterium
AGAGTCATAACAATTTCATATACTTGGATGCTCGTTAAGAGCAAAAAGGGAAAATCAAAGGCGCCGAACTAACTCATATAATTTATGAAACCAAATTGGAGAAGCATCACAAACTCAATTGTTATATGCTTAGCTTGCTTCTTATTTTTACTTTCAATTGTATATCTCTCACTCGCATATCATTTTGATAAACGAGAATTTGACTGGGATGCCTTTACAAAGTTCTACATATCTTTTTTTCCACCCATGCTTGCCATAGCAATTACTCTTGTCACGTTTGCTTTTAATGGAAGAGTTCAAGATTCCAATAATCGTAAGTTCTCGACTACGGTCCTCGAAGAACTAAAAAATCATTTACCCAAGCTTTCAAAAATTTTCAAAGAAAATAGTAATTTAAGTTCAATTGGTGTTGAAGTGAATCAAATATATTCTGCCGTTATTCAATACCATTTTATCCATGGAAATCTTGCCAACTTAGATTCAATATTATTTGGCTACATGATAAACTTCACGGAGGCGAAAAAACAATTAGTGAGATATGCAACAATTAAGGAGAGCAGACCAACTGACAACTCTGTTGATGGGGAAATAAGATATTATGCGGTTACCGCTCATAAAGCAATTGAGAATTTTGAAGAAAGATATAGGATACTATATTCTCAAGAGGTAAATTGAGGCGATATGCCTTAGACTGAGACATGCGTGTTACTTACAATTTTTGTAACTTACTTAACTACGACCTTGCCTCTTTTTGAATCAGAAAATCAGGTTCAAAAAAACGCGTTTACATGAACTTTACGCGGCTATTACCATCCTCAACTCCCAGAAGTTTCTCTGCCCCGATTGAGATGGGCTTCAAAACTTTGACTTATATTTGAACCGTAAGCTTGTTTGTCAAGTAAGTTCTTTGAGTCTCTGGTGACCACCCAGTGGGCCAACAGCCCAGGTGGGACCACTTGAAACCTACTCATACAATGTGAGTAGGTTTTTTTTATTTCCTGATTTTTGCCGGTAAGCGACTGCTTATATTACACTGTATTTGATATGTGCTATTGCCAGAAACTTCCATTTCGATTTTTTGGCTTATTTTTGCCCGCTTTTTGGCGGCAATATTATCAGCGCCAGATATTTTTAATTATTTGATTGTCAGGATGGTAATATCAGTTTTACATGGTTGAGATCGGTGAAAAGGAGCTGACCTTGGAAGAGGTTGAGCGGATTTTATATGCTGGCGAACAGGTTTCAGTAAGCGCCATTACGCTAAAAAACTGCGAAACAGGCTTTTATTTTCTAAAGGATTTTGCCGCAGATAAAGTTATTTACGGTATTAACACCGGTTTTGGCCCAATGGCCCAACATAAAATACCTTATGTTGACAGGTTGACCCTGCAGTATAATCTAATCCGCAGCCACTCATCCGGCTCGGGCCAGCCAATAGCACCTGTTTATGCGAAGGCCACACTACTTGACAGGTTGAATACTTTTGCCCGTGGAAAAAGTGGTGTACACCCTGACCTGCTTTTGCTTATTGCCAAAATGATTAACCTTGATATTACACCGGTTATTTATGAGCATGGTGGAGTAGGCGCCAGTGGCGACCTGGTACAACTGGCACATGTTGCGCTTGCCATTATTGGAGAGGGTGAAGTGCATTTTGACGGTAAAATTTACCCTTCGGCTGAAATTTTTGAGCGCCATAAAATTACTCCTTTTGCTATCAGGCTACGTGAAGGAATAGGGATGATGAACGGAACCTCGTGTATGACGGGTATAGGCCTTGTAAATCTTTTAAAGGCGAAACAACTGCTTGGATGGGGAATTATCATTTCTGCCACCATTAATGAAATTTTTGAAGCCTTTGACGACCATATTGCAGGGCCTTTAAATGCTGTTAAACTGCATACCGGGCAAAACAAAGTGGCAGCTTCCATGCGGGCTATACTTGAAGGAAGCAAGTTGCTTAAAAACCGTAAAGAATATTTGTACTACGATGTGAAGGAAACCCACTTTAAGGACAAGGTGCAGGAGTATTACTCACTGCGTTGTATGCCGCAGATAATGGGCCCCGTGTATGACACTATTGTGCAATCGGAAAAAATTGTTGTTGATGAATTGAATTCGGTGAGTGATAATCCGGTGGTTGATTTTGAAGCTGAGAATATTTTTCATGGCGGCAATTTCCACGGCGATTATGTAGCGCTTGAAATGGATAAATTAAAAATTGCCATCACTAAGCTTTCCATGCTTAGCGAAAGGCAGCTTAACTACTTGTTAAACGATAAGCTAAACGGTAAACTTCCGCCGTTTATTAATACCGGCACCATTGGGCTTAATTTTGGCATACAGGGGATACAATACACCGCTACCTCTACAGTGGCTGAAAACCAGACGCTATCGAACCCAGTTTATATACACAGCATACCCAACAATAACGATAACCAGGATATTGTAAGTATGGGAAGTAATGCTGCCCTGATGACTGCGCGGGTTATTGAGAATACATTTGAAGTTTTAGCAGTTCAATCCCTGGCTCTGGCTGATGCTGTGGATGCCTTACAAAAGCAAGAAATGCTAAGCCCCCGGTTAAAGGAATTTTATGCAGGCGTGCGCAAAGCAACCGGTATTACAGAAGTTGATGCGCCCCGTTTTAAAGAACTGGCCCGGATAAAGGAATACTTAAAGGCCAATAAGCCTGAAGTGATTAATTAGAAAATATGGATGGGGAAACAACAACATTGAAGAAGTATGCGCTGGTTACGGGCGGGTCTCGCGGAATTGGCAGGGCTATCAGCTTAAAGCTTTCGGAGGCGGGTTATTTTGTGTTAGTGAATTTTCAACGGAACCAGGCTGAAGCAGATAAGACTGTTGCCCTTATTGCTGAAATAGGGGGAGAGGCTGCCACACTGAAATTTGATATTTCTGACAAGGCCGATATTGAAAAAACGCTGGGCGGATGGGTTGCTGCCAATAAAGATAAAAGCATTGAGGTGCTGGTAAACAACGGGGGTATCAGGAAAGATAACCTGATGATGATGATGCCTGAAAATGATTGGGAAACCGTGCTGCGTACTAATCTTGATTCTTTTTATTACATAACAAGGATATTGGTTCCGGGGATGATGTTTAAGCGTTTTGGCCGCATTATCAATATTGTCTCGCTTTCGGGCATTAAAGGTATGCCGGGGCAAACCAATTATTCGGCCTCCAAAGCGGGTGTTATTGGTGCCACCAAGGCGCTGGCACAGGAAGTGGGGCGCAGAGGAGTAACAGTTAACGCCGTGGCACCTGGTTTTATAAAAACTGAGATGACTGAAGGAATAGATGAAGCCCAGTTTAAAGCGATGATACCTATGCAAAGATTTGGCGAGGCAAATGAGGTGGCCGAAGTGGTGGCCTTTTTGGCATCTAAAGGTTCTTCTTATATTACAGGGGAGGTAATTAACGTAAACGGCGGATTATACACTTAAAAGTTTAGCTTAGGATTATATTTTTGGGCCATGAACAGAGTAGTAATAACAGGTATCGGTATTTATTCATGCATTGGTAAAAACCTGGATGAAGTAAAAGATTCTCTCTACAAAGGCCGCTCTGGTATAGTGCTGGATCCATTGCGCAAGCAGTTTGGATACCGCTCGGGCCTCACAGGATATTTAGAAAAACCGCAACTTAAAGGAGTACTTGACCGCAGGGCACGCATTATGTTGCCCGAGCAGGGGGAGTATGCTTATATGTCTACCGCCGAAGCCCTTAGGGTGGCGGGTATAGATCACGACTTTTTAGAGCACAATGAAACCGGGATTATTTTCGGTAATGATAGCACTGCCCAGCCTGTTATTGAAGCCAATGACACGGTGCGGGAGAAGAAGAACACCATGTTTGCGGGCAGCGGCGCAGTTTTTCAAACCATGAATTCTACTGTGAATATGAATTTGGCAACTATTTACAAGTTAAAGGGCATCAATTTTACAGTAAGCGCGGCTTGCGCCAGTGGTTCGCATTCTATTGGTTTAGGTTATTTTTTAATTAAACATGGCTACCAGGAAAGGGTGATATGTGGGGGTGCGCAGGAAGTAAACATTTACTCCATGGGTACCTTTGATGCGCTGGGGGCGTTTTCTATCCGTGAAAATGAGCCAACCAAAGCATCGCGCCCGTTTGACAGGGACCGTGACGGGCTGATACCCAGCGGGGGAGCGGCTACGGTGATTATAGAATCCTTGGAATCGGCCCAGAGAAGGGGGGCAAGAATTTTAGCAGAAGTAATAGGTTATGGTTTTTCTTCAAACGGCAGTCATATCTCAAATCCGACGGTGGAGGGGCCTTTGCGCTCGCTGAACATGTCGCTGAAAGATGCCAATATTGAAGCATCTGAAGTGGATTATATTAATGCCCATGCTACGTCTACCCCGCAGGGAGATATGAGTGAGGCGCAGGCGATAAATGAAGCGTTTGGTGCCTGCAGGCCGCCGGTAAGCAGTACCAAATCAATGACGGGGCATGAATGCTGGATGGCCGGGGCCAGCGAAATAGTGTATTCAGTATTAATGATGCAGAACAATTTTGTTGCACCTAACATCAACTTTGGAAACCCTGACGAATTTTCCGCGAAACTCAATATTGCCGATGTTGTGAAAGAGCAAAATATTGATGTATTTTTGTCTAACTCTTTTGGATTCGGTGGTACTAATTCGTCGCTGATTGTAAGAAAGTGGAAATAAACCCAAACAACCCATGAACAAAGAAGAAATTATCAGTAAGGTAAATGAGTTTCTGATAGAGGAATTTGAAGTGTCTGCTGATAAAATAACCCCTGATGCACCCCTGAAAGAAACCCTGGAACTGGATAGTCTTGACTATGTTGACCTGGTAGTTATTATAGAAGGCAACTTTGGCATTAAGGTGCAGCAGGAAGACTTTGTGGCCATCCGTACTTTTGATGACCTTTATAATTACATCATAGCAAAAAGTTCTCAAACCACCGTGGCGTAATGTCTGAATGGGAGGGTAAATCAAAAGGTAACCGGCTTGGATACCAGATATTTATCGCGTTGCTAAAATACACCGGGGTTTATCCTGCTTATGCACTTTTATACTTCGTAGTACTTTATTACTTTTTTTTTTCAACTGATACATCCCGGCACATCTTATACTTTATGCGCAGGCGCATTGGTTACGGGCCTGTAAAATCTGTTTTCAAACTATACCGCAATTACCTTTTATTGGGGCAAACCCTTATTGACAGGGTTATCGTTTCGGGCGGCCTGGGAGGTAAAATAACCTCAACCTCTAACGGGGCCGAAAACCTGCATGCATTAGTAGATTTGAAGAAAGGCGGAATTTTATTGGGCTCGCATATTGGCAATTGGGGCATAGCTGCGCAGTACCTGATGAAATATGACAGTGCCATCAATGTGCTGGTATACGACAGGGAACATGAAGAGATAAAGCAGTATATGGATAAGGTTACCGGGGGCAGAAAATTTAATGTGATACTGATAAAGGACGATATCTCGCATGTATATGCGATTGGAGAGGCCCTGCAGCGCGGCGAAATAATTTGTATGACAGCAGACCGCTTTATGCCCGGCGCCCGCACTAAAATGATTAATTTTATTGGTGAAGATGCCCAGTTTCCGGTGGGGCCTTTTCAGATTATTAAAACGTTCAGAGCCCCCTACACTTTTGTTTATGGAATAAAAACCGGAATAACGCACTATAGCTGTTACGCGCGCCCATACCGCGAAGTAACAAGTGAAGCAACCGTAGAAACAATTATGAAGGATTATGCCAATGACCTTGAAGGCATGGTTAAATTGCACCCTGAACAGTGGTTTAATTTTTATGACTTTTGGAAAAAACCATAACGCTGATTTGAAAGAAGCTGTAACGGGGAGTGCCTTAGCCGCATTGCTGCCCCAGAAATATCCCTTTGTGTTTTTAACAGCATTAACTGATGTAAGCGAAATGGACGCAACCTCCACGTTTAAAATAGATGCTGCGCAGGTTTTGTGTGATAATGGTATGCTTAACGCCTCTGGCCTGATTGAGAATATTGCACAAACAAGTGCTGCCAAACTGGGCTATGAATGCAACCGCGACCATAAAAAAGTACCCCTGGGATTTATAGCTGACGTTAAAGATTTTGTGTGCATACGACTACCGGCGGTTGGAGATGAAATAACAACGCATGTGAAAATTGAAAATAAAGTGTTTGATATAACCATAGTTTCAGGGACGGTAATCCTGAACGGCGAAAAGATTGCATCGTGTAAAATGAAAATATTTATTGACCCCAATGAACAGTAATCTTTAATTACTTCCAAACCATGAGCCATCATCACCATATGTCAGCAATTACCCGGATAGAGGTAAAATTTAACGAATGCGACCCTATGGGAATAGTATGGCATGGCAACTACGTAAAATATTTTGAAGAAGGCCGCGAGGCTTTTGGCAAAGCCTGGCATTTTGATTTTATGGAAATTTATAACAAGGGCTTTTCCGTACCCATAGTTAACCTTAACTGCGATTACAAGAGGCCCCTTACTTACCGTGATGTGGCCGTGGTGGAAACCATTTACCGCAAAACACCTGCGGCCAAAATTATTTTCGACTACGTTATCCGTAAGGAATCTACAGATGAATTGATTTGCAAAGGCAGCACCACGCAGGTTTTTGTAAACAGGGACAACATGAAATTATCGCTGGTTATACCTGAATTTTTTGCTGAATGGATGGCACAAAAAAAATCAAAATGAAACGGGTTTTTCTTGCATCAGACAATATAGTTTCGCCGCTGGGTTTTACAACTGCAGATAATTATATGGCAGTGAAGGAAGGGAAAACGGGTATAGCCCTTCACGATAACTCCTTCCTGTCAGGCGACCCTTTTTACGCCTCCATGCTGGATAGATTGCCTGCTTTTGAAGGCGATGCCGGTTACACCAGATTTGAACGAATGTGTATTGTGTCCATACAAAATGCTTTGAGTGGGGCTTCGGTTATGCTTAGCGATAAGGATACCATATTTATACTTTCAACTACCAAGGGCAATATTTCGTTATTAACCGATAAGCCGGTAACACCTGAAATGCGCAGCTGTCTGGCGCTGCATAGCACGGCAAAAAAGATTGGCGCTTACTTTAATTCTGCAAATAGGCCGCTTGTAATTTCTAATGCCTGTATATCGGGTGTTTTGGCTGTTTTGCTGGCTGAACGTTTATTAAAGGCCGGTAATTACAAGCATGCTGTTATAACCGGGGCCGATGAGTTATCGCATTTTATCCTATCCGGTTTTCAATCTTTACACGCGGTAAGCGGCAAGCCATGTAAACCATTTGATAAAAAACGCGATGGCATTACGTTGGGAGAGGGTGCAGCAACAATGATTCTTACCATTGATGAAGTGCTTGCCGAAGGCTCCAAAAAAATTGTGATAGGCGATGGTGCAAGCACCAATGATGCGAACCACATTTCAGGGCCTTCGCGTACCGGGGCGGAATTAGGCTGTGCGGTTTCTGAGACTTTAAAACAAAACCACCTGCGGCCTGAAGAAATATCTTTTATATCGGCACACGGAACTGCCACAGTTTATAACGACGAAATGGAGTCAAAGGCTTTTGAGTTGGCCGGATTAACTGATGTGCCGCTTCACAGTTTAAAGGGGCACTTTGGGCATACGTTGGGTGCCGCAGGGGTTATAGAATCATTAATAACTATTTATTCGTTACGCGATGGTACTGTGTTACCAAGTATGAACTATGATGAGTATGGGGTTAGCGGTAAGGTAAACGTAAGCCGGGCAGAGGCTAACAGCGGAAAACGTTATGCGCTAAAAACGGCATCGGGCTTTGGAGGGTGCAACGCTTCTATTGTTTATTCGAGTATAAATTAATAACATATGCAGGCAGAAAAAGTTGATGTGTTGGTTATAGGGGCAGGCCCGGCGGGTACTGTTGCGGCCTCCATTATTAACCAGGCAGGATTTAAGGTTGCGATTGTGGAAAAGGAAAAATTTCCGCGCTTTGTTATTGGCGAAAGCTTACTACCTAAGTGTATGGAACCTTTGGAAGAAGCGGGCTTTTTGGAGGTTTTACAAAAACAGGGCTACCAGGAAAAATTCGGCGCCAAGTTTGTAAACAGCGAGGAGCAGGTGATGGACTTTAACTTTGCGAACCAGTTTGGGAACGGCCGCACATGGACATGGCAGGTGAAGCGGGCCGATTTTGACAAAGTGCTGGCGGATGAAGTTGAAAGAATGGGCGTACCCGTAGCTTATGAAACAGCTGTTACTGCCATAAAATTTGACGGTACAAATTCTGTAACAACAGTAGTAGAAAAAAGCGGCGCAGAAAGAAATATTGAAGCCCGCTTTATTGTAGATGCCTCCGGTTACGGGCGCGTAATTCCGCGACTGTTTAACCTTGACCGACCTTCAAATCTTGCGCCGAGAAAGGCATTTTTCACTCATATTGAAGATGGCCGAAGGGCAAATTATATTGAGCCTAACAGAATTTTAATAGTTGACCATAAACCGGGTGTTTGGGCCTGGTGCATACCATTCTCAGATGGCATTTCATCTTGTGGGTTTGTGGGTTATCCGGAGTTTTTTGATGACTTTGCTGGTTCTTTGGAGGAGCAATTAAGGTCTATCATTGCAACCGAATGGAGCCTTGCTGACAGATTTAAAGAGTGTAAGTTTATTTTTGAGCCCCGCATCCTGCAGGGTTATTCCATCTCTACTGAAAAATTTTTTGGCGATGGTTTTGTGCTTACAGGTAATGTTACCGAGTTTTTAGATCCGATTTTCTCATCGGGTGTTACACTGGCAACTGTTTCATCTCAACTGGCGGCAAACCTGGCAATACGACAACTAAAAGGCGAAAGTGTTGACTGGCAAAAGGAATACACTGATACCATGATGATTGGAGTAGATACTTTCCGTTCGTACGTTATGGCCTGGTATGACGGGACTTTACAGAAAATATTTTTCTCCGGGGAAAGAAACGAAGAAGTTACCACGCAGATATGCTCGGTTTTGGCTGGCTATGTATGGGACCAGGAAAATCCCTATGTAAAAAATCATGCAACTTGCCTTCAGCGCCTGGTGAGGTTAATTGAGGTGAGTAAAAAACTAAATCAATCTTAATAACCTCCGGCAATGAGCTTCGATAAGGCAATTAGTGGTTATGTGCTGATAAAAGAGGGACGGGTTATGTATAATGACGTAGTACTGTTTCAACTACCTGACGCTGCGCCTGCTATATTTTTTAATGAGCTGTACAATGCACTGCATATTAATTATCCCAAATTTTTTAAGATGGATAATTTATGCAAAACTGTTTTTCTGGCCACAGAGGTGTTGCTTAAAGACAGGTCGTTGACCGGTAAATATAAAGCTGAGGAAACAGGCATAGTTTTTTCGAATGCCAATAGTAGTATTGATGCCGACGTAAGATATTATCAAAGCAGTATGCTGGCCCCCAGCCCGGCTTTATTTGTATATACCCTGCCTAATGTGGCAATTGGCGAATTGTGCATCAGGCACGGAATAAAAGGCGAAACCGCCTGCTTTGTTTTTGATATATTTGATTCTGTGTTTCAGGCCTGGTATGTTGATATGCTTTTAGACACGATCGGCACTAAAGCCTGTATATCGGGGTGGGCAGATTTTTGCGATGAAAAATTTGAAGCATTTTTTTACCTGTTGGAAGCGGAAACGGATAACAAACTGAGCATAAAACACAATTCAGAAAACATAGATAAACTTTACAACCACGTATGGACGAGTTAATGGCCACCCTTAAAAAGGAGATTTTTGAACAGCTAAATTTACATCACGTTAAACCTGAGGATATAGGGTATGACCAACCTTTGTTTGGGGAAGGGCTTGGGCTTGATTCGATTGACGCGCTGGAATTGATTGTGTTGCTGCAACAGAAATACGGAATTAAGCTGGCCAATCCTGCTGAAGGCCCCAAAATATTCTATTCAATAAAAACTATGGCAGAATATATTACTGACCATAAAAAGCAGTAATTCCGCGGCTATGGAGGTCTATATTGCCGGTAAAGGCATCATTTCGGCCATTGGGTTAAATGTTGATGAAACATTGCAATCGCTGAGGGCTGGAAAGTCGGGCATAGGCAACCAAACAAATTTATCCGGCCGCAGAGACAATCATCTTCCTACAGGCGAAATAAAACTGAGTAATGCAGAACTTGCCACGATGGCGGGTTTAAGTGCTGAATATTCCCGTACAGCTTTATTAAGTATGATTGCGGCTAAAGAAGCAATGGCAGATTCCGGCATCCATATAAATGGCCTGCGAACCGGTTTTATATCTGCTACCACTGTAGGTGGCATGGATAAGACTGAACAGTTTATGACCTCTTATATCAGAGATGGAGAATTTAAGAATATAGAACAGGTTTTATATCACGATTCAGGCGCGGCTACTGAATTGGTGGCTGAGCCCCTGGGGATAAAGCATTTTGTTTCTACCATTAGTACTGCGTGTTCATCATCAGCCAACTCTATTATGTATGCCGCCAGGTTAATAAAAACCGGTGTGCTGGATGTGGCCATAGCCGGGGGTGCCGATGCTATGTCATTATTTACGCTTAGCGGTTTTAATGCTTTAATGATATTGGATGAAAATTATTGCACCCCATATGATGAAAACCGCAAAGGCCTTAACCTGGGTGAAGGGGCGGGCTATGTTGTATTGGTTTCGGAAAAAGTAGCTGAAAGATTGTTGAAAGCGCCGACCGTAAAATTAACCGGTTATGCCAACGCCAACGATGCGTTTCATCAAACCGCGTCATCGCCGGAAGGGAAAGGAAATTACCTGGCCATGCAGGGGGCGCTTAAAATGAGCGGGCTTGAAACTACGGCCATTGACTACATCAATTTACATGGAACGGGGACGGCCAATAATGACCTTTCGGAAGGCATGGCCATTCAGCGGATTTTTGGAGAGCAGGTGCCCAAATCAAGTTCTACCAAGGCTTTTACCGGACATACCCTGGGGGCATGCGGAGGGATAGAAGCGATATTTTCAATAATGGCGATTGAGCAAAAAATGATATTCCCTAACCTGAGGCTTAAAACGCCCATGAAGGAGTTAAGCTTTGCGCCGGTTACGGAACTAATGGAAGGTGTTGAGGTGAAAAATGTATTGTCCAATTCATTTGGCTTTGGAGGCAATTGTTCATCCCTTATTTTTTCAAAAGTAAACTGATGGAACTTTATATAAAAGGGATAGGGTGTATTTCGCCGCAGCTTACTTACGATAATTCCGTTTTCTTACCAGAAATTAAAAAGCATTCGGGGAATAGAATGATGTGTATTGAACCGGACTATGCCCCGTATTTTGAAGCAGGTTCGTTAAGGCGCATGAGCAGGGTGGTTAAGTTTAGTGCTGGCGCTGCGCTTATTGCATTAAAAGATTCCGGGGTTACACAGTTAGATGCCATTACCACGGGCACCGGATACGGTTTGCTTGAAAACTCGGAGAAGTTTTTGAAGAGTATGGCTGAGTCTACCGGGCCGGTTTTAAGCCCTACTTCTTTTATTCAATCCACGCATAATACGGTTGGGGCTACTATAGCTTTGATAACGGGATGTAATGCGCACAATAACACTTTTTCGCATAAGGGCTTTTCGTTTGAAAGTGCATTGATTGATACGCGATTGTTGGCTGTTGAAGGTGCGACTAACGTACTTGTCGGGGCGCATGATGAGATAAGCGAAAAAACATTCGCGCTGATGGAAAAGCTGCATGTTTTTCGCAACAATGAGGATGCGGAAATTAAAGCTTATGAGAAGGGCGGCAATGGTGTTGTTGCAGGAGAGGGTGCGGCTTTTTTTATTCTTTCTGCCACAAAAGGCGAAGGTGATTACGGGATATTGGTGGACAATGCTATCTTTTATAATCCGGAAAGTACCATTGAGGTAAAGGAACTAATAGAGGAGTTTTTGGAGCGGAATAAAGTTGGCCTTGAAAATATTGATGTAGTGATATCGGGCATTAACGGCGATGCGAAATCAGATATATTGAGCCATGAAATCAATCATCTATTATTTGCACATCAAACCATAGTGTTGTTTAAGCATTTATGCGGCGAGTATATGACGGCTTCTTCATTTGGATTTTGGCTGGCAGCAAAAATGTTGATAGCGCAGCAGATACCTGAATCAGTAATACTGAAAAACCGGCACCGCAGGCCGGGATATATCCTTCTGTATAATGTTTTTCAAAATGATCATTCCGTAATGCTTTTAAAGGCATGTTGAAGCATAAGTTTATACAACCCCTGTTTTTTATTCTGGCACTGGCTTTTTGGCTGATACCGCATAACTCTCTGGCCTTCCCTTTGGCATATGTGTTTCTTTTGCTCTGCTATCTGCTGATAAGCGTTTATGGCTCTTACTTCATTCAAGCCAATTATTTTACAGACCAAATTCATCATGGAGACCGGAGCAACAAAAAGATAGCCCTAACTTTCGATGACGGCCCTCAAGCAGGATTCACCTCACAGGTTTTGGATATATTAAGAGAAAAAAAGGTTCCGGCCCTTTTCTTCCTGATTGGGCAGAATATTAAAGGCAACGAAGTTGATTTGCAGCGCATGAATGCAGAGGGCCATATCGTTGGCAATCACAGTTATTCGCATAATTATTGGTTTTCGCTAAAGCGAACTGATAATATGCTGGCAGATATTAAACTTTGCGATGCGGAAATAGAGCGGGTTATTGGCAGGCGACCTAAACTTTTCAGGCCACCATACGGGGTTACCAATCCGATGGTATCTGGTGCTGTTAAGCGAGGTAATTACACAGGTATTGGCTGGAGTTTGCGCAGTTATGATACAAGCGCAAAGGATGGAGACCTGTTATTAAATAAAATACTTGCAAATATTAAAAACGGTGATGTAATATTATTACATGAATGGGGGAAGCATACTATTGCTATTCTTCCTGATTTAATTGATAAAAGCCGTAAGTTGGGCTTTGAATTTGTGCGGGCGGATGAATTGCTTGGGGTTGAGGCATATTACTAAAAAGGAATTTATTATCATGAAACACAGGGTGGTTTATTTTTTATTGTTTATGTGCCTGTCGGTTATAACTATGGCTCAATCATTTGCGCCAGTAAAGGACGAGACCTCAACGCGCAAAAAAATAGCGGAAATAGGAAAGACCAGTAACTCTATTAAAGCTGATTTTGTTCAGGAGAAAAACCTGGCCATGCTTTCGGAGAAAATTACCTCAAAGGGTACTTTCTACTTCAAAAAAGATAACAAAGTGAGGCTGGAATACCATCAGCCATTTAAATACCTGCTGGTTATCAATGATGGTAAAATTCTGATAAAAGACGATGCAAAATCCACGCAAATGGATATGCATAAGAATAAAATTTTTCAGGAGGTGAATAACATTATTATCAGTTGCGTGAATGGCTCTGCAATAGGGAGTACTGACTTTGATGTAAAGATGCTGGAGAACGCCGGCCAGTTGAAACTTGAAATGAAACCTATAGCCAAAGGCCTGAAGGATTTTTTCAGCAGCATTTCCATTTTTATTGACAAAAAGGACTACTCAGTAAACAGGATTGAAATGAATGAGGTTTCGGGTGATAATACCATTATCAACTTCAGCAATAAGGAGCTGAACGGCAATATTGATGATAAGTTATTTAGTGTAAGTAAATGAGAATGCAAATATTTTGCATGGAGAGAAATGCAGAGGAATTCAAAAGATATTTTAAAAGATACCGGCAAGGTGAAGCGGGATGTATTCCCTGGTTGTTTACTCCGTACCTCCGAGCGAAATAATTTTTAGATATTATCGGGGCTGCTCCGGTAAAAGGAACACTACAAAAGTTATGCTATCCTTTTTACGCCATTTAATATTCACCTCAGGGATAACGGTTTTAATGTTTTCCCTGGCTTCATGCCACGCTACAGGTAATTTGCGGCTTTCAACTGTAAGTGCTGATTATCTACGGGCTGAGCGACAGCGGATACACAATGCCACCTATAACACCAAAATAGACTTTTATAAAAAGCATTTTAGCGGACTGCTGTTATTTAAGGCAGTAAATGATACCAATAACCGGGTGGTATTTGTAACCGAAACAGGGTTTAAACTGTTTGATTTTGAGTTTACCCCACACAGCTTTAACATTCAGTATTGCCTGCCCCCATTGCGTAAAAAGTTAATCCTGGATGTTTTTAAAAATGACCTGGGGCAATTGATACAAACCGATACGGTTTCGCCGGTATATATTAATCAGAAAGATAGTTTAATAACCTTTACATTCGCGCGCGAAAATAACAAATACGAGGATTACATTGTTGATAGTAAAAGTGGCCAGTTAACCGCCATCGAACGGGGGGGCAAATGCGTTAAACAGGTAAGCACAAAAATTGTGGGCATAAACAAGGGAAATTTTGATGAAATAAGTATTCGTCACCACGCCCTTAAATTGCATATTTATTTAAAACAGATAGAGCGTTAAATGCTTTTAGGAGATTTCTATACAATAGTTGATACAGTAAATGAGCGAGAAAAACTGAGTGCGACCGTTCAGTTTAATCCGGAGCATGCCATATTTACGGGGCATTTTCCAACTTTGCCAGTGGTGCCGGGCGTATGCCAAACCCAGATGCTGAATGAAATATTGAATCAGATGTTGGGAAAAGAGTTGTTAATGAAGCGAGCTGCACAGATTAAATTTTTAAACCTGCTCAATCCTGTTAAAACCCCGCAAATACAAATAGATATTAAACTGAGTGATGAGCTGGAGGGAGTTCTTTTGGTGAATGCCAATTATTATTGGCAGGATATAGCTTATTTTAGGTTTAAAGGCGAGTTTCAATGAGTGTTGAAAGTGCAACATATAAACAGAAATTTAAAGCATTAAAGTGCTGTGTTTTAATGCCCACCTACAACAATGCTACAACCATTGGGGCGGTTGTGCAGGACGTAATGCAGTACTGCGATGATATCTGTGTTGTAAATGATGGTTCAACAGATAATACTTTGCAGGTATTATCGCAATTTCCCTCTCTGAAGATTCACACGTACCCAAAAAACCAGGGTAAGGGCTGGGCGTTAAGGCAAGGGTTTAAGTTTGCTCTTCAAAACGGATATGACTATGCGATTACCATTGACAGTGATGGACAGCACTACGCTAAAGACCTGCCGACCTTGCTTGCTGCACTTGAAGAAAACGGCGATGCCATTGTAATAGGCGCCCGCAATATGGAACAAAGCAGTGTGCCGGGTAAAAGCAGCTTTGGCAATAAGTTTTCCAATTTCTGGTTTACACTTGAAACGGGTATTGATATGCCCGATACACAATCGGGTTACAGGTTGTACCCGGTTAAGCGCTTGTCCGAAATGCGGTTTTTTACTTACAAGTACGAATTTGAGATAGAGGTTTTGGTAAGGGCTGCGTGGAATGGGATTAAGATACTGGCGGTGCCGGTTAAGGTGTATTACCCGCCTGCTGAAGAGCGGATTTCGCATTTCAGGCCCTTCCAGGATTTTTCGCGTATTAGTGTATTAAACACGGTGCTGGTATTCTGGACATTTGCCTGGATAAAGCCACGCGATTTTTTCCGCCATTTAAAAAAAAAGGACTTTAAGGTCATCTTAGAGGATTACCTGATACGTTCACATGAAACTCCGCATGTAAAAGCATTTTCAGTTGCTTTAGGTGTTTTCTTTGGTAAGATCG
>CAISWS010000016.1 GCA_903889265.1 uncultured Bacteroidota bacterium
CTCGTTGCTGTTACCTTTTATGAATTTCCAGTTGCCGGTATTTTCAGTGGGGAGCCGCTTAATATTACCGGTTGAAAGGTTATCAACCACCACCACGAAATTATCGGGGTCTTCAATCAGTTTATCTACCATGCAACTACCAATAAACCCCGCGCCGCCTGTAACAAGTATGGTTCGTTTCATAAGCAATCAAATTTTATAAGGTCAAAAAAGATTCAAAAAAGCCGGCGGTTTATGGGTGTGGGGGGATGCGCTTTTTTCGTCCGGCTGGTATTTTAACTGATCAATTCCATCAAGTATTTTCCATATCCGCTTTTCATCAAAGGCTCGGCCAGTGTGCGTAACTGCTGGCTGGTAATAAAATTCTGCCTCCAGGCTTCTTCTTCAATACAGCCTACTTTTAATCCCTGGCGCTGTTCAATTACCTGCACAAACTGCGAGGCCTGCATCAGTGAATCAAAAGTGCCGGTATCAAGCCATGCCGTTCCGCGGTCTAAGATGCCTACCTGCAATTTGCCTTGTGCAAGGTACTCCTTATTTACATCGGTTATTTCGTATTCGCCACGGGGGCTGGGTTTAAGGTTCCTTGAAATTTCCACCACGTGGTTATCGTAAAAGTAAAGCCCCGGCACCGCATAATTTGATTTGGGCTGCAGCGGTTTTTCCTCAATAGAGATGGCCTTGCCTTCTTTATTGAATTCCACCACTCCGTACCGCTCAGGGTCTGATACGTGATAGGCAAATACTACTCCTCCGTCGGCATCCACTTTCGATTTCAATAACTGATCGAGGCCGCTGCCGTAAAATATGTTATCACCTAATATTAATGCGGCTTTGTCTTTACCAATAAAATCGGCACCCAGTACAAATGCCTGTGCAAGGCCATTGGGTACTTCCTGCACTTTGTAATTAAACGAGCATCCGTATTTTTTACCGTCACCCAACAGGCGTTCGAAATTTGGGAGGTCGGCTGGAGTTGAAATAATCAGTATTTCGTTAATACCTGCTTTCATTAAAACCGATAGCGGATAATAAATCATCGGCTTATCGTAAATCGGCATTATCTGTTTGCTGATAGCGTAAGTAATAGGATATAATCTTGTTCCTGATCCTCCGGCCAGTATAATTCCTTTCATGTATTCAGGGTTTATTTAGTCAGTTTCAAAGCTATTTGATGCCTTGAAAGCTAACCATGTTGAGCGCAAAATAATGAAAGTTAGAAAACAAAAAAGGTGAAAGTGTTCATGTATTGATTTAACCTGAGAAACAACAAATCTTTAAAAGGAGCTTTAACATTTAAATACGGGGTTTTACCGGATAGTCTTTAGTTTCGCTTCAAGGTCTTTTAACAGTAACTTTTGCTTTGTAATGGCGTCTGTGGCCTGGGTTTCGGCTTGTTTGGCGGTAGCTACGTTTTTGCCTTCGGCAGCTATCTCTTTGTTCCAGTTATCTATTTTTCTGTGCAAATCATCTGCCCGCGACTGTAGCTTCTTTTTTTCGTCCTGCTGTTCTTCCAAAGATTTGTTGGCTGCGCTGTAAACCGCTGCATTGCCCGCCCTGGCCTTGGTAACCTCGGCCTGCTGTGTAGCAATATTTGCGGTGGCCTCTTTCTGGTCGTTATCATTAGTTGCCAGGTCGTCCTGTGCACGGGCAATGGCGCGTTTATCTTCGCTTATTACCTGGTTTGCTTTCTCCTCCATCCGCACATTTTTTTCAAGTTCATCTTTTAGTTTATCCAGTTTTTCGCGGGCCTTTTGATGCTCGTTCTTTACGGCCAAAAAGTATTCGGCTGCGCCAAAGTCGTGCACAAACCTGGATGCGGCGGTAGCATCGGCTTTGCCTGATTTTGTGGTAAAAAAGGTGGTGTCGTTATAAGTAAACCACACGGTAAGTTTAACCCCGTTTTCGGTTGAAGAAATGATGCTGTAGAGATTAAATAGATTCTGGGTTATTTCTTTATCCTCCCATCCGTGCATGGCAATCTCGCCGTTGGTTTCGGTAAGTTTTGCTTTACTACCTGCGGTTAGGCGGCGTTTCCAATCGCGCGCTACTTCTTTAGCATTGCTTAACGGAATTTCTACCTCAAAGCCATTGTTGGTGCCTTTGCTCATGGCGAGGGTTACTTCCTTTACTTTTACAGATGATTGCGAAAATGAAGTAACAGGCAAAGCGAAAAGCAGCAGAAGAACCGTGATATTTTTCATTGTCGGGGTTTTTGTATCAGACAGGTGAACTAATCTTTGGCAAATATCCATCGGCCCATTTCTTTCAGCGTTACTTTTTTGCCGTACATTAAAATACCTACGCGGTAAATACGGGCCGCCAGCCAGGTGGTTAAAACAAAACCCGCTGCCAGAAAAGTAAGAGATAAAGCTATTTGCCACCATACGGGCCTGAAAGGGATTAATGCGCACATAACCACCGGTGATGTGAAAGGAATGATAGAGCCCCAGAAGCCTAAGTTACTATCGGGGTTATTCAGCACATTAATAGCTATGATGATAGAGATGATGATAGGGGCCGTAACCGGTATCATTAAAGATTGCTGGTCGCTGTCCTCGCCCATAGCGGCGCCAATGGCTGCGAACATGGAGCCGTATAACAAAAAGCCGCCGAGGAAGTAAAGCGGACAAAGGCACATCATCTCAAAAACGGGTAATGAACCGAGGTTTTGCCACACTGCCTGAAAAGAATCAGGATCAATGGAATTGTTTGCACCCTGCAGGTTGGTGTTCGCCACAGCATGTGCTCCAAATAAGGGAATTGCAATAAAGTGAACTGCTGTGGTTAAGAGAATCCATAAAATAAATTGTGTAAGGCCCACACCGCCTATACCAATTATTTTACCCATCAGTAACTGAAAGGGCTTAACTGACGAAGTAAGCACCTCTACTATACGATTAGTTTTTTCTTCCATTACTCCCTTCATAATCATGGTTCCGTAAAAAAAGAGGGAGATGTAAATGGCAAAACCCATAATAAGCCCTGCAACCGTGGCTGCATCGGTGTAGCCTTTACTTTCTTTAGAGTTATCCAGCGATTCAAAATTCAGCTTTACATCCCGGCGTATTTTTTCCATATCCTCATTGCTCACATTCATTTTTTTCATGCGCATCTGCTGAATCACTTTGGTAAACCGGCTGTTTATAAAATCGTGTTTGGATGTACCTGGGCGCTGCATATACCGGTAGGCAATCTGCACTTCGCCGGGATTATCTATGTTGAAGTTTCGGGGTATGTAAACAATGGCCTGAAATTTGGCATCCGCATCTTTCTCTTTGGGTAGTTGTTTAAGCGCCTGCTCGTATGGTTGGTCTATTTTATGAAAGTAAACAGTATGGTCTTCCGCATCGGGAATAGGAACATCCTTAAACAAACCTGTTTCATCCACGATGGCCACATCGGTTCGGCTTTGAGAATAGGTGCTGATTAAAAAAGAGGAGAATATCAGCATAAAGAAACCCAGCGGGGCAAGCAGGGTGGTGATAACAAAGGCACGCCTTTTTACCCTGGTAATATATTCCCGCTGTATGATGATCCAAATCTTATTCATGATGCTTTTTAAAACTTAATACAGTTTTTACCGCGAAGGCGCAAAGAGCGCAAAGTGAACACAGAAGAAATTTTTTCAAAAATGATTCGCTTTGCAATGATTTCTTTTTGTTTTTCCGGTGCCTTTGTGGCAATGCTTTTTAATTGTTTTCTACCTGCCTGATGAATATTTCGTTGATGCTGGGCAATTCTTCGTTAAAGGAATTTACTTCAACCCCCTGTTCAACAAATAATTTTAGCAGTTCGTTTCCGCGGTGTTCCTGTTGAAATTTTACAGTTAGTTCGCCGGGCTTCTTTTCTACAATATTTAAATTATCCAATAAATCGGCACGTATTTCATCGTTAAACGATACCCTGAATTTATTTTCTTTAAAGCGCTGCTTTAGTTCCTTTACGCTGCCTTCCAGTATTTTTTTGCCTTTGTTTACCAGCACAATTTCATCGCATATTTCTTCCACCTGTTCCATACGGTGAGTAGAGAAGATGATGGTTTTGCCCTGGGCGCTCATGGCGTGTATTTCTTCCTCAATCAGTTTTGAGTTGATGGGGTCGAGGCCGGAGAAGGGTTCATCAAGTATCAGCAGTTGCGGATTGTGCAGCACAGTGGCAATAAACTGGATTTTCTGGCTCATGCCTTTTGAAAGTTCTTCAATAAATTTATTTTGCCAGCTTTCTATCTGAAATTTTTGCAACCAGAACTGCACATGTTCCCGCGATTTTTGAAGTGACAGGCCTTTTAGCCGGCCCAGGTAAACCAGGTGCTCGCCTACCTTCATTTTTTTATACAGGCCACGCTCTTCGGGCATGTAGCCTATCAGTTCGGTATGTTTATCGGATAAAACTTCGCCGTTAAAAAGGATGGTACCGCTATCGGGGTAAAGGATGCGGGTGATCATACGGATGAGGGTGGTTTTGCCGGCACCGTTAGGCCCCAATAACCCGAATATTTTACCCTGCGGAATTTCAAAACTTACATCATCCGATGCACGGTAATTACCGTATTGTTTAACGATATGTTGCAGGCTAAGCAATGACATAGGGCGAAAGATAAGTTAAAGCGGGAAATTAAAAAACAGCTTGCCTGCATATAAGCAACTGCTGACAGCAGTTGCGCTGAAACCAAGCGTGAATCCGGATAAGCAGGGTTTGTACAAATCTGTATTACTGCCCGGCAATACTATTGGCGCCCTTCAGTTAACAGCGAGCATTTTCCGCTCATGTGTTTGCAGTCGTGCTCGGCATGGAGGAAGGTACCGCCGTTGATGGGGTTATTGGTAACCTTACCGGAGTCGTCCATACATTGACAAACCCAATCCTGTTTGCAGGATGAAAGGCCGATGATGGCAAGCACGCTAAGAATGGTAAATACTTTTTTCATGAGAGTCAGTTTTGATTGTTGAGTCAGTTGCAATGTTGTGCCGAAATTGCGAAATTTTTGGGAATAATGGATGCAAGGATTTAATTACTGCTATTAGCTACATAGGGGAATATGGGAAACCAGAAGTTGTTTTTAATGCCTCGTTTCACCTTTTATTTTATGCCGTTTCCCGAATTGCGAATAAGCCTCCGAAATTCGGCAAGCGAAATAATCCTGATACGGTTTACGTGTTTCATATTCAACAATGCCCGCTCACCCGATACAAGGTAAAATGCCTTTACCGAATAAGCTAAATCAAAAAGGAAATTATCATCAGGGTCAATAGCCCGATCAAATCGTTTACTGATAGCAACTACCTGGCACAGGGATTGAATAAATTCAAGATAAAAATTAATTGGCTCAGATAAAAACTTTCTAACGGCTGGTTTCTCAAAGGTAGTCCGCAGTTCAGTTATAAGTTCAGGACAGGCATAGAAAGTGATGCCATATTCAGCTACCCAATCTGCCAGCTGGTCAGCATCCTGATTAATGATTAGGGAAACCAGGATATTTGTATCCAGAACAACTCTGTCAATTTTGGGCACGGGCATTTTCCTTTCTTACTTTTCTTACAATAGAAGAAATTTCGGATAGCGAGGGTTTCTTGCCTTTGCTGATACTTGCGTTTACGCGCACAGCTTTAGTTTTAAGTTCAAACAAACGGATGTTTTCAAGTAACATCTGCTGGCTTTTTATATCCAGCCTTTCAGCTACAGTAACAATCTCGCGAATAGTATCATTGGTTACAAGAAAAGCCATACAAGAAAAGTTTACACTCCGAAGATACGGATTTGGGGAGAAAAAATGAAATGTGCCACATACACATTGAAAATGTTGTACCCTTGGCATCCTCGTTAGCAACGCAATTGACCATGCTATGGAGGACGAGCGGGGGGGTGATGGAATGGGTAGTGAGAGGTTATTTTCCGATACATAATATGTAAAGCCCTGTATTCATGCGGGTTTCAGCGTTTCGAGTAACAAATGAGCAACAAATTATACGATTTGTTCTGATTTTTGCGCGTGGCTTCATGTCGCTTAACTTCTTCAACTATTTTTTTGCTTTTGTATTTTCAGTAAGTAATCTCTATTTACCAAAGCCTCTTCAAATTTCGGCAAAATCTCCAGCGCCTTATTAAACTTCTCTAATGCGCTGTTTATATCATTCAAACAGTTAATAAAGAACAGGCCGTAGTTGTACCAAAGCCTTGCATCGTCTGGGCTTTTTTTAACTGCGGTTTCGTGGCATAAATGAGCTTGCATAATATCTCCGATAGCTTCAAAACTTGTGGCGGCATCGTCCCAATATTCGCCCCTATTATGATTTAGTTTTGTTGCAATCGAATAATCTTTATGAGCTTCTTTGTGGTTTCCCTGCAATGCCATAGCAAGCCCTCTGCATTTATAGGCATAATCGCATTGTGCATCTATTTTAATAGCTTGTGAGTAATCGCTATAAGCAGTACCATATTCCTTTTTATCCAGTCTGGCATTGCCACGCATTATAAACTGTTGGGCGGTTTCAGGTATTAGGTCATAGTCGCCCTCGCTAATACGTTGCCATAAAAAGGCAATACAGTCTAATAACTCTTTGTGGTTGGGACTTATTATATACGCTTCACCCAAAACCTGTAAAGCCTGTGGGTATTTATCTTCTTTTATAAGGCGTAAGCCCTCTTTTATCTTTTCTTCTAAAGTCATAGGCTTTTCATGGACAAAAAATTAAATAAAAGTGTTTCGCCGTTATTTTATTTATACAGAAATAATTATTTCACCTATAAACAAATAAAAAAGGGCTGTCTTTTTATACTAAAAAGCACTGAAATTAGAAAAAAGCGAGCGTCTAAAATGGTTATTTTTTATTTTTTCTGAATATTTAAGTCAAATATTTTTTTTATTTTTTTGAATTAAATTTTTCGAGGTGTATTTTTTTAGGGAAAACATTTTAAAAAACATACTCTTTTAAGGTTTCATTGGTAAAACAGTCAACTGAAAGAGTAAATAGTCGTCTTTTTTCTACTTTTTTTGTTTTTAAAAAGCGTAAAAAAATAATTTTCTGAAAAATATTTAAAATCATTCTTGCGATATTTAATTGTCGTTTTTCCAAAATTGTTTTTTTAATGGAATTTAAAACAAGGCTTAGAATCTTTAATTCTATTGGGGTGGTTTATATTATCGCTGGGTTGAACTGTGGCAAATACCGTAGTGGAACAGTTTGGAACGGATGGAACAGGCGTTCCGGTTGTTCCACCTGTTCCACCTGTTCCAAAAATCATTTTAACCCATTTTTTTTCAAAACTCTTAGTACTCTGGTATGATTAGTGCCTAATTGTGTAGCAATATCTCTTATTGTAAGCGAAGTGTTCTCTTTATACAGTTCGACTATTTGGCCGTCTATTTGGTCTTGCTCAGTGTCTGAAAGTTGCTTTAAATGCTCCCTTTCCTGTCCAAATTCCGTGTATTTAAAACGTAAAAAATTTATATCTTTTTCTATTTCGCATACAATTACATAATCACTGTCATAAATTTTTTCAGTCGCCCTTGCTTTAATCTGTTTTATGTATCTTAAACGAGAGGCTTTTTGACTTAACCCTATGGCAAAAATACTATCAGCAAAGTTTGCCAATTGTTTACTACCGGCAAGTTGATTGACGGTAATAGGCAGGGTTTGATTTATTTTAGGTGTGTGCGCTAATACCAATATAGATAAACCGTGTTTTTTCTTTAGCCCATTTAGCATGTTCATTAAAGGCAAAGCTTCTTTTGCATTATCC
>CAISWS010000017.1 GCA_903889265.1 uncultured Bacteroidota bacterium
ATCATTCACAATTCAATAATATCATCATGGATTCAACCCGCCCTATCGCCTACACCGAAGAATTAGGCCAACAAATTTGCAGCCTTATAGCTACCAACAGCACCGGTTTGGTAGAGGTAAGCCTTAACCCCGATATGCCCGAACTGGCCACCATTGCCCAATGGCTGGCTGACCCTGCAATGGACAGCTTTAAACAAGCCTACAACACCGCCCGCCGCATACAGGCCGACCTGCTGGCCGATGAAATGATTGCTATTGCCGATATGCAATTAAGCGACGGCTTTAATGCACCCCAGGTATCGCTGGTAAAAATCCGCATAGGAACCCGCGAGTGGAAAGCCAGCAAACTTGCCCCCCACAAATACGGCACCAAGCCCGACAATGACGAAGCCGATACCAGCAGCGACAAAACAGGAACCATTATTGAATGGGAAGTTACCGGATAGCAGTATAGGTAGGCCTGTTGTGCCTTGCTGCGGGGTGGCTTTCGTTAGGAATTATTTATGCAAGGGGGCCGTTCTATGCACCGCCTCAGGGTCCCCTATCGCAAAGCCGAAAGGGAGACCCTGCGGAGACGGAACTATATGGCAGTCTTCACCTTAAACTGCCTAAACTGCCACTCCATAATTTTAATTTTTTCAATTATTGAAAATACAAAACAACTGCTCCGGCTGTTGCGTTATCACATTGCCGAATTATCAAATTATCACATTAAAATCAATTCCTCCCCCCCAGCAAATACAACACCGCCATCCTTATAGCCACTCCATTTTCTACCTGTTGCAGGATGATGGATTGTTTGCTGTCGGCGGCGTCGCTGGTTAGCTCTATGCCGCGGTTGATGGGGCCGGGGTGCATGATGGTTATTTTTTTGGGGATGCTATCCAGCAGTTCTTTGTTTACGCCGTAGAAGAGGGAGTATTCGCGCAGGCTGGGGATAAATTTAATGTCCATGCGCTCCAGTTGTATGCGGAGGACGTTGGCTACGTCGCACCACTCCAGGGCTTTGCGCAGGTTGGGTTCGTAGGTTACGCCCAGTTCTTCAATAAACTTAGGCACCAGGGTAGGTGGGCCGCATACTTTTACTTTGGCGCCCATTTTTAGCATCAGCGGTATATCGCTGCCTGCTACGCGGCTGTGTTTTATGTCGCCGATGATTAAGTAGTTCAACCCTTTCAGGTCGCCAAATTTTTCGCGGACAGAGAAGCCATCCAGCAGGCCTTGGGTGGGGTGTTCGTGGGTGCCATCGCCGGCGTTTACCACATTTACGTTTACGTTTTGTGCTATAAAGTTGGCGGCACCGCTGCTGTAATGGCGCATAACAATCATATCCACTTTCATGGCCAATATGTTGCGCACGGTATCTAACAGGGTCTCTCCTTTTTTTACGGATGAACCGGAGGCTGAGAAGTTAATGGTATCTGCACTCAAACGCTTTTCGGCCAACTCAAAGCTCATGCGGGTGCGGGTAGAATCTTCAAAAAATAAATTGGCAATGGTAATATCGCGGAGCGAAGGGACTTTTTTAATGGGGCGTTGTAAAACGTCTTTAAAATTATCGGCGGTTTGAAAAATAAGTTCTATGTCTGATTTCTGGAGGTTTTTAAGTCCGGTAAGGTGTTTCTGGCTTAGTGCGCTCATTGACCTTTTCTTTGTTTTTTAGTTGCCCTCAGGCTTATTGTTTGTGGTTTAATCAGCATTTATAAATCATAACTCAGCAATTGCTCAATCTTTCTCTTCTTCTATAATCCAGACTTTATCGGTGCCGTCTAATTCTTTCCATTCCACTTTTACTTTTTCGGCGGTAATAGAGTCTATTATTTTACCTACGTATTTGGCTTGTATGGGCAGGTGGCGGTGCAGGCGGCGGTCAATAAGCACCAGTAGTTCCACATCGTCAGGGCGGCCATAATCCAGCATGGCATCCAGGGCAGAGCGGATGGTGCGGCCAGTGTAAAGCACATCGTCGACCAATATAATATTGCGGCCTTCCAGCGAGAATTCAATTTCGGTTTTATCGGCAATCATGGGCTTGCCTTTTATGCGGAAGTCGTCGCGGTAAAAGGTAATATCCAGCTTGCCGTACAGGATATCGGGTTTATGTAAAATTTCGGTAAGCTTTTTATAAACCCTGTCGGCCAGCATTACGCCACGCGGTTGCACGCCAATGATGGCTGACTTACTGAAATCCTTATGTTGTTCAATTAATTGATGGCAGAGGCGGGTGATGGTAAGGTCTAACTTTTTGCTGTCGAGGATTACGCGAGGCTGCATCGTTTTTTATAGTCGGGGGCAAATATAGTTTTAATTTTTTAGTGTAATACAGGGCACGCTGATTTGTTATGATAATTATGATTGAATACATTTTTTGCCACTATTTTTATAATGGTATACCAGAGTTAACAGCAAATTGTAAAGGTTGGTGCCCATACCAACGTATTTTAACCTGAACACTTGAACACCTGCGCACCTGAACACATTAACACCTAAAAACAATTACCAGCCAAACCCGTAACTTTGCAACCCAAAATTGAAGGCCATGATTGAAGCTTATAAAGATTTCAGGTTTGAGGCGGCGCATTTTTTACCTAAAGTGCCGGTGGGGCATCCATGTAAAAACATGCATGGGCACTCGTACAAAGTAACTGTGCACATAAAAGGCGAGCCGGGGGCGGAAACCGGCTGGTTGCTTGATTTCAGTGATATAAAAAAAGCCTTTGCCCCAATTTTGCAGAAACTGGATCATTCGGTATTAAACGATATTGAGGGGTTGGAAAATCCTACATCTGAACTTATAGCCATCTGGATATGGAATCAGTTAAAACCGGCGCTTCCGCTGCTTAGTAAAATTATAGTTTCGGAAACCAGCACCTCGGGCTGTGTTTATGAGGGCAAGTAATGGTGGTTGAGCATCTGTAAATGTGTTTGTATGGGTTTGTGAGTTAACGAATGATGTTTTATAATGCAACTCAATTTGCCGTTTTTCTCTCTCAGAAAACCCCCTTTTTGATATTTTTAATTATTACTTTTATAATGTTTGAATGAACTTGTGATGTGTTGTTTACAAATAAATAAAACCGTAATTTGTATATAAGCCGAACATAAACCACGGAATTCCGTAAAACACAAAACATAATTCACCACATGGAACAGGAATTAAAGGAGGGGATATTAGTGCTTACCTTAACAGGCCACTTGTTAGTCACGCAAGCTAACACAGCCGTTATGGGGGCGGTATTGCCAAACATAGAAGCCGGTAATAAAAAAGTGTTGTTTAACCTGAAGGGCGTTAACTATGTTGACAGCGCCGGATTGGGCACACTGCTTTCAGCATCTTCAAAAATTAAAAACGCCGGTGGTGTGCTGGTTATCTGTAGCCTTTCGGACCAGGTAGCCAAACTTTTAAAAACCACCAAGGTTGAAAGTGTTTTCCGGATACAACCCGATGAAGCGGCCGCCCTGGCATACCTGAAGACAGTTTAGAAAGAGTATCGAATACAATTAACGCAAAGGCGCAAAGGTTTTGTAAAGGCCGCAAAGAAAATCCTCTTTGCGGCCTTTCTTTTTCTTTGCGTCTTTGCGTTAAAAAAGGATTACTATAAAAGGCGCAGATTGTATTATACAAAGAATTGTTACTGGTTTCAAACACATGCAACTTTAGCATAGATGAAGCGTAAACATTTCTACAAAGGTGGGATTGAATTCTACCTGCAAATCATTTAACTGAAAAATCTGGATATAATGGGCGACGCTTTAGAGCAATTACCGGTAACAGGCGATGAATCAGACATCAACGTGTTGCTTGACGATGCCGGTGTAAACATCTGGATAGATAAATACGCCGACGTGTTTTCTGATTTTGATACCCGTCCGCTAATTAAGCGCAAACTTTCAAACGACTTTATTACGGAAATATGCAAAATGGTGCGCGAGGAGCCTACTGCCAAAGTAGAGCTTAACTTTAATATACTGGACGACCAGAAGGATGTGGAGGTGGAGAACATCATTATCCACCACATGAAAACCCTTTTTACCAATAACCAGAAGGCTGAAAAGGAAATTATAAAAAAGACCACCCAGAAAGGGTATATGATGACTTCGCTTGGTTTTTTAATTATCCTTACCCTGGCTTATGTTTCTTCTATAGCCAAAGGGATTTTCTTCATTAACAGTTTACCGGTGCTGATTGAGCCGCTGGCCTGGTTTGTTACCTGGACCGGGCTGGACCATATATTTAAACATTACGGCAGCGATAACGGCATGGATATTAATACAAGAATGTTGCAGGCAAAAATTTCATTCTCGTGCCTGGGCCAAACTACGGTTACTGACCTTGAAGCAACTGCTGCGGTGTCACACAAAACCCGGAAGGTAATACCGGCGGGGAATAACCTGCGCATAGCGTAGAAACGCCTAAAACAGCAATAAAATTCAGTTTAACGCAAAGCACACAAAGGGAAATGCCAATACAAAGGGCACAAAGGAGTAAATTTTTATACTCTTGGTTTAATCCCTTGTGCGTTTTGCGTTAACAGTTTTTTAGGTAACAGACTTCTTTGGGAGATTGCCAGTATCCCACTCACCCTTCCCGCTAATAACAGGGGCATTTAAATATTTAGTTTCTCAGTTTAAATAAGACTGGCCGACTGATCGTAGTGTATGAAATTATCCTAAATTTCCGGCGCTGTGGCCTTTAAACTAAATGTGGCACGATTCTTTCAAACACATTACGCGCACTAAATCCGTAATCTGTGAAATATTTTAAATATAGTTTTATATGTAGCTTGCAGGCTAACCAGGCTTCCTTAGCCTAACATCATTACATACCCCAATAACATAAATTAGCCACACTATTTCAATAAAAATCCTTTGTTTTGCCTTAACCCATAAATTGTAAAGATGAAAAAAGCGTTCAGCCGCGTTCTGTTGCCCGTTAGTTTTGTATTGTTCTCCATCCTGTTTTTTTTAAACACTGCGCGCGCGCAGGACAGCATAGTGCTGGTTAATAACAGCGTTATACTAGCCAAGGTGGAGGAAATTGACGTTGATAATATTAAATACCATAAGGCCGATAACATAAGCGGCCCTTTGTACGATCTGCCCAAATCGCAGATTTATGAGATTATTTACATCAACGGAACCGTGGATGTAATGAACCCTCAAACACAAAACAACCCGGGTCAGCTAAATAACCCGGGCCAGCAAAACACCCAGGTAAACAACAACGCCGCAGCGCAGTTTGACCAGGCCCCTGCAAATAACCAAACCCAACAACCTAATCAGGCCCAGCAACCCGCACAGGCGCAGCAGAATAATGCAGGCCAGCAGGATAATAATTACTACCAGCAGCAAACCCAGCAAAACAACAACGTACAGCAGCAGGATGGTATGCTCGGCCCCAACACTCAATATAAAGTACCGCAGGAACAGGAAGGCCCGGTTACTGTACAGACCTTTTACGACCAGTTAAGCCCTTACGGAAGTTGGGTAAACAGCCCTGCTTACGGATACGTGTGGGTGCCCAATGTTGGGCCTGATTTTGTCCCTTATGGCACAGCCGGCCACTGGGCATTTACTGAATACGGATGGACCTGGGTTTCTGATTTTCCGTGGGGATGGGCAGCTTTTCACTATGGCCGCTGGTATTACGACTATTACATGGGTTATGTATGGATACCAACCACCCAATGGGGACCGGCATGGGTATCGTGGAGAAGCAACGATGGCTTTTACGGATGGGCGCCTATGGGCCCGCGAGGTTATGAATACCCGCGTGACAGATGGGTGTTTGTTAACTCGGGCTACATTACCAGCGAGCGGGTTTATGAACATCATGAGCCGCGCGAAAACGTAACGGTTATTTATAACAACACCACTGTTATTCAAAATAACTACGTTGAACGCAATGGCATGCATTATGTGGCCGGGCCTGACAGAAGGGAAGTTGAGCGCGTAACGCATACAACTATTGCACCGGAAAGAATTGTAACTACGAACAAACCCGGCGAAACCATGCATGCCAATGGGCAGATAACCATGTATCATCCGGTTCACCAGCCTCAAAACAATGCTGTTCCGGCAAGGCCAGCTCAGGTTACTCCGTCTGAACAGGTAACGCCTCCTGCGCAAAGAACCACTGTTGTGCACCCGGTGGTTAACCAGGAACATTTCCAAAGCGCACCTCAGCAACCGGCCAACAACAACCACACCCAACCGCAGGAACATAACAACGCACCGGCCGGGAATTTTAATAATAATAACACCGAAAGGCAACCACAACGCACTGAACCTGCGCAACAACAATACAACAACCGCATAGAAGGCGCACCTGAACAGCACCAGGCCCCACGCCAGGAAGAAACAAAACCGGCCCAGCAACAAACACAACAAAGGCCTGTTCAACAACAACCAAGGCCCGCTCAACAACCTAAGCCTGCCAGACAAAACACTCCAAAGCCTGCACCACAGCAGCCTGAGAAAAAGAAGTAAGGCATCCATAAAAGAAAAACAAAAAAGGCACGCAGTTTATACCCGGGTGCCTTTTTTGCTTTTAGCCGTTTAAAGGAAAAAATTATCAGGCGGCTTCCTTTACTACCTGGGGCTCCATTTTCTTTTCGGTGCCTGCAGAATCATTTTCTTCAACAGAGTTGGCTGCGCGTTTAGGGAAGTGAATGGCATAATAAAAAGCCACTACCACAATGCCGGTTAAAAATAAAACCGTAGAGTAAGGCCTGAAAGTATCGTTGTAAAAAAATTCACCGGTCATCCATATTGCGTTGGCGGTAATCCATAAACAAACAGCAATGTTATGGAACAGGTCTGCAATGTTTTTCCTTGATTTCCAGGTTAGGTGAACCGCTACCAGCAGGGTAGGAATTATCATAAGCATGCCGCCCACCTTAAAGCTCATTACCCAGCAGGTATCCTTCAATAACCAAAGGGCAATATGCAGGTTTTCGTACTCGCGTATGTTTTTAAAAAGTCCTTTTTGTTCCATGCTGTTAGGGGTTACATTAATTTATCTCAGTTGGGTTAATTTAAAGTTAATACGCACAGAAATTGAATTTGTGCCACTGCATTTGATTTTACAAGGTGGAAGTTGTTGCTTACAAGGGAATGCGAATGTGACTATGTGTTTCTGATAAAAGCGGTATGAATAGAGATTCTGCAGTTGGCTAAGCTGTAAGGCATCGTTACATTGCCGAATTAACGAATTGCCGAATTGGCAATTGTCACATTACCACAATTGCTATATTCTTTTCCCGCATTTTGAAACCTCCTGATTCCGACAACGTATATGTTGTCAGCTAAAAGGCTGCAATTTTTAACGCAGCGGACTTTGGCCGTATTAAATGTGAATTGTTTTAAAAGAAATGAAGTTGGATAAAGAGGGCTTCCCTCAGTCGTTTTATTCACACCATTAAAAGATTTTTAACCGTTTGATGAAGAATATGAATGGCACTTATTATTTAACACCCGTGCTTACCTGGGCTTGATAATACATTACAAACAGACTATGAAAAAAGCACTACGCCGATTTATTTTGCTACTTGCAGTAATAGCAATAAGCGCTCCGGCATTTTCGGCCCTGGTAAGCCAGGCTACAGCGCAAAATGCTGCGGTTAATTTTTTTAAAACCAGCGCAGCCAATACAGGGCACAATGCCATTAACGTAACTTTAAAGTACACCCAAACAGCAACTGACGGCACAATCGTTTTTTATGTATTTGATTTAACACCAGGCCCGGGCTTTGTGATGATATCCGCCGATGACCAGGTTAAACCGGTTATAGCTTATTCGCTTGAATCCGGCTTCAATCTTCCTGCAAAGGGAACCGCTGTTCAAACATGGATAACCCACGCAACCGCGCATATTTACCGCGGCATTCAGCAACATGTGGTTGCCAATGCGCAGATTTCGGGCCAATGGACAGCATACCTGCAGGGGCAAAAGCCTTCAAGCGCCAAAGGTTTATCTGGCGTAGCTCCGTTGCTTACAACCAAGTGGGATCAGGAACCTTATTACAATCAGCTGTGCCCTTTCAATACAACTGATAACGAACGGGCGGTTACCGGTTGTTCGGCTACTGCCATGGCGCAGATTATGAAATTCTGGAATTTTCCACCGCAGGGCGTTGGCTATTATGGTTACAATTGCTCCCCAAGTGCCGGTTATCCTAATAATTATGGTAGCCAGGCTGCCAATTTTGGTGCTACCAATTATAACTGGTCGGCCATGCCCGATTCACTGGGAAGTGCCAATACCGTGGTTGCTACTTTAATGTATCATTGCGGCGTTGCTGTAAGTATGCAATATGGTGATGACAACCAGGGCGGAAGCGGTTCATATCTTTTACGGTCGGATGTTTCAAGCACCCGCCACTCGGCTGAAATGGCCTACAGTACTTACTTTAACTATAATCCCAACACTTTAAACGGAGTGCATGAAACCAACTTCACCTCAGCGGACTGGCTTAATATGATAGAGGCAGAATTAAATGCAGGACGGCCCATACAATATGCAGGCACCGACCCTAACGAAGGGGGCCACACCTGGGTTTGCGATGGTTATGATGCCAACGACCTGCTGCACATGAACTGGGGCTGGGGAGGTTTCGATAACGGCTATTACAGCATATCGGCATTAACCGGCGATAATTATAATTTCAGCACTAAAGAAGAAGCTTTGCTGGGTATTCAACCCATGTCTGATTTAAGCGTAACGGCCAGTGCTTCCGGAACATCGGTTTGCAGTGGCGGAACTGTTACCTTAACTGCAACCGGCACGCCTGGTGTAAGCTACAGCTGGAGCCCGGCGGCAGGATTAAGTTGTGCTACCTGCGCAACAACCATTGCCAGCCCAACAACTGCAACCACTTATACGGTTACCATAGATAGTGCGGGATTATCGGCTACGGCGCAGGTTACCGTAAATATGATGAGCAATAGTGTTACCATCAGCAGTGTAGACATTACCAATGTAACGCAAAACGGAGTGGCTAATGGCAGCGCAAGCGTAAAGGTTACCGGTGGCACACCTGCCTATTCTTATTTGTGGAATAACGAAGCTACTACGGATACTATTATTAACCTGGCCCCGGGTAACTATGTAGTTACAGCAACCGATTTAAACGGCTGTTCTGCATCTGCATCGGCCAATATTACCCAGCCAGATACAGGTTCAGTAGTTGTTCCGTCAGGACAATCAGAAGGTACCGCCCGCGAGGGGTCTGTCCGCTCAACTAACGCAGTGTTTATTAACCAGGGCAGCAATATATATGTTCAGAAATCAGCGTTGGTGGAAGTACAGGGTGATTTTGTAAATACCCCAAATACTACCAGCGGCTCGATAAACAACGATGGGGTTATTGAATTATCAGGTAACTTTGAAAACGATAGCGGTGCTGTGTTTCAGGTTGGTACAAACTCAGCTTCAACAGACCGTGCAGTAAAATTTATTGGCTCAGGTAAGCAAACTATTATTGGTGCTATGTCAACCAAAGGCAGCGCCAGTTTTTATAACCTGGTAGTTGACCAGGCTTCTGCTTCTGATACCGTTGAAATGCAAACACCATTGGTGGTTGAAGGCTCATTAGCTTTTGGTACGGCCAGCGTTACCACTACCTATAATCCTTCGTCGCTTTACACCAACAATAACCAAAAGGGATTATTTAAAACCTTTACAAGTACAGGCGGGGAATATTTGCTGGATATTCAAAACGGCAATACCGATGCAATATCCGGCTATCCGGTGCTGGAAATTGGTGGCGCACCCTCAACGGGTTACATTTTAACCAGTGGTATCAGGGGAAGCAGCGCAGGAGGAGTACAGCGGGCTATAACTTCGGCCACCAGTTATTTATACCCGGTAGGGACACCCGATAAGGGATTTAACGCGGCCAAGCTTAACTTTTCTGAAATACCCGGTAGCGGAAGCGTTAAAGTAAAATTCTGTTCAGGCTCTTCCGATGCCAGCGGTTATGTGGGCTCACTTGCAACTTCCTGTTCAGGATGCAGTTCTGAAAACCCTGCACCGGCTGATAGTGGTTATAACCGCTATTTCCCATCCAACGAATGTAACAATGGCGCACCGCAATGGTTAATTTTAGACCACACTTCGCACAACCACGGTTACTGGAGCCTTGACGCCACCACCAACACAGGTTACAAATATGATATGGAAGTATATCCCAACAACTTTGCGGCGGTTGATGCATCAGCCGCCTGGAGGTTGCTGAAACACGAAGCCAGTTATGGTGCAGACCCTTCGCTACATTCAACTAACTGGACACCGGAAATTGAATCAACGGTATCAAGCATTACCGACCTTTTGACCTATACCAAAAATATTGGTTGTTACCAGGGCGCAGGTGTGCCGGGTGGCAGTTACTCAAACTTCTCGCACTTTACCATGGGTATGGGCGGAGTAGGCCAGGCATTACCGGTGCAGCTGATTTCGCTGAGCGCTACCCCAATGGGTAAGCACCACGTAACCGTGGCATGGGCAACCGCGCTTGAAATTAATAACGCAGGCTTTTTTGTAATGAGAAGCACCGACGGCGTAAGCTTTGCTGATGTGGGCTGGGTAGTTGGACACGATAACTCTACGGTTACCAATAACTATACTTTTGACGACCGGGTGCCTCAAAATACCCTCTACTATTACAAGTTAAGGCAGGTTGATAACAACGGTAAGTTCGTTTACACTTACATTGTGCAGGCCAACCTGAGCGACCAAACCAACACCGACTTTGCGCTTTACCCTAACCCAACCAACAGCGAAATATTTCTGGATGTGAAAAACGCGGCTGATGAAGTGAAGGTAGATATGTACGACATAAGCGGGCAACTGGTTTACAATAACATATTTACCATAGCAACTGCGGGTACTAACCAAACGTTAACCATACAGGCATCAAGCATGTTGCCTCCGGGAACCTACATTTTAAATGCCACCATGAACGAGGAGAAATACAGTGCTAAGGTAATATTGCAGTAGACAGCAAATTGTTGGTTGGCTGGGATGCCGACCAGCTATTTAATAACAATGTAACACCGCACTAGACAACAGGACAGATATCCACATTTCTATCACTATAAAAACCCGAACAGCCTTTTAATTTTGTAAACATGAAAAATATTTACTGCCATATTATCGCCTTGCTGATAGCCCTACCGGCCTTCAGTCAGACTAATACAGATGCAAACGTAACACACGGCAAAGCCGCAAAACATACTGAACAGGATAAAGCCCCCCTTGACCCCAAGTTGGCTGAAGTGGTAAAATCAATTGAATCCAAAATGATTGCAGTTGACGGCGGAAACTTTACCATGGGCTGTAACAACCCGTCCGATACCGAATGTGTGGGATGGGAAAAACCACGGCATACGGTTACCATCAAAAGTTTTAAGATGGGCAAATTTGATGTTACACAAAAAGAGTGGAAGGCCATTATGGGAAGCGTTCCGTCGGGAAAATATTGTGCAGAGTGCCCGGTAGTAAATGTTACCTGGTTTGATGTGCAGATGTTTATTAACAAGCTAAACCAGCTAAGTGATATGAATTACCGCCTGCCAAGTGAAGCAGAATGGGAATACGCCGCCAAAGGGGGCAATAAAGGGCATGGTTATATTTATGCCGGTTCAAACCAAGCGGATGGAGTAGCCTGGTTTGATAGCGTGCAAACCAAAGAAATACGCCCCGTGGGTGGAAAGAAACCCAATGAACTTGGCATATTTGATTTAAGTGGCGATGTATGGCAGTGGTGCACAGATTGGTTTGATGAAAAATACTACGCCAACAGTCCTTCAAACGGCCCGACTGGACCAACTGTTGCAACCAAGGAAAAAGTAGTTAGGGGTGGCTCATGGTGGGGCCCACGCCGCGATTGCCGCGTTGCCAACCGCGATAAATTTCCACCGGAATCAAAAGATGATGATGTAGGGTTTAGATTGGTGAGATACTAATTGAGACCACTTTATAAAATATGAAGAACAGCCTGCTGAAAAGCGGGCTGTTTTATTTTAGTGGTTTAGCTAAACAAATTCTGGATATCACGCTGCAAGTCCTTCAAATCCCGCTCCAGTAAAATTTTGGTAAATACCGGTGCCGATGATTGGGAGATTTGCGCCAGCACTTCCCGGCGTTTGGGGTGTTGCTCAATACCGGCTGAGATGAATTTTATTTTTTCTGCGGTAGCAGTAACAGCTTCTGTGTGATTTTGCGCATCGTACAGCTGGGGGTAGCATTGCAACAGTTGTTGCACCTGGCCCTGTGGAGTTGAGGCAAACAGTTTGGCAATTTGAAGGCGCAGTTCCTTGTCTTTATCATCGTATCCAAAAGCTGCTACTTCACCCAGCTTGGATATTGTTTGACGAACGTTGTCAATAGACCACTGAATCGTTTCGCCATTGTTCAGGTAGGCTTCTATTTCAGCGCTTTGGTTTTGGGTGGATGGTGTATATGCCTGAGTTTCGCGCAACCTGGCTTCTTCCAGCCAGCCGTGCAGCAGGTTTATAAAATCGGTATAAGCCTGTATAGAAAGGTTAGCTGGTGTACGCGGGTTCCCTTTAATGACAGGTGCCGGATGCTCCTCCAGATAAGTAATAACCTGCTGTAAATAACCGGGCGTCTGGTCGCGCAGCGATAGGTCGGAAGGGGAGAATACCGCGTTAAAATAGAGCGTTATATTCTTGTCAATACAGAACGTCAGCATTTCGGGTAGTTCTTTCCAGTTATAAGTAATGGGACAGGCGGCCATAGACAGGAATGTGCTTTTCCGTTTGGTGTAATCGCGGAAATACTCCAGGTTCTCCATTACTTTATCATAGCTTCCGTTTACCCTTATTTTAGTATAGGTTTCTTTGTTTACAGAATCAATAGAAAGGATAATGCCGGCCTTTAGCCCTTCCAGTAAATCCTTAATCCGGTTATTTAAAAAGGTGCCGTTGGTGGTAATGTGTATGCGGATGTTTGGGTTCAGTTTGCGGATGCGCTCCCATATGCTCAGGTAAATATCAATCATAAAAGGTTCGCCACCCAAAAACTTGGCATCGGTAAGGTGTGGTATAAACTCATCCAGTTCATCCACAAATTTTTCGTTGTAAGGGGAGGTGATAGCTGGCAGGTGCTCGCGGTTTTTGCGGATGCTGGAAGAAAAATAGCCGTTGCACATTACACACTCCAGGTTGCAGGTGTTGCTCAGTTCAAACTCCATTACCCGGGGGTAAGGGACCTCTCCGCCAAACGATTGCTTTAAATAATTAAAGCGGGTACCTAAAGTATCGGGCGCAAACTCATCGTAATATTTGGCGCGTACGCCATGGTAGTTACCGGCTTCCAGCATTTTGCCGCATTCAATACAGCCACCACCCAGGTTGTTCTCCTTAATATACCCGCGCAACTGCGCAGCGCTTTCGCTGTGCCATATCTGCATAATACTTTGCTGTGGCCATTGGCCCAGTATGTGCTGTGTGTTATAACAACAGGCCCGCACGTTGCCATTCTGCTCAAAGTTAAGGTTAACAAACGGCGCATGGCAAATGATACCTTTGTACGTCCCATTACGCGCGTTGGCATATCCTTTAACTACTGTTGTATCCGGTATCATAAGGCAGGCAAGTTAATGCAAAAGGGTGGGCCGCCCAAACCCGCTTCGTTGGGGTGGTTTTGATGCATAGCTCCCGGCAATTCATCAGGGTAAGCTATGGCAAAACAATTAGAATACCCTATTTTCATTAATTTGCCGAAATGGAAAAGAGCATCAAAAAGTATACTTTCAGAACAGGCTTAAAACCAGAAGTTGAAGTTGTTTCGCTTGAAACACTTACCAAATCGAACCAATCGCTTTTAACAGGCCCGCACCGTACCGATTTTTACCACCTGTTTTTATTCGGCAATTGTTCTGTTTCTCATCTGGTTGACTTTGAACCTGTAAAAATATCTCCCAAATCTTTGTTGTTCCTGGGCAAGGAAATGGTGCACCAGTTTGACAAAAGCTTAAAATACAAAGGGCGTTTACTGGTTTTTACTGACAGCTTTTTCTGTGCAACTGAAACAGATACAAAATTTTTAAGGAGTGCTGCATTATTCAATAGCATGTCAGGCGGGCTCAATTTTAAGCCCGGAATTGCCGCTTATAAAACGCTGGTACATATTTATGACCTGATAGAAGTGGAACTTAGCCTGCCTCCGGATAAGGTAAAACAAGACATTTTAAAGAATCTTACGCACTGTGTAATGTTGTTGCTTGAACGCGAAAAGAACAAACAAGGCCCCGTTATAAATAAAAAGGGGGCAGAGATGAATTATACTTTTTTATTTAAGGAGCTATTGGAGAGTGACTTCAGAAGATCAAAAAAGGTGTATGAATATGCTGCCCGCTTAAACATTTCGGAGAAAAAACTGGGGCACAGTACCGCTAAAATTTTAGGTAAAAGCCCTAAAGAACTGATTGATGAAAGGGTGCTGCTTGAAGCGAAACGCCTGTTAATACATGGCAGCATTTCGGTAAAGGAAATCGGGTTTCAACTGGGTTTTGAGGAACCAACCAACTTTATTAAATATTTTCATAAACATGCGGGCAATACCCCGGCTGAGTTCCGCCAAAAGCATCTTTCGCACCACTCTTCCTGAAAGTATCGTTTAAAGGCGGTAAATTACCTTTCAGGCAATTAAAAAGCAATGCACCTTTGCTGCATAAATTTTTAATATGGAAAAACATAAAGAGGTTTTAGGTACATTTTACAACAAGTGCCTGACCGTAAACCCTGACACAAATGTGGTTGAAACACTTGATAACCTACTTGCCGCTAATTTTGTTTCTTACGGTTCAGCGGATAGCAAATCCAAAGAGCAACTGATTGGTCAGATTTCTTATTTCTGGCGCCTGATTCCTGACCTCCGCTGGGAAATTCAGGAAATAATACATGAAGATAACAAGTACGTAGTGCGCAGTGTGGCAAGCGGCACCCCAAACGGAGATTTTATGGGATTGCCAACCAATGGCTCAAAGTCGTTCAGGATTATGACGATTGATATTCATACTATTTTTGAAGGGAAGCTTACCAACGTTCATCACGTTGAAGACTGGCCAACGGCCATGAAACAACTAAAATCATAAAAACAAATACCATGATGGAAACTAACATGATTCCCTTATACGTAAAAATTATTGCCGGGGTGTTTGGCCTGGTGAATACAGGTTACGGCATTGTTGGGTACTTTCAGCCCTCGCATACCTTTGAAAACAGCACCGAGGGAGTGGATATGAAAGGAAAAGGGGCCAGGTATGCTGCATTTGAATATTCATCCAGAAACCTGGCTATAGGAATGGGCATAGTGGTTGCCGTAGTGATAGGTAACCCTCTGTCAATTGCGTTGGTTACCTTGGTAAGAGCGCTGGTTGAAATACAATCTATTTTAATAAATATAGCACTCAAAAAATTCAACGAAGGCTTTACAACAGCTGCAGTGTTTTTAGCGATTGAGATTTTTATTATGGTAAAAATGTTCATGTAGCCTGAGGCTATTAAAAATACAAGTCGTAATAAAAATGAACCTTAAAGCCTTTGATTTTTACCCGCTTTACTTTTGATAATTCTGAGTTTTGTCCGGCTGCGTCTTGTTGTATAATGGGTTCAAAATCGCCATTGTTATCAAAACCCAACACAAAATTAAGAGCGTTCGCGCCTTCCAGAAAAATGGCCGCATGGTCTTTTAAGTATTTCTCCCTGAAGTTTTCAAACGGCATACACTCAGATTTTATTCGGCCATTACGCCATTGTTGCTCTATTTTAATTGAAAAGCCTTTGGGCGCTTTCAATATTTTACGTTTCCTGAATTTAAGTATGTTAAATCGCTTTTCTTTAAGAATATAATACGGATTACCATTGTGAGGGATGGTAGTTAAATGAAACTCACCTGTATCTATTTTCCTTATCATAAAAATTATAACCGGTTTTGTTTGTGAATCGGAGTACAGGCATAACAGCCGGTTTAAAATAAGGATGCCCGGAATTTTAAACACTCCGGGCAATCCTCCCCTAACTTCTTAATTGCGATAAGGCCAAATCTTAATCCAACTTGTTAACCCTATTACAAAGGTGCAAAAGTGAGTTAACAGGGTGCAGTAAAACGGATTAGAATTTTGTTAGAGTTTAAACTCAAAAAAACTTTTGGTAAATACAACCTGTTAGGGCTTTATTTTTATTGTAAAGATTGTTCCCATACCAACCTCAGATACTACTTCAA
>CAISWS010000018.1 GCA_903889265.1 uncultured Bacteroidota bacterium
ATTATTAACAAAGTGTACCCATGTTTAGGCTAAAGCCAATACACAAATTCATCTTGTCTCCGCGTTGAAACGCGGAGCTATTGTAAACCGATATTGCCATTATAACCCGACATACTTGAGCAAGCCCTAAAGCGGAATTTACAAAATAGCGCCGTGTTTCAACACGGAGAATGGAACAATAACCTGTGCCCGGCTTTAGCCAAAATGTTTTCGTCATTGTTGTTCGGCGATTATTAACAAAGTGTACCCATGTTTAGGCTAAAGCCAATACACAAATTCATCTTGTCTCCGCGTTGAAACGCGGAGCTATTGTAAACCGATATTGCCATTATAACCCGACATACTTGATTAAGCCCTAAAGCGGAATTTACAAAATAGCGCCGTGTTTCAACACGGAGACAACAATTAACTACTATATTGGCTTTAGCCAAAATGCTTTGTATGCCATATACGAATGTCCTGATTCATTACATCTGGTCGACAAAAAATCGAGAGAAATCGATAACAAAGAAGTTAAAACCTGTGTTGCTAAAACACATCAAATCGAACTCAATTGAAAAAGGAATTTTTATTGACACTATGAATTGTGCCGATGATCACATCCATTTACTTGTTTCTCTTGGCCGCGATCAATCTGTATCCAAAGTTGCTCAATTGATAAAAGGCGAATCTGCGCATTGGTTAAATCATGCTGATAATCGTGAGCTAATAAAAAACAAATTTGAGTGGCAGGATGAATACATGGCTATTTCAGTCAGTCAATCTGTTGCTGATAAGGTTAGAGAGTATATTCAGAATCAGGAAGAGCATCATCAAGCAAAAACTTTTCAGCAGGAGTATGATGGATTTATGAAGGCGAATGGATTTAAGAATCCGTAAAAATTTCCGTGTGTTATTTGTTTAGACTAAAGCCAATACATAATAACGCCGGGTCTCCGCGCTGAAGCGCGGCGCTATTTGGGGTTTCATATCACAGTTAAAATAAAACCATTCTCTCAACCCACCATAACCTTAAAGTGCATTTTTATCTTCGCAGGATTTAAGATTTTTTATTTTTCTATAATTATACGTATATTCACAATCAATACGTATATAATGGATGCCAAACTAACTTTAAAGCTTAACGCCGATGCCATTAGCCGGGCAAAGAGGTATGCCGCCAAACACGGAACCAGTTTATCTGCTATTGTTGAGCATTATTTTGAATCGCTTACTGCTAAGAAGGGCAGCAAATATTTATCGGAAGAATTAGCCGGATGCCTGAAGAGCATGAAGCAGTTAAGTGACGAAGAGATAAAATTGATGTACACAAAAGATAAGCATCGTGCATAAAGTGTTTATTGATACAAACGTTGTGTTCGAACATGCCTTGATGCGGGAAGAATACCGGGATGCTGTAGAAATATTTAAGCTCGCCGAGGATAAGCAAATAGAATGCTTTTGTTCCGCTTCGTGTTTTTATACTTTGTGTTATGTATTGCGAAAGCATTACCGTGATAAAGAAACACGAGCCATTTTACGGAAATATTTGTCTTTTATTTCAATATTGCCAACGGATGAAAAACAATTGTTTTCAGGTTTAGCCTCATCTTTTAAAGACCTGGAAGATGCTTTTCAATACCATACCGCATTGGGTAAAGCAGATTACTTTGTTTCTTTCAATAAAAAGGATTTTGCGCAGTACAGTTTGGCACAATTAGAAGTACAGACACCTGGAGAGTTTTTAGCCACGTTCGGCTAAGTCTGACGCAATAATCCTCCACAAAAAAAGCCCAGCCAAATAAATGGTTGGGCTTTTTTATGGCGCTAATGCGATTAGGATTTGCCGAAGCGCTTGCGTTCGTTTTCGTTGAGGTATATTTTACGTAAACGGATAGATTTAGGGGTTACCTCAACATACTCGTCTTCCTGTATATACTCCATGCTTTCTTCCAGGCTCATGCGTACTGGTGGAGGCAGGGTTGATTTGTCGTCTGTTCCCGCTGCACGGAAGTTGGTTAATTGTTTTGCTTGTACCACGTTTACAACTAAGTCGCCGTTTTTGGTATACTCGCCAATAATCTGGCCTTCGTAAATTTCAACACCTGGCTCAATAAAGAACTTACCACGGTCGCTTAGTTTATCCATACTGTAGGCAGTGGCGCGGCCTGCTTCCTTACCAATGATGGTTCCGTTAATACGGCCGGCGATATCGCCTTTCCACGGCTGGTATTCTTTAAAGCGGTGAGCCATAATAGCTTCGCCGGCAGTAGTGTTTAACACCAAAGTTCTTAAACCAATCAAACCTCTTGACGGCACTTCAAACTCCACATGCATCATGTCGCCTTTGGGTTCCATAATCAACAGGTCGCCTTTGCGCTGGGTAACCAGTTCAATACATTTTCCTGCAACGCCTTCAGGGGCATCAATGGTTAATATTTCAATAGGCTCGTTTTTCTGGCCGTCAATTTCTTTTATCAATACGCGTGGGTTACCAATGCTCAACTCGTAACCTTCTCTTCTCATGGTTTCAATTAAAACCGATAAGTGCAAAATACCCCGGCCAAATACCAGGAATTTTTCCGGAGAGTCGGTGTCTTCAACACGCAATGCCAGGTTCTTTTCAAGTTCTTTATATAAACGCTCGCGTATTTTTTGAGAGGTAACGTGTTTTCCTTCTTTACCGAAGAAAGGGGAGGTGTTAGTTGTAAACACCATGCTCATTGTAGGCTCATCAATATGGATAGGCTCCATAGCTTCCGGACTTGTAAAGTCGGCAATAGTATCGCCAATTTCAAAACCCTCAACACCCATTACTGCGCAGATATCACCACATTCAACTTTCTGCACTTTTATCTTGCCTAATCCGCTGAAAATGTAAAGCTCTTTTACTTTCGATTTTACGATGCTGCCATCGCGTTTCATCAGGTTAACGTTTTCTCCTGAGCTGATACTGCCACGGGTAACGCGGCCGATAGCAATACGGCCAAGGTATGATGAGTAATCTAACGATGTAATCTGCATCTGCACCGTACCTTCCCTAAACACAGGGGCAGGTATGTGGCCTATAATAGTATCCAGCAGGTAAGTAACATCTTCGGCCGGGTGTCTCCAATCCTGGCCCATCCAGCCACGTTTGGCCGAACCGTAAACGGTTGGGAAGTTCAGCTGGTCTTCAGAGCCACCTAAGTGGAACATCAGGTCAAAAACCGACTCATGCACCTCATCGGGGCGGCAGTTTTCTTTATCTACTTTATTAATAACCAAAATAGGTTTTTTGCCCAGTGCAATGGCTTTACCTAACACGTAACGTGTTTGAGGCATGGCGCCTTCAAAGGCATCTACCAGCAACAATACACCGTCGGCCATGTTTAATACGCGCTCAACCTCTCCACCAAAATCGGCGTGGCCGGGGGTATCGATAATGTTAATTTTAATGCCTTTGTATTCAACCGATACGTTTTTGGCCAGAATGGTTATACCACGCTCTCTTTCAAGGTCGTTGTTATCCAAAATCAACTCTCCGGTTTGCTGGTTATCGCGGAAAAGCGAGCATTGGTGAAGTATCTTATCTACTAAAGTGGTTTTGCCGTGATCGACGTGGGCAATAATGGCGATGTTTCTGATATTCTGATTAAGCATAGTTCTTTTTATACTGAAAAACGGGTAAACAATGAATCTTATAATTTGGTTCCGGAAGCAGGCATTTTAACCATTTTCCGTAAGCCGGCTTTACAAACAGCGCGCGAAGGTAAGCAAAATATGGCATACCTGCTTAGTTTGGTTTATTAAGAAATGGAGAAATCGGTTTTAAGGGAAAGGTTTGAGGGCCGGGTAAACAAGGTTTGGGAGGGCATTTGAGCGAAGTACCTTAGTTTTAACCTAATGTTAAGCGCTGTTGGCATAAATAAGCGGAATAAATTTTCATACCCGCATATTTACCTCTACGTTTGTAATACCATGAAAATCAAAAATCTCCTCAGAATCTGTCTGTTTATAGTTGTTTTAAGTGGCTTATGCCGCGTTAGCGCCCAATCGCCGGTAAACTTAAAAAAGCATATTACCTACCTGGCGTCTGATAGCCTGCATGGCCGTATGACCGGTACTGATGATGAGCATAAAGCGGCTACTTATATTATTGAGGCCTTTAAGAATGAAGGCATACCGGCGGCCGATGGCCAGTTTACAGCTGCCGACTATCTTCAGCCGTTTAGCTACGACCCGACAATTGATAGTGTAAAAACGCACATAAGCGGCAGCAATGTAGTGGCTTTTATAAATAACCACGCAGCAAACACCGTTGTTATTGGTGCCCATTACGACCACCTGGGTATGGGCGACCCTAAACATTCGCTTTATACAGGCCCTGCGGCTGTGCACCATGGTGCGGATGATAATGCCAGCGGGGTAGCCGCCATACTTGAACTGGCATCTTTATTAAAAGACACAGCCTACAAGAACAACAACTATATTTTTATTGCTTTCAGCGGCGAGGAACTTGGCTTATATGGTTCCAAATGGTTTGTGCAGCACCCGGCGGTTCCGCTTGACAAAATAAATTACATGATAAACCTGGATATGGTGGGCCGGGTTGACTCTGCCACGCACACTTTAACGGTAAACGGGGTTGGAACTTCAGCAGCTTTTAAGGATGCGATAGAGAAACTGCATACCCCTTTGCATATCAAAACTACAGAATCGGGCCTTGGGCCATCGGACCACACTTCGTTTTATCTGCAAAATATACCGGTGGTGTTTTTGTTCAGCGGGCAACATAAGGACTACCACAAACCAAGCGATACGGAGGATAAAATTAATTACCACGGCATGGTAGATGTGATGAATTACACGGTAAGTTTAATAGCTGAATTGAATGACAAAGGCAAGCTTGCTTTTACCAAAACCAAAGATGACAATGTTGACAGTGCGCCTAAATTTAAGGTAACACTGGGCGTTATACCCGACTATACCTATGAGGGTGAAGGACTGCGTATTGATGCTGTTAAAGAAGACCGCCCCGCAGCTAAAGCCGGTTTACTGGCCGGTGATGTGGTTATTCAGTTAGGCGATATAAAGGTTACAGAAATGAACAGCTACATGAAAGCCCTGGGCCAGTTTAATAAAGGCGATAAAACCAGGGTTAAAGTAAAGCGCGGCGCTAAGGTGGTTGAAAAGGAGATTGAATTTTAATAAGTACTGATGCCGCTGATTTTGAACATTGAAACATCATCCACTATTTGCTCTGTTTGCCTGGCCAGAGATGGTAAGTTATTGGATTACAGAGAAGACATGCAGGGAAACTCTCATGCCCGGGTGCTTACGGTTTTTATTGAGGACTTAATGCAGAAAAATAATTTAGCATTTAACCAGCTTGATGCGGTAGCTGTAAGTTCAGGCCCGGGTTCCTATACCGGTTTACGGATAGGCACTTCAACGGCCAAGGGGTTGTGTTATGCCCTTAACAAACCCCTTATAGCTGTGCCTACCTTGTTTGCTATGGCTGATGGGGTTATGAAACAAATGAATGAGCCAATGGCTGTTTTTATGCCTGCACTGGATGCCCGGCGGATGGATATTTACACAGCAGTTTTTGATAGCGATGGGAAGGAAGTAATAAAAACCCAGGCCGTTACTGTTAATGAAACACTGGCCGCACAGCTTGAATCGTTTAATAACCTATTTGTTTTTGGCAGCGGTGCTGAAAAATGCAAGGAAATATTTAAATTTGATAGCGCACACTTTATACCTGGTATTAATTGCGATGCCCGTTTTATGATTCAGGTTTCGGAGGACAAGGCCAGAAAGGGGCAGTTTGAGGATCTGGCTTATTTTGAACCGGATTATCTGAAAGAGTTTGGTGCAAAGACCTGATTTGGGATGCCAACTATTTTGTTAAATTCTGTAAAATATTGAAAACGCTGTTAGCATATAAGTTAATTTGAACCATTTTTAATTTTATAAAACCCCCTCCCCCCACAGCATGGCGACAAAAACTGCAAAAGATGTTTTAGTAGTTACCAAAGAAAACGGTAAAGACGAAATTAAGCTTGAATACAGCAAGCTGAAAAAGGCACTACTTAATTTAAGGGCCGTTAACCACCCGCTGAGAAAGCAGATGCTTACTTTGCTGGAAGAGCAGAAGAAGCTGACCGTTACAGAAATTTATGTAAAGTTGCGTATTGAGCAGTCTGTTGCATCGCAGCACCTGGCAATTTTGCGCAAAGCCGAAATTGTAGAGACTTCACGGAACGGAAAATTTATTTTTTATTCAGTTAATAAGAACCGCATTAACGAGGTTTCTGTATTAATAAATGACCTGGCTTAAATAATGCCGAACTATAATGCCGGGTTGGCCATGGTTCAGCCCGGTGAGTTTTGCTTTAAAGGTGTTTTCTGAATTTTATTTATAAAGCTATTAATTCAATAGATTATGAGCGGAGTCGCTAGCAAACTTGTTAATAATAAAAAACTGGAGAGTGCTTCCTCTGTTATGAGGGCGATTACGCACCCGTTAAGGTTGAAACTGATTGGCTTTATTGACCAAAGCCGCAGGATAAATGTGAATAAGATATACAAATCGCTGAAAATGGAGCAATCGGTTGCATCGCAGCACCTGCGCATTTTACGTGAAGATAACCTTGTAAAAGCCGAGCGCAACGGTAAGCTTATTTATTACACGGTTAATTACGAAAAACTACAGGCAGTTGCCGATGGGGTAAGCAAATTTATACCTGAATAAAAGACTTTAAACAAGCCGTACCTGGCAATGTAGTTAAGTTAAGGGCATTTCTATTCGACTCCGCCGGAGTCGTACCATTTTTTGGCTGGTGTTGCTATAAATATTTGACCTCCCTGAGGTCAAAGTTCCCTGAACTTAATGGCATCGAACTTTGAGGGCTTTTGCGTTAAGCGGGTTAGTACCAATAGCCTATATGAGTAGCCCAAAAATTGTTGGACAAATACCATGGGGCCGGGTTCTTTCAAATAACTACCTGCAAAAGATGCTAATCAGTTATTTTGAAACGTGAAATGGTATAACTTCGCGCCTCAAAGTTACGCATGCAGAAATTTGAATTAAACGAATTCCGGGCCTTAGACCTCAGCGGATACGTTATAGCAGATACCCGGAAGCCCGAAATATTTACAGAAGGGTTTATTGAGGATTCGGTTTCCATTCCTTTTACCGATAATTTTATTAATACTTTACAGGAAGTAATAAGTAATGAGCTAAAGGTTTTACTGGTAGCCGATGAAAGTGATATTCCGGCTATTGTAAAGGCTGTTAAAGGGTCGGGATTGAGTAATATTAAAGGTTACCTGGCAGGTGGTTTTGAGGGTTGGTTAAGTGCAGGCCATAAGTTTGATATGCTGATTAGCATTGATGCAGATGAATTTGCCATAGATTATCAGTTTGATGAATTTTACCTGATAGACCTGCGCGCCAGGGAAGACTTTGAAAAAGGGCATGTTGAAGATGCCGAAAACATTGCCCTGGTGGACCTTGAACCCCTTTTGATTGAAATGGAAGTACAGGATATGTATTACCTGTATGGAGAAACGGCTGCACAGGCCGTAACGGCGGCATCTTTATTGAAACGAAACGGATTTCAGCGGTTGAGAGCTGTTGCGGCGGATTATGAAACCCTGGAGGCAGCCGGCATACCTATCTTTAAACCGAAGAAAAAGCGTGGATCATCTTCTGACCACGATGAAAATTGATATTGAAACCAGTAAGCCCCAAATACATACCTGTATGAATTTCTCGAACCTGAACCGCAAAGAATTTACCAATCTGTTAGCTAAACGCCAGTTTGATTTGCTGGTGATAGGCGGCGGTATTACGGGTTGCGGAATTGCTTTGGATGCTGCACTGCGGGGCATGAGTGTTGCGCTGGTTGAGAAAAATGATTTTGCATCTGGCACCAGTTCGCGCTCAACAAAACTGATACATGGAGGGCTGCGCTACCTTAAACAGTTTGAAATTAAACTGGTGCATGATGTGGGCAGCGAGCGGGCGGTGGTGCATCGTAATGCCCGGCACATAGTGATACCTGAAAAAATGTTATTGCCTATTGTTGAGGAAGGCTCGTTGGGTTCTTTTTCAACCTCTGTAGGTTTGTTGGTTTATGATATACTGGCCGGGGTTAAAAAAGAAGAGCGGCGCAAAATGTTGGATAAGCATGAGACCCTGAAAGCGGAACCATTGCTACGTTCGGACGGATTGCATGGTGGTGGCTTATATTTTGAATACCGCACGGATGATTCGCGGCTGGTTATTGAATTGGCGAAGAGTGCGTTTGCAAATGGTGCCCTGCTTTTAAATTATGCTGAGTCGAAGAATTTTAATTACAGTGGCGATGGGCAAATTACAGGTGCAACCGTGCAGGATAAACTGAGTGGTGAAACTTTTGAAATTAAGGCCAACGCGGTTGTAAATGCCTGCGGCCCCTGGGTTGACTTGCTGCGTAAAGAGGATAACTCGCTTAAAGGTAAAAGGCTTCAATTAACCAAAGGGGTACACCTGGTTTTCCCGTACGAAAAACTGCCGCTGCAACAGGCCGCTTATTTTGATGTAGGCGATGGCCGGATGATTTTTGCCATACCCCGTAACAACATTACCTACGTGGGCACTACGGATACTGTTTACAACCAGGACCTGAACCACCCGCAATGCAGTAAAGAAGATGCCGACTACCTGCTGGGTGCCATTAATAAAATGTTTCCTACGGTAAAATTGGGTATTAGTGATATAGTTTCTACCTGGGCTGGTTTAAGGCCTTTGATATATGAAGAGGGTAAATCGGCATCGGAGCTTTCACGCAAAGATGAGATATTGGATTCTGAATCTGGCCTGCTCTCTATTGCCGGAGGCAAGCTTACCGGTTACCGTTTAATGGCAGAAAAGATTGTTGACCTGGTAGCTAAGCGCTCGGGCAAAAGATACGGTAGCTGTAAAACCAAAGATTACAGGTTGAGCGGAGGGGAGTTTACGGATGAAACCGCATTTAAAAAGGGGATTGAAAAACTGCTTGAACAGGGTAACGAAGCAAACATACCCCCGGATAAAGTAAGCGAATGGTTTTACCGGTTTGGCACTAACACGGCAAAAGTTATTGAGCAGGTAAAAGCCCTGCGCCCTAAAATTGCTGACCCTGAAAAAATATTTGAAGCGGCAGAGTTAATGTACAGTATAGAAAACGAAATGATATATCACCTCAACGATTTTCTGATACGCCGCACAGGCAAAATATTCTTTGACCGGAAGAATGCTGAAAAGCAAATTAATTATTTATCGAACCTGCTGGCACTGCAATTTGAAATTGACAATGCTACTATATTGAAAGATGCGCTGGCTGCGAAGGAGGAATTTGATGCGGTGGTGGAGTTTTTATAAAAACGATATTCTACTCAAACTCCAACATCACCTGGTTCTTCTCAACGGCTTGTTTTAACTGCACGTTTACTTTTTTCACTTTGCCCTGGCGGGGAGATTTAATTACGTTTTCCATTTTCATGGCTTCGAGTATAAGCAGAGTGTCGCCTTTTTGAACTTCGGTGCCTTCGGTAACAGATACGTTGATGATAAGGCCGGGCATAGGGGCTTTGATATGTTGTATAACAGAGGATACTTTGGTGTTAATACCCAATTGCTGTAACAGCAGGTCGTTCTTGTCTTTTATTGAAACCTCATAGTCGTTGCCGTTTACATTAATTACCAGGGTTTTCTCCCCGGCATTATAGCTTACCAGCATGGCGTTATAGCCTTTGTTATCTTTTATAACGTGAAAAGTATTTTCGCGGAATTCGACCAAATCCCATTCGTTCTCTTTTCCGTTTACTAAGTTTTTATCAATAGTAAACTCCGCTTTTTTATTAACTGTTGCTTTAACCATAATCTTTCAGTGGAATAATTCTAAGAACCAGATATAGCAGAAGCTATGCTGCTTTATTGTAGTTAAGGATACTTATTTCATGACCTTTAACCCTTTCTTCTTTAGCAGTTTTTAAAAGTGCCTTAGCGATGCTGCCTTCAATGGTATAGTCGCCACAGGTATCACATACTTGTGCCGGAACGTTCCGAAAAACAATAATAACATTGTCTTTATCAAAAGTTACGGTAGTAACCCCGGCATGCATAATTCCATTTTTACATGTAGTACAATAGGTCATTTCTTTCGACGTGTTTTGAAAT
>CAISWS010000019.1 GCA_903889265.1 uncultured Bacteroidota bacterium
GTAGCAGGTGTTAGTTTCAGAAAAACGACATTAGAAATCAGAAATAAATTTGCCCTTACTGCCGAGCATATTAAAAGAATATACTCCGACGTCAGCGGCAAATATCCTAAAGATTTCTTTATCCTCTCTACTTGTAACAGAACTGAAATTTATTGCAGGGGCGCTAATGCCGCAATGCTTATCAGTTTATTGGCAGAAAACACAACAGCAACCGAAGAGGAAATCAGCGAATACATTTTTATAAAAACGGGCGATGAAGCTGCCAAACACCTTTTCAGGGTGGCTGCCGGTATGGACTCACAGATTTTAGGCGATTATGAGATTATAGGCCAAATGAAAAATGCTTTCGTGTTGTCTAAAAGCCATGGCTGCACCAGCGGTTACATGGAAAAACTCTTCAACTCCGCCTTACAATCTTCCCGCCAGGTAAAAAGCAGAACTGCATTGTCTGACGGTACAACTTCTGTTTCTTACGCGGTTATCCAGTTATTAAAAGAAGCCATTGGCGCCGAATCTTCTATGAACGTTTGCCTGATGGGCTTGGGTAAAATAGGAACCCTTACCCTTAAAAACCTGAAACACTACCTGCCCCGGCATAAAGTAACTGTATTAAACAGAAATGAATCAAAAGCTGAATTAGCTGCAGGCGAGTTTGATGTTAACTTCGCCCCATTCGAAAATCAGCAGGATGTTTTTCAAAATGCGGATGTTTTAATAGTAGCCACAGGAGCCGAACAGGCCATTGTATCTAAAAAAGACCTCACCGGCTCAAAACTAAAACTCATTTTCGACCTTTCAGTTCCATCTAATGTGCATCCTGATGTAAAGGAAATTGAAGGCCTTCAACATTATAATATAGATGAGCTTTCGGCCATTGTTAACCAGGCCATCGAAGCACGCCGCAGCGAAATTCCGGTTGCCGAAGCCATAATAGATGAACACTTTGCCGAGTTCCGTCAATGGGAACAGCGCCGTGCCTGGTATACCCAGCCTGTTGCTGAAGTGCGAGATGTGCCTGCTTACAAAGTTGCCTAAGCTGCTCATGGCTTTCTGTATTTCTTTACCCACTTTGCTCCCGATAGCTATCGGGATTGCGGTAAAAATGTATTCGGAATTTATTTAAAAATATATCGTGAGCACTTCCCGCACTATAAAAATTGCCTCCCGCACCAGCAAACTGGCCATATGGCAAACCGAGCTCGTTAAATCGCGCCTCGAAGCACTGGGGCATGTCTGCGAAATCGTTCCGCTTGAAAGCACCGGCGATTTGCAATTGACCCAACCCATTTATGCTTTGGGCATTTCCGGGGTTTTTACAAAGCAGTTAGACGCGGCCTTACTTAATAAGCAAGCCGACATTGCAGTTCACTCGTTAAAAGACGTTCCCACTCAACTGGCTCAGGGACTCACAATTGCCGCTGTGCTTGAACGCGGCCCTTCGGAAGACCTGGTCATTATAAAAAACAAAAGCAAGCTTGAAGATACCGGGTCCATTGCCACTATTGCATCAGGAAGTTTAAGAAGAAGAGGACAGTGGTTAGCCAAATATCCGAACCACCAAATGGTGGGCATACGCGGCAATGTGCAAACCCGCCTGCGAAAATTTGCCGGGTCGGACGAAATGGATGCCATCATTTTTGCCAAAGCCGGGTTAGAAAGGCTTGGATTGGTACCAGATAACTCCGAAGTTTTGCATTGGATGTTACCGGCCCCCGCCCAAGGTATTATCGGCATTGCATGCCGGGAAGAAGATAATGAAATGAAGGAGGCACTGGACTCCATCAACCACCAGCAAACTTTCATTTCCGCCTCCGTTGAGCGTCAGTTTATGCAAACCATGATGGGCGGTTGCTCAGTACCCATCAGCGCACTGGCCCAGGTAAACGGAAGCGAACTTGAATTTAAAGGCGCTATGCATGCCTACGATGGCAAACGTGCATTTGAAGTTAACCGTGTAATGCTGGTTTCCGAGTGGACTGATGCCGGTAAAATTTGCGCCGAAAAGTTATTGGAGCAACCTGGCGCTGCTGTGCTGATAGAAGAAATACGTAACAAAAACTGGGATGAAAAAGGTGTTATCAACTAAAACACTCAACAGCGATACGCTGGCTTATGCCCAAACCCTGCAACTGGATGTTCAGTGCGTGGATTTTATTGAAACAACGGCGTTCCCTTTCAAGATTGAACAACTCAGCTATAAAAATTTCGATGCCCTTGCCTTTACCAGCGCCAACGCAGTAAAATATTTTTTTCAAAATAATGGTGCTGCCGCTCTTGCCAAAGGCAAAAAAATATTTGCCATCCAGGGAAAAACGCAGGATGAACTTTTAGGCAAAGAAATTGAAACAACTATTACCGCCGCCTCAGCGCAGGAGCTTGCCACCGCCATCATAAAAGGCAATGCGGCAAAAGATGTTTTGCATATCTGCGGTAATTTACGATTGCCCGTTATGGAAGAAACTCTGCAACAAGCTGGTATTTTATATGCTGACCTGATGGTCTATCAAACGGGTACTAAGGCTAAAAAAGTGAATGACACATTTGATGCAATTCTGTTTTACAGCCCCAGCGGTGTAGAAAGTTTCTTAGCCCTCAACAACCTCAATAACGAAACCGTTTACTGCTGCATCGGCAGCACCACCGCACAGGAACTAAAAGCAACAAACAACACCATCACAATCATTTTACCCGAACAACCCTCCCCCCAATCCATGTTAACTTCAGTTTCAAATTATTTCAAAGATCATAGTCAATCATAAAAATCATAACAAATCAGCGTTCTATTGTATTTGGTATTAAAATAAGCTAATCATGAGTGAAATTAAAAACGATCTTTTTCTAAAAGCTTTAAGAGGTGAGCAGGTAAAACGCCCACCCGTGTGGATGATGCGCCAGGCCGGTCGCTATTTGCCTGAGTATTTAAAACTAAAAGCCAAATACGATTTTTTTACCCGCTGCGAAACACCGGAACTGGCCTGCGAAATAACCCTGCAGCCCATTGATATTATCGGCCCCGATGCCGCCATTATTTTTTCCGATATCCTGGTTATACCCCAGGCATTAGGCGTAAAAGTTTTAATGGAAGAAGGCCGCGGTCCATTGCTTCCTGATACTATCAGCACTCAGGCAGATATAGATAAGCTGCAGGTTGAAGGCGCCGCTGAAAGGCTGGATTATGTTTGCAAGGCCATTTCGCTTTGCAAGCAGGAGTTAAACGGCCGTGTTCCGCTCATTGGCTTTGCCGGTGCTCCGTTTACTATCCTGTGTTATATGGTTGAAGGCAAAGGCAGCAAAACTTTTGACAAGGCAAAACAATTCTGCTTTACCGAACCGGTGCTTGCTGCACAATTACTGCAAAAAATAACCACCGCCACTATCGAATATTTAAAAGCCCAGGTTAAAGCCGGTGCCGATTGTGTGCAGATTTTTGACAGCTGGAGTGGCATGTTAGCTCCTGCCGATTTTGACGCTTATTCCCTGCCTTACCTGAAACAAATCTCAGATGCACTAAGCGTTATGTGTCCGGTTATTCTTTTCCCTAAAGGCAGTTGGTATGCTTTGGGCCAATTGGCTGAAACTTCTACATCGGGCATCGGTATTGATTGGAATGTCCCCGCCATTTACGCGCGCGAACAAACACCAGGAAAAACCTTACAAGGCAATTTCGACCCCGCAAAATTATTAACCGACCCACAAACAATTACCCGGGAGGTTACTAAAATGATAGATGCTTTTGGCGTACATCGTTACATAGCTAACTTGGGCCATGGCATATTACCTAATGTGCCGGTTGATAACGCCAAAGCTTTTGTTGACGCCGTAAAAAATTACGCGAACTGATGAAAGCTGAATTTTCTGATTGGATAAAGCAGATTCAGAATAAAATTTGCGCAGCGGTTGAAAAAGCCGATGGCAAAGAAGTTTTTCTTGAGGATAAATGGACACGCGGGGAAGGCGGCGGAGGTATAACGCGCGTTATTCAAAACGGCGCTGTATTTGAAAAGGGCGGAGTAAACACTTCTGAAGTTTATGGCAAAATAACCTCGGCTATCCGCACACAGTTAAATGTGGAAGGCAGCAGTTTTTTTGCCTGTGGCATTTCGCTGGTGCTACATCCGGCTAGCCCTATGGTGCCAACTGTTCATGCCAACTTCAGGTATTTTGAGGTTTATGATGAAGCCGGTAAAGTAACCGGTAGCTGGTTTGGCGGCGGGGCCGACTTAACCCCATATTATTTGTTTGAAGAAGATGCCATTCACTTTCATCAAGCCTTCAAAAACAGTTGTGATAAGTTTGACGCAGATTGGTATGCAAAATTCAAGTTGCAGTGCGATAACTACTTTGTAAACACCCACCGCAACAACGAACGCCGCGGTATAGGCGGCATATTTTACGACCACCTGAAACCTGCCGAAAACTGGACTGCCGAGCAGCTGTTCAATTTCGCCAAATCCAATGGAGAGGCTTTTATTGAAGCGTATTTCCCCATTGTTGAAAAAAGAAAAGCGCTGCCGTTTACCGAAAAACAAAAGCATTGGCAACTCATCCGCCGTGGCCGCTACGTTGAGTTTAACCTCATTCACGACCGCGGCACTATCTTCGGCCTCAAAAGCAACGGCCGCACCGAAAGCATACTGATGAGCTTGCCGATGAATGTGAGATTTGAATACGATTATAAACCCGAACCGGATTCAGAAGAGGAACGATTTTTAGAAGTATTATTAAAACCAAAAAACTGGATATAGAAGATAAGCAGTACGGCGGTCTTTTTTTTGGCCTCGCAGAAATTTCCGTTAAGAAAAAAATCATGCGTAGCCAAAAGCAAAGAAACGCTGTATGAGACCAACCGGATGTTTGCTAAAAGCGCAGATAGCCTTACCGCAAGCTAAAAGCGCAACCGGTGCATCGAGTTCGTTTCTTTCCTGCGTTGTGATGTACATATTCATATTACTCATCGGTATTCAAACCCAATCGATCATCATCATCATCAACATCATCATCATCATCATCATCATCATCATCATCATCATCATCATCATCATCATCATCATCATCATCATCATCATCATCATCATCATCATCATCATCA
>CAISWS010000020.1 GCA_903889265.1 uncultured Bacteroidota bacterium
CCTTACAGTCTCAAGAGCGCCTTTGCAGAAAAATATCATGCGGTCTGAGTTGTCATCGAAAAACTTGTTGTTTTCGTCATGGAAAACCAGCTTTCTTTTGAAAAAGTCTTCATTATCAAGAAAATACACCTGAAGGCGGGCGCCGGGTAAAGAAGCTACTTTTATTACTAAAGGGTAATCCTCATCGTTTATAATTACATTGATACCTGAAAGGCGAACAACTTCATGCAATCTGTGTCTTCTTTCGTTGATGGTACCAAACTTAGGCATTAAAACCCTGATCTCCATACCATTATCCTGCATATACTTAGGAAGTTCGTTTGCTATCTTAGAGGCTTCGGTAAGCGCCAGATAAGGGTCCATTTCCTGGGTCACGATAAGAATTCTCTTTTTTTCCATATTATTGTTTGGTTTGAGTAAGTGAGTGAAAGGAATTTCTGAATGAATTGAACTGGACTGCAAAGATAATAACAAAAATCCGAATAAACACAAAGTTTTAATCCTCTAATCTGTTAAGCCATCTTATTTATGTTGATATTTAAGCGAGTTAAAGACCTTGAAGATTACCTTAAAAAGGCAAAAAAACAGGGCATTTCTATAGGTTTTGTGCCTACTATGGGGGCTTTGCACCCGGGCCATATTGCATTGATAGATACGTGCAGAAAGCGTTGTAAATTAACAGTTTGCAGCATTTTTATAAACCCAACGCAGTTTAACGACAAAAGCGATTTTGAAAACTACCCGGTTACTATTGACAATGATATCAAATTGTTAAGCCAGGCGGGTTGCGATGTGCTGTTTTTACCCACAGTAAGCGAGATTTACCCCAAAGGACTGGTACAGAAAAAGCGGTATAAATTTGGCTTAATTGCCAATATATTGGAAGGAAGTTTCAGGCCCGGGCACTTTGATGGCATGGCCCAGGTGGTAGAAAGGCTGCTTAAAATAGTAAAGCCCAACCAGCTTTTTATGGGGCAAAAGGATTACCAGCAACAACTTATAGTAGGCCTGCTTATAAAGAAGTTAAAATTGAATACCCGGCTGGTTATGTGCCCAACCGTGCGCGAAAAAGATGGCCTGGCTATGAGTAGCCGCAACACCCGCCTGGATGCCGCCTCCCGTAAACTGGCGGTTGAAATCTCAAAAACGTTGAAATACGCCAAGGCGCAGCTTAAAAATACAAAGGCTGAAATTGGGGTTATACAGCAAAAGAGCATGAAAAAGTTAGGTGCAATTAAGGGGGGCGAAACAGAGTATTTTGAAATTAGGAATGCTAAGACGCTTGAAGTGCCTAAACGGAGCTCAGAAAAGCTGGTGGCGCTTACGGCGGTTAAAATAGGCGGGGTTAGGTTGATTGATAATATGGTTTTGAATTAGACGACCATATAGATTTGACAACTTTTAAAAAGTTGTCAAATCTGCGCCTCCTATAATCTTCCACCCTCTACGGTTTTTTATAACAATTTCATTTTAACCGGGTTTTGCCGGCAATCAAAAACAGTAGCAATTTTTACAAGTGGCTCTTCTATCCAGTAAATAATTTTGTAATTACCGTCAACAAGGTAGCGATATTCTAAATCCCTATGCTTTAACAATTCCTCGGGCTGCCCGATGCGTGGCTGATTTTCAAGGGCGATAGTGGCATCAATAATCTAGTCAACAATTTTTCGGGCTACATCAGTGCCTGCGTTCGTTTTATAATAATCAAAAATATCTTCTAATCTGTTAATTGAAGTTTCGGTCTAATAAACATTTAGTCCCATGATTTGGAGTCTTCTTTTAATTCATGAACGCTTTTAAGTCTGTTATTTTTCGAATCCTCCTCAGCCATATTAATCATTCCCTCAAATTCGCTCATGGTATAAGGCACCTGGTTGGCATCATAACTCTTTCGCTTTTCAAGTTTCAGCATATCTTCCAGCTTAATAATAATAGCTTCATTATTAATTCGCAAAAACTCCTGCACAAAATGAATTTTTCTTTCCTGAAGGCCCATGGTTTTGTGTTTTTACAAATTTACAGAATTTTACGTAGACCGGGTGACTTGCGCGAAGCAGGATATTTTGCTCAAAGGCTACTCACACATGGAAAACCTATATTTACTACTACCCATTATGACAGATTTACCCCAAGCCGAGCATCAAATTCAATACGTAACAAATTTTGAAGACCTCGTCAGCACCCCTTTTGATGGGGCAATGAATGCCATTTGCTGGACCCGTAAACTGGCAGGTGATTTTGCAGAGATAGTTGAAAAGGTAAAACTAAATGGAAATATAGCGGTGCTTGAACAAGAGGAACTTCTTGAACTTGAGTTGAGTGAACAGGGACAGCTTGCCCGCCAAATTCTTTTAAATGACTTAAAGGTGTTGACCGCTCATGGTGCATCTCCAACCCTTAATCTTATCAGGTGTTATGAAAGAGATGATGCCTACCCGTTTTTTGCAACCGATGTTTATTCTTTTCATGTAGACCGCTCTCCCATACCAACCAATACCTTTTTATGCACTTATTATGGCGAGGCGAGTGAAATATTGCCGAATGCGCAAGCGGAACAAAAAGTGTTGGTGCCCGAAATACGTGATGAACTGAAAAAACTATATGGAGGGGCAGATGAAGGATTTGAATCATTTTTAAGCGAACATTTTTTTGATCTGCATTACCGGGCTAAACCTGGGGCACACCCTGTAAACTTAGGCCTTGGTAACTTATGGAGGTTGGCGGTTGAGCATCCTGAAAGTAAAGTGCTTCCATGCGTTCACCGGGCACCGAGGGAAAAAACCGGGGAGACGCGTTTGTTGATGATTTGTTGAATTGCAAATGAGGGAGAGGGAATACAAACTCACCTCTTTGTTCCCGACTTACTCTGTAGCCGCGTAATACAACAGCACCGCGTGAAGCCCGACTGCTTGTATTTGTATTAGCTCCCCTCCTGATTCACTTACCATTACCCAAATTTGACTTTATGTGGAAAACCAATTTCAAAGGCATGACATTATTATATCAAAGAAGCCTACGAAAGCATAAATCCCGAAGAGATGGCATGGTTCGACACTTTTAGCGGGCCCAATCAATGTCATCCCTTCGGGATTTATGGCCTTGTTGCATGTGTTACTATAATCATATCAACCCTTCGGGTTTCCTAATACCGGAAAAGAAATTTGGGTAATGGTAAGTGATTCAGGAGGGGCTGCCCTGGGGGTGGTTAGGCTGTTGGCTGTTTTGCATTAAGCCCTGAAAGCGGCGCAACACAACAGCAACGGGCGCAGCCCGGTGTATATGAAATTAATTCTATACAGTCCTGAAAGGGCGTAATACCCGATTTAATTATTGATTGATATAAGGTGCTTATGCTTGCGGCGCATTAAACCGCTGATATATTTTTTTCGTCAGCCATTCCTTTACATCGCCGCGGAAATTGTTGTCGCCCATTACCTTGTCAAAAATTTCTTCGTTATCCTTCATTCTGTCAATCAGGGTTTGAATGAAGATTTCTTCAAAGGCGTATTTGAAATTTTCGATGGGGTTGCTTTGCGCTCTTATTTTCAAATCTTCGTTTTCGAATAGGGCCTGTTCTATCTGGTCAAAGTATAAACGGTCGGCATCGCTGAATTCGGTACCGTATTTATCGTTGAGCACGTTGATGATGTTTGATAATTTATCCTTTTCATCTTTCGGCCTGCTTATACCGGCTTCTGTTGTTGGGTCAAGGCCATGTTCTCCTTGCACCTGTAACACCAAATCGCCTTCAGCGATTTTTTGGAGGCGGTAATATTCAAGGGCTACTTCGTTATCCAGTTTTAATCTTTCGGTGTAATCGCTTTTAGGTAGTTTGCTTAGTAAGAACCTGCCGTACGAATAAAGCTTCTCTAACTCTACATCCTGAAACGGCATTATCTGCGACAGGAACGAATACAAACGCACAAACGAGGTCATTGATTTTTTAAACTCATCCTGCGGCTCCTCCTGTATTTCTTTAAAGCGGTCGACTGCGGGGTCAATAAAGGCGTAGAGTTTACCCTGGTCTTTTAACGATGTATTACCGGGACGGTAAAACACTTTGGCAAAACCATTTACCTCGCTTTGGTAATATACATTGGCCATATCCATTTTTCCTTTCAAATCATACAGGTGATTTGGGTCGGTGGTTTCGGTCATCGTAGTTAGCTCGTAATAGGGCTGGAACGATTCAATAATTGTTTCCCGGTCGTTGGTGAAGTCTAAAATAAAAGTGTCCTCTTTGCCGGGTATGGTTCTGTTTAAACGCGAAAGCGTTTGCACGGCTTTAACGCCCGAAAGCTTTTTATCTACATACATGGTATGCAGCAAAGGCTGGTCGAAACCTGTTTGGTATTTATCAGCCACTAAAAGCACCTGATAATCTGGCGTTGCAAATTTTTCTGGTAATTCTTTTTCGCCGAATCCATTTAACACTGCTTCCGTTACTCCTTCGGGGTAAAAATCATCTATTACTGCACCCGAAAACGCTACCAGCGGTTTAATATTATCGTAACCTTTTTCTTTGATGTAATCTTTAAACTCGAGATAATATCTAAGCGCATGTTTGCGCGATGAAGTAACCACCATAGCTTTAGCCTTACCACCAATTTTTTTCAATGTTATCTGGCGGAAATGCTCAATCATTACTTCGGTTTTTTGCGCAATGCTAACCGGGTGCAGCGATGCAAAACGGCCAATGGCTTTTACCGTTTTTCGCTTGTTTAATTCAGGGTCGTCCTGTATGGCTTTGGTAAACTGGTAGTATTCTTTATAGGAAGTGTAATTTTTAAGCACGTCTAAAATAAAACCTTCTTCAATAGCCTGGCGCATGGAGTATAAATGAAAAGGCTGCGGCTTACCGGTGGCATCTTTATTGCCGAATACTTCCAGAGTCTTGGTTTTAGGTGTAGCCGTAAAAGCAAAAATGCTGATGTTTTTTTGTGGGCCGCGCTTTAGTATGGTATCCCTTACGTAATCATCGCTGTCTTCTTCCGCGTTTTCGGCCTGGGCTTCTATCTTTTCCTGCTCTTCAAGCGAAACGTTTTTGCCTGCCAAGGCTTCGGTCATTTTACGGCTGGCTTCGCCGCCCTGGCTGCTGTGGGCTTCGTCAATAATTACTGCGTAATTTTTGTTGGGTATTTCGGCCAGATGGCGGAGCGCAAAAGGAAATTTTTGCAAGGTTGTTATAATAATGCTTGTTCCGTTTTTGATGGCATCTGCTAACTGTTCCGAATCATCTTCAATGCGCTGCACCACACCCTGTTTGTGTTCAAACTGGTATATGGTATTTTGTAATTGCTGGTCTAATACATTGCGGTCGGTAACTACTATTATGGAATCGAAAATCTTTTTGTCATCTGCATTATACAAACTGCTTAACCGATATGCAAGCCATGCAATGCTATTGCTTTTGCCGCTACCGGCTGAATGTTGAATGAGATAATTTTTACCGGTACCTGCCTGTTTAGCATGGGCGGTTAGTTTGCGCACTACATCAATTTGATGATAGCGGGGAAACAACAAATTTTCTTTGCTGTATTTTTTGCCATCTACTAAAAATTCCTCTTTCTGAATATGCAGAAACCTGCCCAACAACTCCACCCAGCTATCAAATGCTAAAATCTCTTCCCAAAAATAAGCAGTGCGGTAGGTGGTGTAATCTTTAGCGGGTGGGTTACCTGCTGCATTTTTATAGCCTTTATTGAAGGGGAAAAAGCGCGTACCTGCTGCATCTAATTTAGTGGTAAAATATACTTCATCAGGATCCACGGTAAAATGGACGAGGGCGCGTTTTTTAAACTGAAACAATAATTCTTTAGGGTCGCGGCTGGTGCGGTATTGCTCCATGGCCTCCTGCACGCTTTGGCCGGTAAAATGATTTTTTAGTTCAACGGTGGCAACGGGCAGGCCGTTTACCGAAAGTACCAAATCAATACTCTTATTATTTTTTACAGCAAAATAAACCTGCCGGGTAACCATCAACCTGTTTTGTTTATACAAGTCAACGGTGTCTGGGTTTAAGTTACTATCGGGTTTAAAATATGCTAATTTAAATTTGCAGCCGCTGTCAGTAATTCCATGCCTTAATACATCTAAAGTGCCGCGCAAATCCAATTCTTTAAACAGGCGTTGTATAAACTTGCTTTCGGTTTCGTCTTTGTAGTATTGTTTTAGTTTGTCCCATTCTTTGGTTTGGGAAGTTTGAATAAACGATAGTATCGCACTTTTATCAAAGGCTAAATCTTTGCTGAAATCATTGGCATTGCCTTGTTGCCAGCCGTTATTGCAGAGGTGGTCAATAATAGCCGATTCAAAGGTGGCTTCGGTGTGGATGGATGAATCAGTCATTTGTTACAATTATAGCGTATTTAATCGTAGAGACGCAAAGTTTTGCGTCTCTCTTTGCCGCACACCAAAATTTTCGTTAAACGACAATCCCCACCAATTCAGATACGCAAAATTTTGTCCCCCATTGCGGCATTTACGCATCACGCGTAAAGAGACGCAAAATTTTACCGTTTTTATATTATGCGGCCCTTGCGCAACAGGAGACGCAAAATCTTGCCCCCATTGCGGCATTTACGCATCACGCGTAAAGAGACG
>CAISWS010000021.1 GCA_903889265.1 uncultured Bacteroidota bacterium
GTCAAGAATATATTTGCGGAAGGCCATATCTTCTTCGGTTAAAAAATATCCTTTTTGCACGGGCAAATCACCCTTTACCAAAGCCGAGTAATAATCCTGAAGGGTTTTATTGTTTTGCGCGAAGGCCGTACCCACGTCACTAATGCTTGAAACGCCAAGGCCAACCAACACCGAAGTATGTTGGGTTGTATAACCCATAAAGTTACGGTGCATAACACCCTTTTTTGCTGCTTTAAAAAGATCATCACCGGGCAGCGCAAAATGATCCATGCCTATATCGGTGTAACCGCCTTCCGTAAATAACTGCATAGCCAGTTGATATAAGGCCAGTTTATTTTCGGCAGATGGCAGATCGTTCTCGTCAAACAAGCGCTGGCCTTTGCTGGCCCAGGGTACATGGGCATAACTGTAAAAAGCTATCCGGTCGGGCTTTAATTCCAGCACCTGCTTTATGGTTTTTTCCATGCCGGTTAAAGTCTGTAACGGCAGGCCATAAATCAGGTCGTAATTAACCGAAGTATAACCAATTTCCCGGGCCAGGTCGGTTACCTCTTTTAGTTTTTCAACCGGTTGTATCCTGTTAATTATGCGCTGCACTTCGGGGTCATTATCCTGTACCCCAAAACTTACGCGCCTGAAGCCAAGCCTGTAAAGGGTTTCAAGGTGCTGGCGCGTGGTATTATTCGGGTGCCCTTCAAAACTGAACTCCCGGTCGTCCGGAATTTTTGAGTCTTTAAAAAGAAAACCCATTAATTTTTCCAGGTTTTCAGGGGAAAAGAATGTAGGTGTTCCGCCACCTAAATGAAGCTCAGATATTACCGGCGCTTCTCCCATTATTGCCCCGTAAAGCTTCCATTCGGTTTCAAGTGCTGCCAGATATTCCAGCTCCACATTATGGTTGGTGGTAATTCTTTTATTGCATCCGCAATAAGTACACATGGCCTCGCAAAAAGGCAGATGGATATACAGGCTTATTCCGCCCTGGCTATTGTGTACTTTAAACTGGGTTAGAAAGGCGGTTTCCCACATTTTTACATCAATCGAACCCTTCCAGAATGGTACTGTGGGATAGCTGGTATACCTGGGTACCGGTTGGTTGTATTTTTGTATCAGTTGCGGATCAATAAGCATATAGATGCAAATTTATGCTTAAAGTTACCTGCCCAAACATGAGTTGTATTAGGTGACTACAATGATTTTAATCAGAAATATAACTGTTAGGTATTTCAGCCCTTATTCATATCTCAGTGCATCAATTGGGTTCAGGTTCGCCGCTTTTCTTGCGGGGTACCAGCCGAAGAAGATGCCAATGATGGTACAAACCGCAAACGAGATAATAATAGAGGATGCGGTAACCACGGTTCGCCAGCCTGCAAAATAAGTTATAAGCTTGCAAATTATCAGGCCGCTGATGATGCCCAAAACACCCGCAACCAGGCTTATTACCAGCGCCTCAATCAAAAGCTGCCACATTACATCGTACGAAGTGGCCCCTATGGCAAGGCGCGTGCCTATTTCGCGCGTTCGCTCGGTAACTGATACAAACATAATATTCATAATGCCGATGCCACCTACTAATAAAGAGATACTTGCAACGCTGGCTAGTAACAAGGTAAGTACCTTGGTAACACCCTGTGCCGTTGCCATTAAATCAGCCAGTGTCCTTACCAGAAAATCGTCCTGGTCGGTAGCGGAAAGGTGATGGCTGGTCCGCACGCAATATTTAATTTCACTAACGGCTTTTGGTATGTCGTCACCTGTTATTGCTGATACAAAAATGACATTTACGTATAAGGAATGTACCATACGGTCCTGAACGCAGGTATAAGGGGCAATGATTATATCATCCTGGTCCTGTCCGGTAGCGCTTTGCCCCCTTTCATTCTGCACCCCGATAACTTTTAGCGGAATGGTGCCATCAATAATAGTTTTTCCAATAGGGTCTTCACCATTAGGGAACAGATTGTCTTTAACGGTTTTTCCTATAATACAAACTTTACTTATCTTTCTTAAATCCTCATCTGAAAAAACTGTCCCCGAAGCAGCCCATATTCCACGCAACGGGAAATATTCCGGAAGCACCCCAACGGTGCGGGTGCTCCAGTTATTAGCCCTGTATTTTACCTGTTGGGTTAGTGCAACCAGTGGTGAGCAATATTTGCTGGCGCTGCTATATCTTTTAATCATCACCACATCTTTATACTCTAACGTTAACCCTCCCTGGCCCATTTTTACACCATTTACCATTTTAGGATTAGGTGCAACAATAATCATGTTACTGCCCAGGCTATTGATGCGTGATGTAATATCTTCCTCCGAACCTTTACCTATCGATTCCATAATAATAACAGCTGCTACACCAATAATAATGCCCAGCATGGTTAGCAGCGTGCGCATTCCGTTTTTCATTAAAGCCCGGAATGCAGTTATAAATAGATTAAATATGTTCATTTTGCGGGTTCCGGTTCTTTAAGTTCAGGTAATTTTTGCCTTTCCTGAGCAGCATTTTTAGGTTGTTGATTCACCACATCTGATATTATCTGTCCATCCTTAAATATTACCTTCCGTTTGGCAAAATCAGCTATATCCGGCTCATGCGTTACTATCACAACGGTAGTGCCCTTCTCGTTCAGGCCCTGCACAATGGCCATAATATCAAAGCTGGTACGCGTATCCAGGTTACCGGTTGGCTCATCGGCAAAAATAATTTTGGGATTATTGATAATGGCCCTTGCTATAGCCACGCGTTGCTGCTGCCCGCCGCTTAACTCGTTGGTTTTATTATAAGCCTTACTTTCCAGGCCTACCTGTTTAAGGGCGGCCATTACAAGTTCCCTGCGCTCAGCCCGGCCATATTTAAACCCGTAATACAATAAAGGCAACTCTACATTTTCATAAGACGTAGTGCGGGCAAGTAAATTATATGATTGAAAAACAAACCCGAAATGATCACGCCTTATCAAAGCCAGTTCAGTATTGCTTTTTTCAGTTGTGTCAATTCCGTTAAACAAATACTTTCCTTTTGTAGGCCGGTCCAAACAACCCAGCATATTCATAAAAGTTGACTTGCCTGAACCCGAGGCCCCCATAATGGCCATTAATTCTCCTGAATATACACTCAGGTTAATACCGCGCAATGCACTAAACGCAGTACCCCCGGTAAGGAATGTTTTCCATACATCTTGAACTTCAATAATTGGTGTTGAAGGCGTTTCCATAGTTTATTTTCCCGGTGCTTTGGCTGGTGCAACGGACGGGGCTTTGGGTTGAGTAGTAGAAGGCAGTAGGCTCTTCAGTTTTTGTTCCTGCTCTTTTATTATGCCGGTAACAATTTTTAATCCCTCATGCAAATCGTTGCCTTGTATTTCCGCCATAACCCCGTCATCCAGTATTCTGCGCACTGTGTCGCAATACATCAGGGTACCTTTCATATCAACGCATCTGTTGTTTGAATATTTATTGGATGCCGTATCACAAAGCACCCATATAGTTTGCTTATTATGATCGGCCGATGGTGCCGAAGTGTCGCTTGCATTTGGGCTGAATAAAAGAGCGGTCATGGGTACCACCAGCACATTTTTGTGTTCAGCAACCTTTATGGTCGATGTAGCTGTCATCCCTGGTAATAGCGAAAGATCTTTATTAATCAGGTTTATCATTACATTATAAGTAACAACATTTTGGTTCATGGTAGATTGTTGCCTTACCTGGAAAACGGTGCCATGATAAACTCTGTCCGGGTATGTTTCTACCGTAAAATCAACATCCTGGCCCGGCTTTACCCAACCAATATCAGCCTCATCCAGGTTAGCTGTAACGTATCCCTTCGGTTAAGTGCAGGTAAGGCGCTTGACTTTAATAGCCGTGTTACGGGAAACATCGTGGAGTTTCTGGCACTGGCTGAGTGATAAACCTTTTCTCAGGTCGGCAGCA
>CAISWS010000022.1 GCA_903889265.1 uncultured Bacteroidota bacterium
AGTGCATCGCGGCTGCCGGCATAGGCCGGGTTTAAATACAAACCGTTATAAAGATACATGCTTGTTTCGGCATCCTGCTGGGCAAACGATAAAGTTACTATGGAAGTAAAAAAAAGTATGCTCAGTAATATCTTTTTCATCGGGGCCGCTGGATATGAACAAAGATATAATTTTCGGCTGAACGATTTGTGAGGTACCAAATACAAATTAGCGCGGTCGAAAATCGCATATCGCAACTATCGCCCATCGTATCTAATACTGTTCCTCGTTATTCGGAAAGTTGGTGCTTTTTACATCATCCACGTATTGCTTTACGGCACTTTGTACTTCATCAAACAGGTTGAGGTACCTGCGTAAAAAACGGGGCTTAAATTCTTTGGTAATACCCAGCATATCATGCGATACCAGTACCTGGCCGTCCACCCCGCCGCCTGCGCCAATACCAATTACGGGTATCTGCACTTTTTTAGCAACCTCAGTTGCCAGGTGTGCTGGTATTTTTTCAAGTACAATGGCAAAGCAGCCGGTTTTCTCCAGCAAAATGGCATCTTCTATCAGTTTGCGTGCTTCTACATCTTCCTTTGCCCTTACGGTATAGGTGCCAAACTTATAAATGGACTGAGGCGTTAAGCCCAAATGCCCCATTACCGGTATGCCTGCCGTTAATATCCGCTCAATTGATTCGCGTATTTCGCTGCCGCCCTCCAGTTTTACGGCGTGGGCACCTGCTTCTTTCATAATACGTATGGCAGATTCTAAGGCCAATCTTGAATTTCCCTGGTAATATCCAAACGGGAGGTCTACCACCACCAGGGCGCGTTCTACACCACGCACTACTGATGAGGCGTGATATATCATTTGCTCCAGCGTAATTGGCAGGGTAGTTTCATGCCCCGCCATAACGTTGCTGGCCGAATCGCCAACTAAAATTACGTCCATACCGGCGCTGTCAATAATTTTGGCCATGGAAAAATCGTAGGCCGTTAGCATCGATATCTTAATACCCTGCTGTTTAAATTCCTGCAGGGTGCGGGTGGTAATCCTCTTTATTTCCTTGTGAACAGACATGGTTGGTTAGTTGTGGAATGCAAAAGTCTGCATTCACTTTTGAATGGCAAAATATAAAGAGGGGAAAATCCGGGCTAAGCTTTGTAAAATATGCCAGGTGTACTAATCCTAGTTCTCGTAATATATATAGCCAATTGAATCAATCCGCGCACCGGGTGAGCCGGATGAATCGGCAAAAACCAGTTGCGAGGAGATAAGAGCGTTGCTGTAGTTGTAGGAATAATGAGTAACTGTGGTAGTTGACCCATTAACGTAGGTAGAAGTTTGAACAGGATTGTTAGATGAAGTACCTAAATACGATTGCCCATAGTACACATTACTCAAAGTATTAACCTGGCCGCTGTAATACTGATAGGTATATGAACCGGCGGGCAAACCAGCAATAGTGCTATCAACGGAGGTGTAGTTATGTTGGGTTATATTGCCATTATTAATGGTAAAACTTTCAGTTAGTATCAACTTGTTAGCGCCGTTAAACCAGTTAACGTTGGTAAGGTAACCGCTGCTATTGTAGGCATACTTTTTTATGTACATAATATTGCCACTGGCATCGAACTGGTCGGAACTATCTACCAGTGATTGGCTGTTCCATATGTAGGTGATAGAATAAGCGTTTGCTCCATTTAGCATAACTTCAGTAGCACTCTGACCATCGAGGTAATGATAGGAGTAATTAAACTTTCCCGAATCATCATAATCTCCCCTAACAAAAAAAGTAGGTGAATAAAAATAAAGCGTATTTAAATGGCTTGCCCCGTCATAAACATTACCAACCCTGGTTGTAATAACCGCAGGGGCGGTGCTCTTTTTTTTGCAGCCGCAAAATACAAGTATACTTAAACATAGTAACAGGCCAATTGATTTTGTCATGCTCTCGGGTCTGGGTTGTAACGGCTTATAAATGGTAATAACGAAATATGGTTATTATTATTTTTTGGCAAATGTATAATAAATTTGTTTTCCGTTAAGCATAAACCTGGTAACCATGTGGCGGAATTAATAAGTTAAGCGGTTTTTTGCCGGTTATACCACACAAGCCAACCTCTTTAACGTACCAAAAGCTTGTTGGCTTAATTAATTCTGATACTTTTGCCAACCTTATGAAATTCATTTATTCCATACTGGTAATAGCCACTCTTTTACTGGTAGGTTGCAAACAAGACCTGCAGGTGGCAGCTTCTCACTATCTGGATATACCGGTAGTTTATTCGCTGTTGAATATCAGCGAAACCTATCCTACAGGCCCTAACACTCACTATATAAGAATCCAAAAAGGCTATTTGTTAAAAGGCAATGCTTATCTGGCTACCGGCATTATTGACTCCATCTATTATCCTGTAAACGGCATAACTGTTAAGTTGTATGGTTCGGCGGGGTACGATAGCTTTGCGCTTACCAGGGTAGATGGCTCCAGTCCAGGTATTGGGCTTAATAAAGACACCGGCATTTTTGCCAACACACCCAACTATCTTTATTCGTTTAATGCCTCTGGCGGTTATGCATTAAACGCTAACGAAACCTACACCCTTGTTATAAGCAAAACAGTAAATGGGCAGTTACAAACCCTGGCAACGGCTGTTGATTCGATTGTTGGCAATTTCCCTATCTACTCGCCTTCCAGAATAGGTGGTTCAAGTATTGCTTTTTCCAATACCCAGCCGCAGGTATTAACCTGGGGCTTAGCCCAAAACGGGGGAATTTATGATTTGACTGTCCGCTTTTTTTACCGCGAATATTCCTCACTTACCAATACCCTTACAAAAGATACTTTTATTGATATTCCGGTATTTCAGTCCTTAATCCCGCCTGCCAATAATGCTTCAGGCAATCTTACGTTTACTCTTACCAGCAGCATTATAACCAATTATCTGGCCAATAACCTGGTGGCCAGCCCGGATATTTACCGTGAGTTTAACTACCAAAAGGGAATGCAGTTTAAATTTGCCGCCGGGGGTAATGCCTTAGCCAATTACTTTTTGCAACAACAGGCTCAAAGTGGCTTAACTTCAAGTAATGCCCTGCCTACCTATACTAACGTTACCGGCGGAATAGGTGTTTTTTC
>CAISWS010000023.1 GCA_903889265.1 uncultured Bacteroidota bacterium
AGCTTTTGGTGGTCCTGAACATACAGCCCTTGTAAAATTTTCTCCTCAAATAATTTCTTTTTATCGTGCCTGGCATCTTCAAATTGCTGCAAAATGGCATTGCGCGCAGACCCAATTTCTGAGGGGTAGATCTTTCCATTAAAAACAGAATCGCGGAATAACATCAGGCAGGCATCCAGGTTTTGCGCGGCGGTGGTAAATTTAAAAATGCCACGTTCGGTAGTGGAGTATCCTTCAAAAGTTACATTTTGTGTTGATAATGGACCTTTACCACTTTTAAGGGCGTTCATTATTTTTTGGTTGAATATTTTGACTACCATGTTCGACATGCCGCTTAATGAGTCGGTTTCGTACATGCTGCCTGTTTTTACGCTAAAGGCTATTTCGGTATTAGAGGCCTGGGGCAGCGGATATAGTATTGCATTTAAGCCGTCAATCAGTTTAATATAAAACAGGTCACCGGATTTACTGGTTTCAGGTTGTGCGTTTATATCAGTGGTAAAACTTATCAAAAGTAGTAACAGGCATAGCAGTTTTTGGCATTTACTCATGCCGCAAATTTTGGAAATACAATTCTTTCTTTCAAATTTGTTGTCAATAAATTCGCCTATGAAACGTTCAGTATTACTTTTTGTCATTTTTTCTGCAGCTGTTTTTTGTTTTTCTTCCTGTAAGAAATGCGTTACTTGTACTTTTCAGGGTGCCCCTGTTCAGGTGGAAACTTATTGTTCTAAAGATTTCCCTCACGGCACCAAGGGCCTCAATCTTACTGTTAAAGGTTATGAGGCCCAGGGCTATACCTGTGTAAATAAATAATTTTTATTTCGCATCGTAATTCCTGATGTGGGTTTAGTTAAAAGCATAAATGTAGAAAAGATCAGGTCATAAGCCTGAAAGTTTCAACCGCCTTTTTTACGCTGCCTTGCTGTAACAGTAGTTTATTGCTATCAGCATAGTTTAGCCCGGTGGCCTCCATTACCATCATCGTTCCGCGGTTTACCAGTTTATCGTTGCTTAATTGCATGTTCACCATCTTGTTATCCTCTACACGGCCAATTTTTATCATTACAGCGGTGCTTATCATATTTAAAACCAGCTTTTGAGCAGTCCCGGCTTTCATCCGTGTGCTGCCGGTAACAAATTCCGGGCCGGTTATAACCTCAACAGGATAATCTGCCTGTTCAGCTACTGCTGACTGAGGATTGCACGTTATACTGCCGGTTATAATGCCATTGGCTTTGCAGGCCTTTAACGCGCCCACCACATAGGGTGTGCCCCCGGAAGCAGCAATACCAATTACCACATCATTAGTGCTTACCTGGTGTTGTTGAAGGTCCTTCCATCCTTGTTCGTTGCTATCTTCAGCAAATTCAACTGCCTTTCTTATCGCTCCATCTCCGCCGGCAATTAGCCCAATTACCAGTCCTTGCGGAACACCATAGGTGGGAGGGCATTCGCTCGCATCTACAATGCCCAACCTGCCGCTGGTGCCGGCACCCAGGTAAAATAATCGTCCACCTGCAAGCATTTTATCAGTAATGGCATCAACCAGTTTTTCTATTTCGGGTATGGCTTTTTGAACCGTGAGTGCAACCGTTTGATCTTCGCGGTTAATGCCTGTAAGAAGTTCAATGGTGCTCATCTTTTCGAGATGGCGGTATTTTGAAGGTGATTCGGTTGGTTTCATTTTAATAAATCAGCGTTCTATGAGCATTTACATTTTTTGGTTAATCGGTGCCAAAGTTAATTTTATTTTTGCCCCTCAATTTAGCTGAATGGATAACAACGATGATAAATTAACCGGATACTCCAATATCCGCAAACCGCAGTCAACATCCAACCCCTATGCCCCGTTTATTTATGCCATGATACTGGCATTTGGCGTAATGCTTGGTTTTGTTATCAACTCAATTACAGTAGGTAAGCAAACCATTGGCAACCGTAACTATGATAAGATTGAAGATATCCTCAATTACATCAGCCTGAAGTATGTAGATACAGTTAACCGCACCCAACTGGTGGATAAGAGTATTGATAAGATTTTATCAAGCCTGGACCCGCACTCGGTGTATATACCTGCTAAGGATGTAAGTGAAATGAATGAAAGCCTGGAAGGTAATTTTGAAGGCATCGGTATTGAGTTTTACATTGTACAGGATACCATTACGGTTGTAACCGCCATACCCGGCGGGCCTTCGGAGTTAATTGGTATGAAAGCCGGTGACCGCATTATTAAGATTAACGACAGCATTGTTGCCGGGGTAAAAATAAAAGATACCTCGGTTAAGCAACGCCTGCGCGGGCCTAAGGATACCAAGGTTAAAGTTACTGTTCTGCGAAGTGGCGTAAATCACCTCCTTGATTTTCAAATTGCCCGCGACAGGATACCCCTTTACAGCATTGATGCCTCTTACATGGCTACCCCCGAAATTGGTTATATCCGGATTACCAGCTTTAGCGCCAACACCCATGAGGAGTTTGTGCAAAAACTGCACGACCTTCAATCGAAGGGAATGACCAAGCTTATTATTGACCTCCGTGATAATCCAGGGGGCTATCTGCAGGCGGCAACTTCTATTGCGGATGAGTTGATTTCGGGCGAAAAGTTGTTGTTGTATACCAAAGGAAAAGCATACGATCGCCAGGACTACCTGGCCGGTAAGCCAGGTAGCTTTGAAAAAGGCGACCTGTGCATACTTATTAATCAGCGCTCGGCGTCGGCCAGCGAGATACTTTCGGGTGCCATTCAGGATTGGGACCGGGGAACTATTATTGGAAGAACATCCTTTGGTAAAGGCCTTGTGCAGGAACAGTATGAGTTGCGCGATGGCTCGGCTTTAAGGCTTACTATTGCCCGATATTATACTCCTTCCGGCAGGTGTATACAGCGCCCTTATGACAAAGGAACCGATGCCTACTATAATGAAATTTACGACCGTTACAGCCGTGGCGAGTTTGTGCATGAAGATTCGATAGCCAGTCTTGATACCACAGTTTACAGAACCTCCAAGGGCAGAAGGGTTTATGGCGGAGGCGGCATTCGCCCCGATATTTTTGTGCCTATGGATACTACTGCCGAGAGTGAATACTTTTATGCGGTGCGCTCCTTTATACCTGAGTTCGTGTATAAATATTCATCTCAACATGCCGATGTTTTGAGCAAATACAAAACTGAAGATGACTTTAAAAAGAACTATGAAGTAAGTGATGCGATGCTAAGTGATTTCTACACCTATGCCTTTGCAGCTGGCCTGAAGAAGAACGAAACGCGCCAGGCAAAAATTACCTCAAAAGTAAAACTGAACCTGAAAGCATTTTTAGCAAAACAGGTTTGGAGGATGGATGGTTTCTACTATATCATTAACAGTAGTGATGATGTTGTTGCCAAGGCCATTGAGAAGATGAAGTAGGGGTGTATGAACACCAGTGGAAAGGGGTAGGGGTGGTTTCCACTTTCAAAATTACTTTCTTGGTTATCAGGCTGTTATTTTCTTAAGACCCCTTTCCGGGAAACCACTACCTCCTTTCATATTTTACAGTATTATTATACAAATAAATGCACGAACGGGAGGCTAAAAACATAACCAGGCGAAGCAAGGTGCTTGGCTATGTAAACAGGTTACTCGCAAAGGTTAGAAAGTGTGGAAGAAATGGTGACTCCGGATTGGGCTTTAACATTGGAAAGTGAACCGCAGTCCATTTTCTTCATGTAACAAGTTTTACTTAACTTTGATGTATGACTTACCTTGTTGAAATAAATGACAAAACCAATGCTGGTAGAAAAGCTTTAAGTTATCTGCAAAAGCTGCAATTGCAGGAGCCAGCGATCCGCATTACACAAAAAAAGGGTGCTTTCAGAAAATTATCTGCGGAGGAAATGGTTTTACCAGGCGGTGAAAAGTTTACTGATGAGCAATTGGAGGAGTTTCTTGATAGAAAAGATACCGGCAAATCTCTTACACTGGCACAGGTAAGAAAAAAGATGGAAAAACGGTACGGTAAAAAAGCCAAATAATGCGGCAAGTGATTTTTAAACCTATGGCCGTAAAAGCCATGGTGCAACTGTGTGATTATATAGAATCAAAGAACACTACCGGAGCGGGATATCGCTTTCAACAAAAACTATTGTATTTTATTGAATTAAATGCCGGTATATCCTCAATAAATTACCCAGTTTGCAACAATCCTAAACTTGCACATCGCAAATTTAGTTGCCTTATTTTTCAGCGTAAATGGGTTATCGCGTTTAGTTATTCCGATACTACCTTTATTATTCAACGGATAATTTTAGGTGCAAAACTGAAGTAGTTTGCGCGCGCGCTGGACCACTCAGAGACGGAGCTATAACCCAATAAAGTTATATGGAAACTTTGGCAGAAATGGTGACCCCTTTAGCCGTAACATTTGCCTGACCTTTGAGCGCAGCATCCTGCCTTGCTCTGCTATGTTTTCAGCGTCACACTATTGTATTTAATTGCGCTTATTATTTAAACGCATCCAATCCCGTAACATCATGCCCGGTTATAAGCAGGTGTATATCGTGGGTGCCTTCGTAGGTAACTACTGTTTCAAGGTTCATTAAATGGCGCATTACGGGGAACTCGCCGGTTATGCCCATGCCGCCCAGCATCTGCCGGGCGTTGCGGGCTACGTCAAGGGCTATTTCAACGCTGTTGCGTTTGGCCATGGATATTTGTGCAGGGGTGGCGCGTTTTTCGTTTTTCAATACACCTAATCTCCAAACCAGCAATTGGGCTTTGGTAATTTCGGTTATCATTTCAGCCAGCTTTTTTTGCTGTAACTGGAACTGGCCAATTGGCTTACCAAACTGAATGCGCTCTTTTGAATATCGTAAAGCAGTATCATAACAATCCAATGCGGAGCCAATAGCGCCCCAGGCTATACCAAAGCGGGCGGTAGAAAGGCAACCCAGGGGGCCTTTGATGCCTATCACGTTTGGTAATAAATTCTCCTTAGGCACCTTCACGTTATCAAACACCAGTTCGCCGGTGCATGAGGCCCTTAAACTCCATTTGCCATGCGTAGTAGGCGTTGTAAAACCTTCCATGCCACGTTCCACAATAAGGCCTTGTATTTTACCGGCCTCGTTACGTGCCCATACTACGGCAATATCTGCAAGCGGAGCATTACTAATCCACATTTTGGCACCGTTTAGCAGATAATGGTCGCCTTTATCTTTAAAGTTGGTCTTCATGCTTGCGGGGTCCGAACCATGGTCCGGCTCAGTAAGGCCGAAGCAGCCGAACAACTCACCCGTAGCCAGTTTTGGCAGATATTTCATGCGCTGCTCTTCGCTGCCGTAGGTGTAAATGGGATACATCACCAAAGAACCCTGAACTGAAGCTGTAGAACGGATGCCCGCATCACCTCTTTCGAGTTCCTGCATTATAATGCCGTAAGATATTTCATCTAAGCCACCGCCGCCGTACTTAGTGGGGATAGTAGGGCCAAAGGCACCTAAAGCACCCAATTCCTTTACCAGGTGCTTGGGAAACTCTGCACGCTGCGCATAATCTTCAATAATGGGACTAACCTTTTCTTTTACAAAAGCGCGAACGGTTTCGCGTATCATTTTTTGTTCTGTGGTAAGCAGGTCATCAACCAGGTAGTAATCGTGGTGTTGGTATTTATCGGCGCCCATAAGTTGTATTTACAGTTTTTAAATGCGGGGGTGAAAATAGGATATTTTGAGAATTACACTCTTTAAGAAATGCCGGTTAAAGCAAAGAACCGCAAAGACATTTACTTCTTTGCGGTTCTTTGTATTAAACCTTTGCGCACTTTGCGTTAAAAAGCATTTGCACCGTTATCAAAACTTCTGTTTCAAAGCCTGCTGCACCCATTTCTTATCGGCAAAGCGTTTAGCTTTTTGGTTGAGGAAGAACATAGGGAAGAAGCGCTTTAAATGAAACACCCCTTTGGCCTGCCATGGATGCAGAATATAGAATTTACCCTTGCCAGCCTGAGTAAGGATGTAATCTGCTATTTCAT
>CAISWS010000024.1 GCA_903889265.1 uncultured Bacteroidota bacterium
CCAAAAGGATTAAAAACAGATACTCCGCGAATACGATTACCAACACTAGCATCACCCACAACTCCGAAGAAATTTATAAGTTGTTACTCTCTACCTCTAATAGCAAAATTGTAAGCATCCAAACCGAACAAATTATCGACTCCAGCACTCGTCTGGAAATAGTATCATCGGTAAACGTGTTATCGTAGCTTCCGTCACTATTTAACATGAGCATGTCGTTGGTGGTGTGGCCATTAAACTGAGTGAATTGCCCTCCAACTAAAATCTGTCCTCCTGAAGTCATAGACAGTGAGTAAACAGTTCCATTGGCACTAGTACCACCTTGAAAGCTCGTGTCCAAACTCCCATCTGTATTTAATCGCAAAATGTGCCCCACGTTTACGTCATTGTATTTCGTAAATAACCACCAAGAATTACTTTGCCGGTGCTTTGGGTTACAACAGTGTTGGCAGCATAATTCAGCTTTGAGTTATAGAAAAAAGTTTGGTCAATCCCAACGGTACTTTGCAACCGTACCAGGTTATGTAGAGCAAACGAATCCACCGTAGAAAAGGAACCCGATGCAAAGACCTTACCATCATAGTTTAGAAATACGGAATTGAGCGCTCCGTCAGGGCCGGTGGAAACGCTAAAGGTGCCATCGCTGTCTCCGACTGCATCCATCCTATTTACGTAATTAGCCGACGAACCTTTATAGATGGTAAACCCTCCGCCTAATACAAGCTGATTATTTGGCTGAACGATTATGGAATACACATAATTATTGAAGCCTGTACCCGTTGAAAACGTGGTATCCAGAGTGCCATTGGAATTCAAACGGGCAATATAGTTTTCAGTCCGCCCGGCCCAAGCGGTAAAGCTTCCGCCCACCATTATTTTGCCTCCGGGCTTTAGTGCCAGTGAATAAATGGCCTTACCAGCTCCTGGTCCGCGTTGCAAGGAAAATGTGGTATCCAGGGAACCATCCGAATTTAACAGGGCAATTCCCGAATCGGTAACCCCGTTATACTTGGTAAAGTTTCCACCGACAAGGATCTGTCCGTTAGGTTGGGCAATCATGCTGGTAACACCGGCATTCGGACCCGTGCCACAATGAAATGAAGTATCGCGTGTGCCATTGGATAAAAGCCTTACGATACCCGGTGAGGAAACCCCATTGTAACCTGCAAACGACCCGGCCAAAACGATGCTGCCGCTCGGTTGTACATAAATAGCGTAGGGTGGGATTGCCGAGTTGAAGCCGGTTCCAGAATGAAATGAGGTGTCGGTACTCACATTGGTATTGAGACGAATGATTCCTTTGGGGGTTGTTCCATTAAAGGAACTAAACGAACCTCCGACAAGCAATTTTCCATCTGACTGCCTTGTTACACAGGTAACATAATATCCGTTAGGACCAGCTCCGCTTCCAATATTAAACGTATAATCATTGCTGCCGTCCTGTTTAATTTTGGCGATGCATGGAGTAACCCGCTCATTGCAGTTCCCAAACTGGCCGAAAATGATGACGGATGAATCGGGTTGCACAAATCCTCCCAGACAGGCAGCACCAAGGCCCATATTTCCATAATATAGAGAGTCTAATTTACCCAATTGAGCGCTAAGGGAGGTAACGCTTAAAAGCAAAAAGATGAGTGGAAATATTCTGGAGGATATAGAACGATTCATAAAAAGTGTTTTTGATGGGGATTCAAATGGGGTTCAAAAGTCTTACTGACAGGCCTAATTCAATAAATACATCTTAGCGGAGTTCACCCAGCCCGCATTGGCAGGGTAAGAGGTGAAAGAAATTTTCACGTCCGCAGCGGATGTATCAGAGAGAAAAAATATCTTTTTGGTAGTTGATTCAGGAAAAGACTGAAAATACCACAAACCGTTGTTGTTTCCGGCGGCGCTTTAAGAAGATACCTTATACACCACCAGATCGGCGGCACCGGAATTCCATACCACCGCAAGCTTTACCGCCGGTTCGCTCCGAAATTTTATGGGATAAACAGATTGGGCATGCCCATATGTAGAGCAGCACATTAGAAATGTGAATAGTAAGGAGTATAGGAGGTTTTTCATACAGGTATATATTAATGAGTTATGCTTCAAATTCTTTACAAACATGTCTGTCCACTGCGCAATGTATGTGCGCAGTAATTTTTTCTATAAAAAATATTCCTTCCCCCAAAGTGCGTCACCGGCCCAATCCATTTCCACCGCTTGCCACGGGAAGCTTTAAAACATAGAACCGCTGGTAACCAGTAAAAGCC
>CAISWS010000025.1 GCA_903889265.1 uncultured Bacteroidota bacterium
CATTGGTACTAATTTAATGTCCATCAAAGAAAAGCAAGTGGCACGCCAAAAACCATGAGAATAATCATTATTGGTTGTTCGCTCTTACTTACAAGGTTGTGCGCTATGGCAGAGAAGCGTTATCCCTGATTATAACATACAAGTATCCTTGATAGAAATCATAGAATATTGGCTCCGGTTACATGAATCTTTGTAATGCCATAGACAGGCGAAATGAATAACATGCAAAACCCTTTGATAGCCAAAACCATTTTTTCCGAGATAAGGAAATTGAAGCAGGAAAAAGATGCTGTGATTTTGGCGCATTATTATATGCCACCAGAGCTGCAGATATTAGCAAAAGACGGAGGCGTAGTAGATTTTACAGGAGATTCATTAGGATTAAGCATTGAGGCAGCAAAGACGGGAGCAAAAATTATTGTTTTTTGCGGTGTTACTTTTATGGCAGAAACGGCTAGGATACTTAACCCCGGCAAAGAAGTTTTTATTCCCGATCGTGAAGCCGGTTGCTCGCTCGCCTCAAGCATAACAGCAAAGGATGTAAAAGCTTTGAGAGCAAAGTACCCCAGCATTCCAGTAATAGCCTATATAAATACGTATGCAGAAACCAAGGCCGAATGTGACATTTGCTGTACTTCGCGCAACGCCTTGCAAATAGCGCGCAGTTTTGACAGCGATACGCTTATTTTTTTGCCTGACGTTTATATGGGCCGCAACCTGCAAAAAAACATTGAAAAGGAGACCGGTAAAAAGCTAATACTATGGCACGGTAAATGCGAGGTGCACGAACAATTTACCAGCGCTTCAATGGTCGGCATGAAATTGATGTATCCTGATGCCGAAATGCTTTTGCATTGGGAAGTACCAGAGGAAACTGTAGATGTATCCTTTAATAACAGAGCCGGAATATTGGGCAGTACCAGTGATATTTTAAGATATGTGGGCGAAAGCAAATCGAGGGAATTTATCCTGGCGTCTGAATGCGACCTAGGGGCAAGCCTAAAAGGCATGTACCCGGATAAGGAGTTTATAACGCCATGCATAAAATGCCCATACATGAAAAAGATAACGTTGCAAAATACCCTTGCAACACTTGAAGCCATTGGAGCCGAGCAGGAAAATAAATACAAAATCTGTTTGAGTGAAGACATAATGAACCGGGCTTATTTACCGGTTAAACGAATGATTGATTTTACATGAACCGGTTAAACACAGATGTTTTGGTTATTGGCAGCGGCATTGCTGGTTTGCAATATGCTATTCGCTGCAGTGCCTTTGCCAAGGTATTGGTTGTTACCAAGGGTAGTATTGGAGAGTCGAATACCATGTATGCACAGGGAGGTATTGCTGCTGTGTTTGACAAAAGAGATTCCGTTGAAAACCATATAAACGATACGCTGATTGCCGGAGATGGTTTATGTAATAAGGCATCGGTGCGCCTGATAGCTGAAAGTGCCAGGCAGTGCATTCTTGATCTTTGCGAAAGCCGTGTTGAGTTTGATAAAGACGTTAACGGGGCATTTGAACTACACCGCGAAGGGGGACATTCTTTTAACCGGATAGTGCATACGGCCGATGCTACCGGTAAAGAGGTTGAAACCTCGTTGGTGCACCTAGTGCGCAGCAACAAAAACATATCGGTGTTTGAAAATGCCTTTGCGGTAGATTTCGTTACTCAAAATAATACATGCATTGGCGCTACAGTAATATGTAAAACCGACAACGAGGTTTTTGATATCCGGGCAAAAATAGTAATGCTGGCCACCGGTGGGTGCGGGCAGGTTTACCTGCAAAACACAAACCCCGCAATAGCTACAGGCGATGGTTTTGCTATGGCGCAACGCGCAGGCGCTGCAATGGCAAATATGGAATTTGTGCAGTTTCACCCAACTACTTTGTATGCGCCAGGCAAAGAAACTTTCCTCATTTCTGAGGCAGTTCGCGGCTTTGGGGTGCCATTAACCAATAAAGAGGGACAGCAGTTTATGGATCAATACCACCCGCAGAAATCGCTGGCCCCGCGTGATATAGTTTCACGAGCGATTGTTAGCGAAATGCATAAAAGCGGCGCTTCCTGCGTTTACCTGGATGCGCGTTCTTTCAATCTGGAAGAGGTAGAGGAGCACTTCCCCAATATTTACCGCACCTGTGTGGAAAATGGGCTGGACTTGCGAAAAGATTTGATACCGGTAGTGCCGGCTGCACATTATATGTGCGGCGGGGTAGTTACGGATTTATGCGGCAGAACATCGGTTGTTAACCTGTTTGCCTGCGGCGAGGTATCATGTACCGGAGTGCATGGCGCAAACCGGCTTGCCAGCAATTCGCTGCTTGAGGGATTGGCGTTTGCGCAGCAGGCGGCCAAAGTTGCCAGCGAAACATTGGCTTCTATTCAATTAAATCCTTCAATATTTAAAAGTTTCCCACTGAACGAATTTCCGGAGGTTACAGAGTTGGAGCCGGTTAAAAATCATCTGAGGGAAATTATGTGGCAACATGCGGGCATCACCCGGGATAATCACGGTTTGGAAATTTGCCTTGAGGAGCTGCATGCTATGGATGATGTGGTTAGGTGTAATATCCGGTCATCGCAGTTTAGCGTTCAACGGATGGAACTGCAGAATATGATAGCATGTGGCATAATGATTGTTCAAAGTGCAATACTAAGGCTGGAAAGCAGGGGGTGTCATTATCGGACTGACTTTCCAGAAAAAAATATTACCAACGACAATACCGTTATGCAATTCCCCAAAACCGCATTGTGGGGACTTTTGCACTCTTAAAAGGCATCACGCTACAAATCTTCGCCAAAAATGCCTTCTGTAATCGAAGTTTTGGGTCCCGAATTGGGTTGTAATATATACGGAAAATTTCTGAATTGGTAAAGGGTATCTAATGTGTTGGCTTGCGCAGGCACCTTATTGCAAAGCATACCAACGCAAACCATCAAACAAAAATAATAACGCATAACAGGTAATTTAAGCACAACAACGTTGCTTAAAGTTAGTTATTATAACTTAACAATTTTTTTCACATCAATAATTTTAGTGCCCTGCTGTAAGCAGGCCCGATATCAAAGTCGGCAAGCCAGTGTTTCAGGTAATTGGTATCGGCAAAAAGCCTTGCCACTTTTGATTTAGCCCATTGAGGATTTGCTTTTACAAACTGTAAGTAATCCTCATTTGTTACAGCATAGGTATCCATGGCGGTGGTATGCACCGTTACATGCAGTAACCTGGTCTAACAGCCAAACGGGCAGCACTTTTACCGGCCTTGCAGCAGGTATTTATACTGTAACTGTCACGGATTTCAACGGTTGCCAGCTGGTAAAAACGGTGCATGTAAATATTGCTTGTGTTGTGGCGAATAAAGAGGATGGAGCTGATACAAGTAAGCCGATAAGTATAAGCGATTCCGATTTTTTAGCCAGAGCATATAACATCGGAATTTTTCAGGTGAGGGCCGGAAGGTTGGCGCGCCGAATGACAGAGCACAAAGAGGTCCGGGCCTTTGCAGTGATGATGATAAAAGACAATAAACCCACGAACAAGGCGGTACTGACACTAATGCAGAAGAAAGGATTTGCTGCGCCAGCGAAACTCCCGGCCAATTTGAAATGTAAATACAAGGATCTGAATCAATGGATGGGGTGTAAATTCAATCGGAAATATGCAGCCGTCATGGTTTCAGAACATAAGGAGACTATCGCATTATTTATGGCAATTTCAATGAATAGTAAAGATACAGATGTAAGGCAACTGGCAACGCAGGCTCTTCCTTTGCTACAAACGCATGCAGACAGCGCGCAAGCACTGCTTACAAAGGTAAATACCAAAATAATAAAAAAATCGTATCCCTTCGGTTAAGTGCAGGTAAGGCGCTTGACTTTAATAGCCGTGTTACGGGAAACATCGTGGAGTTTCTGGCACTGGCTGAGTGATAA
>CAISWS010000026.1 GCA_903889265.1 uncultured Bacteroidota bacterium
GGCTCATTGTATTATTTTCAATTGCGGAACTTTCCTTGAAACTGAATTCGCTAATAAGCCAAATTCGGTCCCAACCACTTCTCCATTTCAGATAACGATAACCCTTTAGCCTTAGCCAGATTTTCAACCTGGTCTTTCTGAACTTTACCCACCCCAAAATACTTCACTTCCGGATTTGCAAAATACCAGCCACTTACCGATGAAGCTGGATACATTGCATTAGATTCGGTAAGCTGGATGCCCGTATTCTTCTCTACGTCCAGCAACTTCCATATCAAAGGCTTTTCTGTATGGTCCGGACAAGCGGGATAACCTGGTGCAGGCCTTATACCCTGATATTTTTCCTGCACAAGTTCTTCGTTCGTAAGGTTTTCATCTGGTACATACGCCCACAACTCCTTGCGCACACGTTGATGCAGGCGCTCGGCAAAAGCCTCTGCCAATCTATCGGCAAGTGCTTTTAGCATAATGCTGTTGTAGTCGTCAAGGTCTTTTTCAAACTCAGCCAGCTTCTTTTCAATACCCAAGCCACTGGTAACGGCAAACGCCCCGAAGTAATCAGTTGGCTTACCACTTTCTACCGGCTTTATAAAATCTGCCAGGCAATAATTAGGTTGAGAGTTGTTTGGTTTCTTAGTTTGCTGCCTCATTTGGTGGAAGGTGGTTAGCACCTTACCCTTATCATCAAATACCTCAATAAACTCATCTTTTGAACCCGCCGGGAAAATACCGATAACACCTTTCGCGGTCATCCACCTTTCTTCAATAGCCTTCTTTAAAAGGGCGTTTGCATCATCAAATAACTTACGTGCCTCAACCCCATATTTCTCGCTCTCAAAAATGCGCGGATAAGTTCCACTCATTTCCCAGGTACTGAAAAACGGACTCCAGTCAATGTATGCAGCCAACTCTTCCAAGGGATAATTTTCAAAAACTTTTATACCGGTAAACTTAGGTTTCACTATGGCAACTTTACCCCAATCAACCTTGTATTTGTTTTCCCGGGCCTCTTTAAGTGTTATATACTCCACATCGCTTTTGCGGTTGGCATGTATCTCACGCATGGCCACATATTCGCTTTTTACCTGTGCTGCAAAAGCCCCGTTGTCTTCTTTACTCAGCAAACTGCTTGCAACAGTTACTGCCTTTGAAGCATCCAGAACATGCACCACCGTGCCGCTATAACTCGGCTCAACTTTAACCGCCGTATGTAATTTTGAAGTTGTAGCCCCGCCAATTAACAAAGGCTGTTTCATGCCTGTTCGCTCCATCTCTTTAGCCACATGCACCATCTCATCCAGCGAAGGGGTAATCAATCCGCTCAACCCAATAATATCTGCATTCTCTTCCCGTGCACGTTCCAGTATTTTATCGGCGGGAACCATCACACCCATATCCACAATTTCGTAATTGTTACAGGCCAAAACAACACCCACAATATTTTTACCAATATCATGTACATCGCCCTTAACCGTGGCTAATAAAATTTTGCCATTGTTCTTGCTCGTGTTGCCGCTGCGCTTCTTCTCTTCTTCCAGAAAAGGGAGCAGGTAGGCCACCGCTTTTTTCATTACACGGGCACTCTTTACAACCTGAGGTAAAAACATTTTGCCGCTTCCAAACAGGTCGCCTACTATGTTCATACCTGCCATCAGCGGGCCTTCTATAATCTCCAGCGGTTTATCGTACTTCTGCCGCGCCTCTTCTGTATCAGCATCAATAAACTCAACAACGCCTTTTACAAGTGCATGTGCCAGTCGCGCTTCAACTGTTCCTTTACGCCATTCTTCATCTATTACTTCTGCCTTGTCCTTCTTCTTTACAGTTTCAGCAAAAGCAAGTAAGCGCTCAGTAGCATCCTCTCTTCTATCCAGCAATACATCTTCTACCCGCTCCAGCAAATCTTTCGGAATATCATCGTAAACCTCAAGCATAGCGGGATTTACAATACCCATATCCATGCCGTTTTTAATAGCATGATATAAGAAAGCCGAGTGCATAGCCTCGCGCACCGCATTATTTCCCCGGAATGAGAACGACACATTACTTACCCCGCCACTAATATGCGCATGAGGCAAATTCTCTTTTATCCATTTGGTAGCCCTGAAAAAATCAATGGCATTTTGCCGGTGCTCATCCATACCCGTAGCAACAGGAAATATATTCGGGTCAAAAATGATATCCTCTGCCGGAAAGCCTACTTTCTCTGTAAGCAATTTATAGCTGCGCTCACAAATCTCAATCCTTCTTTCGTACGAATCGGCCTGGCCTTTTTCATCAAATGCCATTACAATTACGGCAGCGCCGTACCGGTTAATTAAACGGGCCTGTTTTAAAAATTCTTCTTCCCCGCCCTTTAGTGAGATAGAGTTTACAATACCCTTGCCCTGCAAACATTTAAGCCCTGCTTCGATAATGTGAAACTTCGAACTGTCAATCATTACCGGCACTTTGGCAATATCCGGTTCAGCAGCAGTAAGGTTCAAAAACTTCTTCATCGCCTCTTCACCATCCAACATGCCCTCGTCCATGTTTATGTCAATCACCTGCGCACCGCCTTCTACCTGGTCTACCGCCACGGTTAAGGCATCTTCATATTTATCCTCTTTAATCAGTTTCAGGAACTTCGCCGAGCCTGTAACATTGGTCCGCTCACCCACATTCATAAAGTTCGCTTCCGCAGTAAGGGTAACGGGTTCTAAACCACTTAACTGCATAAAAGGAATGCGCCGTGGTTTAACTCTTGGCTTATACTTAGCAGCCTTTTCAGCAAATACTTTAATATGGTCTGGCGTGGTTCCGCAGCAACCGCCAACTATATTCACAAACCCGCTCTTGCAAAAATCTTCAATATCATCACCCATCATTTCAGGGGTCTCGTCATAGCCGCCAAATGCATTTGGTAAACCCGCGTTAGGATAAACACTCACCCAGGTATGCGCCACGTTAGACATGGTTTCCAGATAAGGCCTCATATCCTTAGCCCCTAAAGCGCAATTTAAACCCACCGAAAGCAGGTTAGCATGCTTAATGGATATCCAAAAAGCCTCGGTAGTTTGCCCGCTCAATGTTCTGCCACTTGCATCGGTAATGGTCCCTGAAACCGAAACGGGCAAATTAGTTCCCTTCTCTTCCTGCACTTTCATAATGGCAAAAAGTGCTGCCTTACAATTCAGGGTATCAAATACAGTTTCCACCAAAAGCCAGTCTGAACCACCATCTATTAACCCGCGTGCCTGCTCAGAATAAGCATCCACCAACTGGTCGAAATTAACACCCCTGAAACCGGGGTTATTTACATCGGGTGAAATGGAGGCCGTTCTGTTGGTGGGCCCAAAAGCACCAGCAACATAACGTGGTTTACCTGGGTCCTTCTTTGTAAACTCATCGGCCACTTCTTTGGCAATGCGTGCCGATTCATAATTCAGTTCATAAGCCAGTTTTTCCAGCTTGTAATCCTGTTGTGCAATCCAGGTTGATGAGAAAGTATTGGTTTCAATAATATCCGCGCCGGCCTCTAAATATTTGCCGTGGATTTCTTTGATAATTTGAGGCTGGGTAATAGACAACAGGTCATTATTCCCCCGCAAATCATGCGAATGGTCTTTAAAACGCTCTGCCCTGAAATGCTCTTCGGTAAGCTCATAGCGCTGTATCATCGTGCCCATGGCACCATCTAAAACAAGAATCCGTTTTTCAATTTGTTCGGCTAAGGTTGGTTTCGTAGTGCTCATGCGATATAAGATTTAAACTCATTCTTAACGCATGCTAACAGGAAAACGGGAATTGTTGTTCAGACGAGGAATATTATTCATCGTTATCTAAACAGGAATTGGCACCTTCTGTATTCCTACCACAATTAAGCGGGGAGAACCAGGGTTGTCAAGACTTCACAGGGCCTGTCCCTCCGTCTTTCTTGATAGCATGAATCAAAGAACGGCGCAAATATAAGCGATTGGGAGGAAATAAGCAAAGAGAAAAATAAGGCTAAGCCTGTTTATAGAAGTCAATTATTTCGTTAATTACAATATCCTGGTCGGCTGCAGTCAGGTCATAATACAACGGCAACCTTAACAGGCAGTCGGTGTAATGATCAGCATTGGGAAACTCCGGTACATCATGCTTATAAGCATAAAAGGAGCTTTTATGTAATGACGGATGATGAAATGCCGCATTTATTCCACTGGCCCTTAATTTATTTAATAACGCAGTTCTGGCAGCCGCATCTGTTGTTACTACATAAAACATGTGCCCGTTGCCTGTTGCATAAGCAGGTAATGCAGGCAGGCCAAGCAAATTTTTATCACTAAGGCACTTCAGTTCTTCATAGTAACGGCCCCATAATGCCTTGCGCCGGGTTTGTATTGTTTCCAGGCTCTCCAGTTGGGCATATAAAAACGCAGCAATAATATCTGATGGCAAAAAGGATGAGCCAATGTCTACCCATTCGTATTTATTGACCTCTCCTCTAAAAAAACTGCCCCGGTTGGTGCCTTTCTCCCAAATTATTTCTGCCCTGCCGGTAAAACGTTCATCATTAATAACCAACATACCGCCCTCGCCTGCAATAACATTCTTTGTTTCATGAAATGAAAATGCCGCCAAATGCCCTATTGAACCTAACGGACGGTCATTATAATAACTATCAATAGCCTGTGCCGCATCTTCAACTACATAAAGGCCATGCTTTTGGGCAATTGCGGTAATTTTATCCATATCGCAAGCCACACCGGCATAGTGCACAACCACAATGGCTTTTGTTTTGCTGGTAATTAAAGATTCAATACCCGCAGGGTCAATGTTGGGGTTATTGGCATAGCTATCAGCAAAAACAATTTCTGCGCCGCGCAGGGCAAATGCATTAGCGGTTGAAACAAAGGTATATGAAGGTACAATCACTTCATCTCCCGGCTTTATATCAATAAGTATGGCCGCCATTTCAAGTGCATCAGTGCATGAAGTGGTAAGCAAAACCTTTTTGAAACCGAACCGCTTTTCAAAAAAATCATGGCATTTTTTAGTAAAAAGGCCGTCTCCTGATGTTTTGCCCAATGATAACGCCTTACCTATATATTCAAGTTCATTACCGGTCAGGAAAGGTTTATTGAAGGGGATCATTAACGCAATATAAATTTAATTTTTCCGAAAATCATCCCTCGTTTAACACAGGCTTTTCATGCAAAAAAATTTTTGGCTAAAACTTTATCTCCCTGGTTATGGCCAATACTGACAGGGCAAACACAACTGCTGAAAATAAAAATAAAGGCCCGGCACATTTCTTTTCAACCAGTTTTAAAGAAGCAGCCACACTAATAACAAGCAGAAAAGGATACGCTGTGGCAAGATATCTGGGTTCTACTTCCATTAATACCATGCCAAAAAAGAAAATGATAAAGGCTGGGATAAAAATGACAAAATATAATTCGCGGCTTCGTCCATTGCTGAGTAGTATAATGAAACTACCGATAATACCACCTATAATAACAAAGTAGTTGATAAAATAGTCCATAAAAACGAAAACAACATTAAATGGGTATTTCATCGATTTAAGCGCAGTGCCTTTGTATTGATTTACAAGCCTGAATGTTGCCCTTACCCTGTTTAAAATATAGTAGTCCCAGGGTCTGATGGTTTGGGCTGCAAGTATAAATTTATTAAACATCCTGCAGGCTTCCATATCATAATAGCTGCGCGTTTTAGACGCCACAGCGGTATCAGATCTTACATAAATAAGGTTAGCCCGTGCATATTTTAATGAATCGATGTTAAGGTCATTGTAAAATGTTCTTTGCGGAAAGATATCATCTCCCGGCCGGGTAGTACCTTTAATAGCTGCCTGCTCATCAGTTAAAAACCATGTACACGGATAATTCTTTTCCCAATCAATAAGGTCAAATCCATAAGCCTTTAAAAAATATACAAAACACCGCTCAGATTTATAGTTAATTTTATCATACCAAAAATGGCTTGTATCAAAAACAACTAACCCACCCGTTTTCTGATAGTTTCTACCTACCCATAAAGAATCAAGCAAAATAAAGAAGCAAGCGTAGGCAATTAAAAGTTTTAACCGCTGAAGTATAGTTTCAGGTAAAACTAAAAGGTATAATAGCGAACCAGCCCATATTGCACCCATAAATGCTCTGAAAAAAATACATACAGCCATCAATAAGCCAGATAAAAACAACAGCTTTACAGATTGCTGTTTCTTGCCAATAAACAACAGATAAACTGATATAATTAATAATGAGGTGCTTATGCTTTCAGTATATAAATAGCAATTCCAGCGGGGGAGAAAAGACGATAAACAGTAAAGAATAAAAGTTGAATAAAAAAAAATATCCTTTTTAAAAACAAAAAAAGCAATGCGGGCAAGAAAATAATTAGAAACAGCGGACAAGAGAATTTGAAATATAATAACACCGTTCAACGTCATTTGCTGACTAAGCACCAGTCTGAGAGGATAGTAGATAAAAACAAAATTAGGCATCCGGTATGTCAAATCCGTATATCCATAAAATCTTATAAAATGCTGGCCAGTTTGATAAAAGTTTTCGCAAAAAGCACTATAAACCAGGGCGTCACCTCTTAATAAATACATTTTTGCAAAGGTGACATTGTTGCTTTTCATTGAAACCACGAAAAAGAACACCTTAAACAAAAGTGCAATTAATATAAATACAAGTGCCTGAATCCTGTTCCCGTCTTGCAGCTTAATTTTCATCTTAAATAATTCGGCCAAATCTGTGTTCATACATTTGCACAAAATTAATTTATAATGATAGCGAGATTTGCCAACGTAACCAAATATGCCCCATGCAGCTGCTAAAAACTCCCTTCCGGTTAAATATCACAGGCGATGTAGCATTATATAGTAGCAGACAGGTAAAGCATTGCGACTCTCTTATTATCCTGTCGCCCCTGGTATCGGTCATCCGTAACCATAGCTTCCGCTTTATTTACAGCCTTAATTAAAATAAAATTATGCGATAGAGACTTTTCGGTGCCTTGATTTTGTTAACTGACACTCTTTATATTGGCAAACACCTCTTTCAGTTTTAGGAATTGGTTTTCGAAAAGATAATAGGAAATAGAGCTTATCATTATAGTATATATAAAGCAGAGCAGGTAATAGCACCCATTTGAAAATATTCCGGTTATTGTAGGGTCAAACATTTGCACGGATTTGATAGCAATGGTTAAGGCAATCATGTGATACATGTAAATACCGTATGATATTTTGCCCAGGTAGTTAAAAACGGGGTTTTCAAGATTTATAATTGTTTGCTTATTGGCAGCCAGATTGAGAATAATAAGGATAAAAAAGAACGCATAAAATTCGTGGCACAAATCAAGCCCTTTGGCGAACATATAAAACACAAAGGCGTAGGCAAAAACCTGCGTACTTTTTTTATAAATAAGGGATAAAACTTCTTCCTTATTATAAAATAACAAGTAGGCCCCAATACCCCCTATAGCCATGCAACCTATTCTGAAATAATAAAAAAACCAACTGAGTTGCCTGGTAAAAACGAATAAAGCCCGGGAATCAGGATTACAAAAATAAAGTACCTTATTTGCGTAGTAAATAAAGTCAGTTAAAAAACCGGTACGCAAAAGAACCAGAAAACATATTATAAATCTATATTTTCCGATAAAAGTAAAAAAATATTTTTTCATTACAACTATTGCCTATGAAAGTGTTCAAATTGGATGAAAAAGTGAAAAGCAGGGGGCTACCCCGAATTAAACAGTGATAAATTAGTGTTTGGAGGTGCTTTCCCTCTTTTTGATTGGTATTCGTGTAATAATTCTTTCAGAGCGATGTAATTAAACAAATGCAACCTGAGGATAGAGACAAAGACGGTAAAAGCAATTCTGGATTTATTCCTCTGATGTATCACGGTCAGGAGCAGTAAGGCAATCAATGCACACCATATCTGTATCTCAATAGCGTTCTGGTTATCGCCTACAAAGTATTGAAGTGGAAAGTTTTGCTTCAGCTTTTTAAAGAACAACTCAATCTGCCACCTGTATTTATATATCTGAGCGATAACAATAGCTTCCAGAAGAAAGTCGTTGGTGATAAGTTCATATAGCACTTCTCTTTTCTCATCCCACCAGGCAATACGTCTGAGCCGCAGTATTTTTTGCTCCCCGTTGTCATCTTTATAAGACTGAAGAATGGTTTCTTCTTTTAAAATATCGGGGTTAGGCGTATGGGCATCATGCAGGCATTCATACTCACCCTGAAAAACGGCATTCTCTTTTTGCCTGGTAACAAAGCGGATGCCCTGCCCGCAGAAAGAAGCGAACTGCCGGTAGTTGTTGTATCCCTTATCAAATACAATGTATGAGCCCTCAGGCAATGAAAGGGCTTTATACACCTGCTGGTCATGGTCAGCAGCGGCACTAAACTGAATGAAACAGGGCATCAGGGAAGATCCCTCTATAACAGTATTCTTTTTTATCCCGCCCTTTTTCTTTCCGTTATCACTATGCCTGCCCACCGTTTTAAGGATTGCTTTAAACAGCCCGAATACAGTGGAATCCATTAAAAACAACTTCTGAACCACCGCTTTGGGCAGGGTGCTGTCCGACAAAGATGGCTTGTGTTTTTGGTAAAGGTGCTGATAGATGCTTTTAAATACATGGGCAGGACGGTTCTTGTTTCCATCACTTAATGTGCTTCGGGGCGGAACATAGCCTATCCCCAAATGATTGAGTTTGCCCTGTGCCACGCCAAGTCCGCTAACAATCTCCCGAAGGCTGGTGCATCCTGAAACTACGCAGTAAAGCATACTGATAAAGTGCTCGTAACAGCGCAGATGCTTATAATAACGGTCGGCTTTAGCCGCAAGAATTGCTGCCGATAGTTCCTGACGGCTGCATAAGGTGGTTATCTGTGCAAATATGTGCTGTCCGACAAAATTATTACTTTGGTTCATAGCTTTAAAAGTGTGGTAACTTCTAAGCTATAAAAATGGGGCGGCTTCGGCCTCCCCTATTTTTTTTCTCGGACAGTATAGATAATATTTGATAAGCCCATGGCACTTTACATCTGCAATGCGTTGTTTTAACCAATTTATAAACGCTTTTCACATCCTTTGATTTTATTCAGTGAAGCAAATACCGGCAGCGAATTTTCCTCCACATTTTTAACAACCAGAAGCCGCTTTTATGGTAAGCTAAAAAAGCGTTATTCTTAACGCGCTTTGAGCCTAAATTATATTGTGAAAATTGCGCTAATGAAACACCTGATATTACTATTATTTGCTTTACCCCTGTTTATAAATGCCCAGGAAATTGATTCGCTGTGGGTTGTTCAGCACTACAGCAAGCAGGAAGTATACATTACCATGCGCGATGGGATAAAATTGTTTACCTCCATTTATTCACCTAAAGATAATGGCGAAACGCACCCAATATTAATGCTGCGCACTCCTTATTCCTGTGTACCTTATGGTGACGGCAAATATTACCCATTCTGGAAAAATTATAAAAAAGCCTACTTAAAAGAAGGATACATCATGGTAATACAGGATGTGCGCGGGCGCTGGATGAGCGAAGGTGATTACGTAAACATAAGGCCGTTAAGCCCCGGCGCAGATGCAAAAACAAAAACGGCCATTGACGAAACCACCGATAGCTACGATGCCATTGACTGGTTGGTAAAAAACATTCCAAACAACAATGGTAACGTGGGTGTATTTGGCATATCGTATCCAGGCTTTTATTCAACCATGGCGGCGGCCAGCAATCATCCGGCGCTAAAGGCAGTTAGCCCGCAGGCACCGGTTACCAATTGGTTTATTGGAGATGACGACCCGCACAACGGCGCTTTTTTTGTGATGGATAATTTTGATTTTTCATCGGCGCTGGGTTTTGGTTTTGATGCACCACACCCGGCACCAACTTCCGAACCCGCCCGCACTGTAGGTTATCCTGACCATGATAATTACAACTTCTATTTAAACGAAGGGGCCTTACCTAACTTAACAAAGTTGTGTGGCGATAGTATCAAATTCTGGCTCGACCTGATGAACCACCCTACTTATGATGCCTGGTGGAAGGAACGCGACGCCCGGCAGGCAACAAAAAATTTACAACCTGCTATGCTTTGGGTGGGTGGCCTTTTTGATGCTGAAGATAATTGGGGCGCATGGCATTCGTATATGGCGGCGGAACAAAATAACCCCGGTAAAGCGTTTAATAAAATAGTGGAAGGCCCCTGGTTCCACGGGCAGTGGGCACGGGATGAAGGGGAACATTTGGGCAACGTTTATTTTGGCAGTAAAACTTCCTTGTGGTATCAGCAAAATATTGAGTTGCCTTTTTTTAATCACTTTCTGAAAAACAAAGCCGATAGCTTTAACCTGGCCGAAGCAACTGTATTCATTACCGGCGCGAATGAGTGGAGAAATTTTGACCAGTGGCCACCCGCCGGAAAACAGGATAAGGAATTATACCTGCAGAACAATGGCAAACTTAGCTTTACCAAACCTGGCAACACAACAGGCTTCGACGAATATATAAGCGACCCGGCTAAACCAGTACCTTATGCCGAAGAAGTGCAATTTGCCCGCACCAGAAAGTATATGACCGACGACCAGCGCTTTGCCGCCCGCAGGCCCGATGTGCTGGTTTTTGAAACTGATTCTCTGACAGAAGATATTACTGTAACCGGCAGCATCATAGCCGACCTGAAAACCTCCATCAGTACTACCGATGCAGATTTTATAGTGAAGCTGATTGATGTTTTTCCTGATGATTCATCATACAACGAGGAGCATATTGAAAGCCCCGGCGATAGCGGCTACCAATACCCGATGGCGGGTTACCAGATGCCCGTACGAATGGAAATTATGCGCGGCAAATTCAGGAACAGTTACGAAAAGCCTGAGCCTTTTGTACCAGGCAAAATAGAAACTGTAAAATACGACCTGGGCAATGCTGCCCACACTTTTAAAAAGGGCCACCGCATTATGGTGCAGATACAAAGCACCTGGTTTCCTTTGGTTGACCGTAACCCGCAGAAGTTTGAGGATATATATCATGCTAAGGATGGTGATTTTATTAAATCTGCTATCAGCGTTTATCATAATGCGGGGAATGTGAGCGGGATTATTTTGCCGGTGTTGAAGTAGTCGGTAAATAATGAAGGTAGTGGGCTGTAAAATGACCTAAAAAGCAATTTGCGGACATTAAACCTTATCTAAATCATGAAAAAAGGCCCGGTTATTATGTTTATTTGCCGAAATTGCGCCACTTAGCCCGAAAGCGAATAGATTTTGGGTTCTTGTAAATTCGGATAAATTTGTTGCTCGGAATTTTTAAAACAATCAATATAAACATCTTATGGCAGAAAAAATTACAATAAGCAGAGGTAAGTTGAAGGTTCCTGAAAATCCTATTATTCCTTTTATTATAGGCGATGGAACTGGCCCGGATATATGGCACGCTTCAGTGCGTGTATTGGATGCAGCAGTGGAGCATGCATACAAAGGCAAAAAGAAAATTGAATGGAAAGAAGTATTGGCAGGCCAAAAAAGCTTCGACAAAACCGGAAGCTGGCTACCTGATGAGACTTTGGATGCATTTAAAGAATACCTGGTAGGCATTAAAGGTCCGCTTACCACACCAGTTGGTGGTGGTATACGTTCTTTGAACGTAGCATTACGTCAAATACTTGACCTTTATGTATGCCTTCGCCCTGTGCGCTATTATGCAGGTACACCAAGTCCGGTTAAGGCCCCTGAAAAAGTTAAGATGGTAATCTTCCGCGAAAACACAGAAGATATCTATGCAGGTATTGAATATGCAGCAGGCAGCGAAGACGCACTTAAAGTGCTTAAATTTATAAAGAAGACGTTCGAAAAGGATTTTGGAAAGATTCGTTTTAGCGATAAGAAAAAAGGGAAGGAATATTTAAAAGCTGCAAAGCTGAAAGATAATGACCCTGAACTTATGGTAGGTGTGGGTATTAAGCCCGTTTCTAAAATCGGTTCTCAACGCTTGATTCGTTCGGCTATTGAATATGCGCTCTTAAATAAGAGTAAATCAGTAACATTAGTTCATAAGGGTAACATCATGAAATTTACCGAAGGCGCCTTCCGCGACTGGGGTTACCAGTTGGCCGAAACGGAATTTGCCGATAAAACTTATACCTGGAACACCTGGGAAAAAACAAAGAAAGCACACGGAGAAGCTAAGGCTAACGAAGAAATGAAAGCGGCCGAGCATGCTGGCAAACTGATAGTTAAAGATTCAATTGCTGACATCACTCTGCAACAGGTATTAACCCGCCCTGAAGATTTTGATGTAATAGCTACGTTGAACCTGAACGGTGATTACCTGAGCGATGCATTAGCTGCGCAGGTAGGTGGTATTGGTATAGCACCCGGTGCAAACATCAACTACGTTACCGGCCATGCTATATTTGAAGCTACACACGGCACCGCCCCTAAATATGCCGACCTTGATAAAGTAAACCCGGGCTCGGTAATTCTTTCAGGTGCTATGATGTTTGAATATTTAGGTTGGGATAAAGCAGCTCAACTTATTCACAAAGGATTGGAAGCCGCTATCCACAACAAACGCGTTACTTACGATTTTGCCCGTTTAATGGAAGGCGCTACTGAAATTAAGTGCAGCGAGTTTGGCGATGAAATTATCAGCCATTTCTAAATAGAACTTAACCGAAACACAAAAGCCCTTCAGAATATCTGAGGGGCTTTTTTTATGGTAAAACTGCGCCTTCTTTGTTGCTATGAAAGCGAAACTATAAGCGCCCCTACCATATAACCTGCTAACTTACATGCCATGCGAATGACTTTACTGGTGCTGCTTTTAATTTCATCTCCCGCGTTAAATGGCCAGGTGTCGCAAAAAAACGTATTACCTGAAGATAGCGCACAACGTGTTGAAAGGGTACTTGATGAGCGTTCTACAAGTCTTGATTTTTTTAAAACTACAACCATACTTGCCGATGTCAGCACGCTGTCGGCATACAGTGAATTAAATTATGTTGAACCCCGCAGCTGGCAAAAAAAGCCTTTTATTATGGATGGCATTTTTAACACGCCGGTTCCCATTGGTGGCAAGTGGTGCCATATCCCTCACCACGGTATTTATTTTGCCTTTCAACTGCATCCTGATATTACCGTGCGCATTTTACAGAACGACCCGGCTAAAGGTGATTCCTCCTCTCCTGTGCGAACGCCTTCCTTTATGCCCGGCATTTCTTTTCTCATTACTTCCGATTGGTTTTGGAACCGCCCCGAAAACAAAGCAAAACATTATTTCGCCTTAAAAATATTTCATCATTCTAATGGGCAGGACGGCATTCACTTTACGCCTCAGGGCTACTGGAATCGCTATAATGGCGACTTTTCAGATTTGGTTATTTACGAATTTATTTACGGGGGAATTAAAAATGGCCAGGTAAAAAACGATGATAAACAAAAAGTGTCCATTGGTAATACCACGCGCACTGCTGCTACATATAGTTATTACTGGAACGGCTCATTCCAATTAAGCCCCAAATCAAGCCTCAACCCGGATATGACCAATTACCATTTGTATGGCAAGTACCGCACTACGGGCGAAATAGGATTTATATGGGCCCCGTATTACCAGGATTATGTTTTGAGCCGCGATAAAAAAACTAAAACCCCTGTAAACCACCCTGTCAGAAAAGAAATATTCCGGGTATATGCCAATTTCACTTACATCTGGGATTACGATCTTAACACAGGTTCAATTTATAACCTGAGCAGGGCGAAAGAATATGATATAACTAAACGGCTAAATGCAACTGTTACATTCTCCGCCCGCATACCCGGCGTTTCATTCGCCGGATTATTTTTGCAAACCGGCTACTTCGGCAGCGACCCTTACAATGTTTACTTTGAAGAAAGCATGCTGTTTTTACGGGCGGGGTTATCCATGGGCTTCTTTTCATTTGACCTGAACCCTGACAAACAAAAGGCAGGCATAAAGCCGGAGTTTTAAACTGAATTTAAACCTAGTAAACGTTCAGGGTATCTTTCACTACACCTGAGGCCTTATTTGCTTTTCTCTTTTTCCTTACACAAAACAGGTACTTAATACCTGCCTGTATATAAAACCGATAAATTTTCGGATTAAGCGTCCGGTTATCTGTTTTGGTGTCAAGTGTATTGAAAGGAATGGCAAGTGTTGGTGTGGCATAAATATCAAGGTTGCGTATCCGCCATTCTATAGCTACGGACGGCTCAATATCCAAGAAACCGAAATAATTATTAGCAATAACTTTTGTGATTTGCTTTTTTGTCGCGCTGTCGCCTTTTACTTCGGTAGAGCCTAATTGTTTTGAAATGGCCCTGTTGTCGTCTCCAAAGTAAAAATTAAGTGCTGGGGTAATAGTAAATACTTTGGCACCAATAAATTTATAAATGAAAAATTCCTTACGCACATTCAGCACAATCTGCGATGAAAACTTCTCGGTTTCAGGCAGCAACCGGCTGTGAATACTGCTCCAGTAAATATCTCCGCCTGCGCCAATGATAATATGTTTCCAGATATCCACCGAGGTTGAAAGGCTCAGGGTATTATCCAGTAAACGGCGCGAAACGGTACTCCCATAGGTTAATATACTACGCGAATACCCCACACCCAAAAACCATCGCTTAAAAAAAGTATGCTGATATCCCGCCGACAGGTTTACCAACGGAACATCTGTGGCTTTTACAATAGCAGGGTCAGTATAAAAGCCAGGCGAAATACTGAAGTATAGTCCGGTTTTATGATAGTAGGATACTGAAGGATTAAAAGCCACTCCGCTTATGCCCGTTAAGCGGCCGTTGATAAGGTTACTGCTAACAAAATCCAGACCTACCTCAACGTGCGAGCTACGGTCCATATCATAAACCGTAGTATCAATTTTACTTTTGGGCGAATCGTTGAAAATGTCCAGAAAATCATGGAAGTCGTCCTCAAAAACGTCTTTGTATTTGGTCAGCAAAGCCTTGTCGTCAAGGCTGAGTGAATCGAAGTTAATAAAGGATGGAATGGAGTCAGTTATCGCCTGACACCATAGGGTATTAGAGGCAAACAACAGTAATATGAGCACCCAAACGCCTTTAAATCCATTCATCATAAATTATGACAAAGGTAAAGAGCGATAGTTTAACTTATATAAATAGTTGCCAACCGTAGGCATTTTCATGGTATAAATATCCGAAAAGGGGTCAGATTGCGCTGTCAACCAGTAGCCGCAAACCCTTATCTTATCCTTTCTGCATAACCATCTATTAACATTAAGCCGGCTAAAAGTATTTTTGCTGCCGAAGCAATGGGCAACCCAGTTGCCAAAATGGACTAGTTTGAGTATATTAACACCTGAGATTCAGAATTAAAATTACGGATGAAGAAGCATCTTTTATTGCTATTGGCATTTTTTCTGTTTTGTATGGTACAAGCAGCTGGGGTAAGTGTGCAAACCGCACAAACTGTGGCAGTTAACTTTTTCAATGTTTCGGGCCTCAGCGGACAAACCGCCATTACTGCGACCTTAAAATACACCCGCACTGAAGGCGACAATACCGTTGATTTTTACGTTTTTGACATTACCCCGCTAAAGGGCTTTGTAATTGTATCTGGAAACGATATTACTGTACCCATACTCGGTTATTCAAACGAGACTAACTTCAAACTAAACCCTTTGTACCCCACGGGGATTAATTATTGGATGAACCATGTGGCAGCCCGCATACACAAAAGCACCCTGCTGAATATTCAGGCCAATACCCGGATTGCGCATTTATGGTATTCATATTTAAACGGCCTTAATCCCGTAGTCTCACGTAACGGAGGTATTAGCCCCCTGTTAAGCACCGCCTGGGACCAGGAACCGTTCTACAATGCCCTTTGCCCTTATAACAATACAGACCAGCAACAGGCCGCAACAGGTTGTGTAGCAACCGCTATGGCACAGATAATGAAGTTTTGGGCATATCCTGCACATGGCAAGGGGTCTTATTCCTATACAGATGCTCCGCCTGCTTGTACAAATAATTATGGAACACAATCGGCAAACTTCGACACCACTTTTTATTGGGCACAAATGCCCCCTGCAATAAATTCGCCCAACAATGCAGTTGCCCGTTTGATGTACGATTGTGGCGTTAGTGTTGCTATGGATTATGGCGATGACAACCAGGGTGGCAGCGGTGCCCTGGTGCTTCAATCTGAAACTAATGGCCCCAATGCTCCATGCTCACAGTATGCCTACGTTAACTATTTTGGATATAATCCCAATACAATTCAGGGCATTGTTAAAGTAAATTACAGCCAGTCAGATTTTATTAATCTCATCGAAAACGAACTAATCAATAGCCGGGTGGTGCAGTACGAGGGTGATGATATCAATGGTGGCGCCGGCCATACCTGGGTTTGCGATGGTTACGATGATGATAACAATCTGCATATGAATTGGGGCTGGAGCGGACAAAACGATGGTTATTTCGCTGTAGGTAATCTGGATGCGGGTCAGTATAATTTTGACGATCGTGAGGCCGCTTTAATCGGTATTGAGCCCATATCGCCGGTTAATGTAACTGCCGCGGCAGCAAATCAATCGCTCTGCCCTGGCACAGGCACTACACTTACCGCCCATGGCCCTGCATCAGCCACTTATTCATGGATACCAATTCAGGGATTAAGCTGCCCAACCTGCGCTTCCACGCTGGTCAATCTGTCCTCTAATGCTATCTATTCTGTTACAGCCGATAGTTCAGGAGTGAAAGGATACGCCACAGTAGCCATTAACGTAACGCCGTTGGTAACCGCGGCCTTTAATGCAAATACAACTCTGGATTGCGCCATTCCTGCGGCTATACCCTTCAGTAACCTCAGTGCAAACGGCCTTAACTACTTGTGGGACTTTGGCGATGGAACAACCGACACCGCATTTAACCCGGTTCATACCTACACTGCGTATGGTTCTTACAATGTAAAACTGTCTTCATATAATAACTGCGGAGCCGACTCTGTTTTAGGAAATCAGGCCGTGCAGATTACCGATCGGGCCCCTGTAATTGCGGGGCAGAGTATTTGCGCTGGCAACTCGGCCATACTTACCGGAAGCGGTACCGGTTCAATACAATGGTACGATGCACCCACCGGTGGCAACCTGGTTAACACGGGTACAACTTTTACAACCCCAGTGCTTAATGGCAATGTTAACTATTATGTGTATTCAGTTCTCGCACCTCCGGCAAATACTGTAGGGCCGGTTGATAACACCCTGGGCGGCGGAGGGTATTTCACTAGCACCAACGAACATGGGCTCTTTTTTAACTGCACTGTTCCCCAGGTTTTAGAAACGGTTGATGTATACGCCGATTCAGCCGGTAACCGAACTATCAACCTCAAGGACTCCCTCGGAAATATAATCAACTCAGTAACATTAAATATCCCTGCAGGCCAAAGTACCATAACCCTCAATCTCTCTCTTCCCGCCGAAAAAGGGTTAAAACTCGCTATAAGCGGTTACGATTACCTGTACCGCAATAATTCAGGTGCAGCATATCCATATACTTCTTCCGATGGAACAATAACCCTTACCAATTCAGATGCCGGAAACTCATACTACTATTTCTTCTATAATTGGAAACTGCAACAACCGGGATGTACCACAACCACAACCGTAGTGCCGGTAACTGTTATTGGCGGCAATAACAATTTCATCAACGAGGCGGCAAACGGCACCAACGTTAGCTTTTGGGCAGGCGCAGGTGTAACTGCCTGTAGCTGGGATTTTGGCGATGGAACAAGTTCCAACCAGTTAAATGTATCGCATAATTACGCCGCGTCGGGCAGCTACACCGTTACCATGATAGAATCAAACGGACAATGCTCCGATACGGTATCCCAGGTAATAACCCTGTACCCAACTGGCATTAATGAGGCCGGCGTTGAGTTATTGTCACTATTCCCCGACCCTGTACAAAACCAGCTTAATGTAAGCATTACCAGCCAGGCCAGTGGCAGCGATTGGAACCTGCTTACCTTCAACCTCCTTGGCCAAAAAGAATCTGAGCGAACCGTTCACCTGCAACCCGGCGAAAATACCTTTCCCCTCGATATTTCCGCCCTCAGCGCCGGTGTACATATACTAAGCATTCAGCATAACAAAACGGTGGTAAACCGCCGGTTTGTAAAGGCCGATTAAACCAGAGTGATATAAAAAGAACATCAGGCGCCCCCCCCGCGGAAACCTCGTGGAGTTTATCCCGCAGTATTGTGCAGAAGGCTTTCCAGGGATTACATCCCATTGTCTTACCCCAAATCCCTCACCCACCCTTAAAAATGGGTTTACACCTGTTTACACTTTTTGGCCATTTTTAAAAATCAACTACCTCAAAATCAATTATTTATTTGTTTACACTGGCCGTTTTTAACAAAAAAGTGTAAACCCATTTTGCCATAATTGAATTTAAAATATTGATTATCAATAAACTAATTCATAAAATAGTGTCAATTCTGCTTATTTAAACTTTGATAAAGCAAAATCAACATCAGGTCAAAATTTTACAGGTAAATTGGTTAAATTGTAATTATGAAAACGATTGCATTAACGTTTTTTCTTTGCATCCTAAGCTTATTCGTTCAAGCCCAACTAATTTTTAAAAAGCAATGGGATAAAACAATTTTAACTCCAGTTAATAATGGAGGTTATGCAATTCAGGTAAACGATAATTGCTATGCGTTTGCGGCAGCTTCCGTTTCGGGTATCGGTGGCTATAAAACCCAACCCAACTGGGACGTAACCAATACAACAGATGATTACCGGATACTTAAATTTTGTAATGAACCCACCGGCATAAACGAAATAACTCCCAAACTCCAATTCAACGCCTACCCCAACCCCTTTACAAACGAGTTAGATATCACCCTCGCCCAGCAAAACCTTAAACAGGCGGATTTCAGCATCTGCAACCTCCCAGGCCAAACCGTATACGCCCAAAACGAAACCAACCTAAGCCCCACCTACACCAAAATGCTTGATTTAAGCTACCTGCCCAACGGCGTTTATTTAGTTGAGGTGATGGTGGATGGAGAGGTGAACGTCAAGGAGGTTGTAAAGCAGTGAGGCCTCTCTTGTATTTGCATTCAAATCCTCTCCTTCGGAGAGGATTTAGGTGAGGAGGCTGCTTGCATTAAGTCTCCTTTCGACGGGAGGTTTGAAGGGGGCTCCACTATTTAAAAAACAAAAACACCGTCACCCATACCGATACACAAATTGCCAGTTCTATAATTGGAAAATGATTTAGCACATCGCTTTTAATGCAGCGCACATTAGCCGTGCCTATGGAGTTCATAATAAATATGCCTATGGACAAAATGCCAAGGTTAGCAATCTGCATAACTGTTGTAAAAAAACCTACCGGGGTGCATAACAATAACAAAGGAAGGCTGCCCGCAAGTATTGGCAATACAAAAACCTGTATCACCACAATATCCATACCCTGCTTTTTATCTATCAGCGTTTTCGAAAAACTATAGCGCATCACTTCTTTCCGTAAAATCACCCCTAAAAGCAAAGTTGAAACCAGCGAGCCAATTGAAACCACAGTCATCAGGGCCGGGTTAATCCATAAAAATATACCAACTACTGCAAAGGTTTGGTAAAGGCCATTATTGCGGTCCATAGGTGAACCCAGCGGCGAAAGCAAGGCATGCGTTAGTACCAAATTAACCAGGCATACTGCCAGCCAAAAGAAAAAGATACGCGAAACGTTTGCCCAGTTGGTATAAATCCGCAGCAGGTTAAAAACAATCAAACCCAGTACCAGGCACATTAAAGGCGCAAATAAAAAAATGATTACAATATTAGTTCGGCTCCAGTAATGATAATCCCACGGAAATACTCTTACCTGGTTGTAAGAAAATTTTATGGTATATTTTAAAGTAACGGAAAGCCACGCAGTAAAAAGCTGTAGCAGCAAATCGCTCGTAATAAATGCAAGAATAAACAGCAGCGATGAGGTAAATATCCTTCTCAGCTTATTTATAAGGCCATCTCCTTCTTCACGCACCTCCTGGTAGTATGGTATCTCGTCATCTTCCATAAAGCCTTTTTAAAGCTTAATTGTAAACCTAAAATTCTTATCCAACCCGGTTTCCCTGTAAACCCGAAAACCGCTTCATCCACCATACAATCAGCAAAAAGATAAGACTGTAGGTAATAATAACATACACCCGCGAGTGGTTAATATCGTAAAATGGCTTCGGGAAATGGGCAAAAGTGTAACACAAAAGAACAAGGCGTGTAAGGTTTATCAATATTATCAGCACAATTCCCATGGGTATAAACCACAGCTTATTTTGCCATTGGCCCGTAAATGATAAAATGCTGCCAATAAATATAACCGTTGCCGGTATTGCCAGGCAATGGTCTTCCACGTAAACTATTTTATTCTCCACCGGAAAAAGGACACCTATTCCGGTTTGCACGGTAGTTTCCCCAAACGCATTCAAAACAGCGCTTGTTACCGTGGCATAAATCACCCCTAAAAACTGAATTATCTTATTCCATGTTTCATGGGCCGCGCCGGTATTGTGCTTTACAAAATATGCAAACGCCTTCCACAGCAGGTAAATAATAATCATATTCAGCACAAAAAGGTTTGCACTGCGCTTATCTCCTTTGGCCGTTTCGGATTTTTGCATACAATAATGGTTAGGTAAAATAAAAATAGACATGGCTTTAACCATGTCTATTTAGCGAAATTTAAAGGTTCGTATAACTATTATAAACTATCAGGCAATTTCCTTTTTTCTTAACTGCATATAGCCATAACATCCTACCGCAATTA
>CAISWS010000027.1 GCA_903889265.1 uncultured Bacteroidota bacterium
GAAGTAATGTTTACAGGACCCTGAGCTACACCTCCAAGGAAGTAATTAACTGAATAAGTTGTATTAGCGGTTAATCCATTTAAGGTAATGCTGCCGTTTGTGCCACCGCAGGTAGTAGGGTTACTGCTTGCAGTTGAAATAATAACCGGTGTAGTATCAACCACAACAGTAGTACAAGCTTGCGGACTAGGGCAATTTGCAACAGTTTCAGTTAAACAATAAGACCCTCCCATAGCAGTTGTTGCATGAGCGCTTACAGTTGGATTCTGTGTAGTGCTTGTATAACCTAACGGGCCGGTCCAGCTGTAGGTAGCTCCGGTCACCGTTACCGCACTTAGTGTTAATGCATTACCCGAACAAACAGGTGTATTGCTGCCAGGCGTTGGGGTACCAGGCGAACTTGGATTAGTAAGAGTGATAGTTCCAGATACCGGTGTTGAAGGACATCCGGCAAGGGTTACATATATATTAGTGTAAGCGCCAACTCCTAATCCGGTAATTGTTAATACGCCGCTTGCATTGGAGGCTATATTTACCGGCGTTTGAGCAGTGCCATTGAATGTATAGTTGACAGTATAAGTAGTGCTTGCCGCCAAACCGGTTAAAGAAATGGTTCCATTCGTTCCACCGCAAGTGGTAGGATTGGTGCTTGATGTTGAAGATATAACCGGTGTAGGATTAACCGTAACGGTGGTACAAGCTGAACCTGAAACACAACCAGCCACTGTTTGTGTTGCGCAATAACTGCCCGACATACTGGTGGTTGAACTGGTAATAGTAAGCGTAGCTGCACTGGTGCTTTGAGAATAGCTTAGGGGGCCGGTCCAGTTAAAGGTGGCACCTGCTGCTCCGCTATCTGAAAGTACAATGCTATTGCCCGAACAAACCGGACTGTTGCTTGAAACTTTTGGCGCCCCTGGCGTTGAAGGATTGCTTAAAGTAACAGGGCCCGGATATGTTGCTGAGGAACAACCTGTGGTAACCAGTTTAATTGCAAAGTTGGTATAAGAACCTGCACCAAGGCCGGTAATTACAATTTGTGAGCTGCCGTTAGCCGCAATTACTACTGCGCTTTGAGGCGTTCCGTTAAAGCTATAAGTAACTGAATAATTGGCAAGCGCAGTAATTGAGCCGCTAAGCGTAATCGTACCTTGTGTACCACCGCAGGTTGTTGGATTGCTGCTCGCTGTGCTGGTAATAGTAGGCAATGGATAAACAACTACAGTAGTAGCCGCACTGGGTGAAGAAGTACAATTATTAACTGTTTGAGTTACCGTATAAGAACCGGCCATAGCTAATGTAGCGTTAGTCCTGCTTATAGGATTTGGGTTACCGCCTCTTCCTGCGCTATCCGGGAATGTCCAGAAGAAGGTTGCACCGGCAGTGCCGGTTGCAGTTAAGGTTATAGTACCTCCAACACAAACCGGGCTATTACTGCTGGCAGTAGGGGCTGCCGGCGGAGTTGGATTTGATAATACAACAGGACCTGCGAATACCGCATTTGAACAACCTGCAATGCCAACTGTAATATTTGAATAACTACCCGCAGCCAGGCCTGAAATAGTGATTTGGCCACCAGCTGTTGATGTCAGGTTAGTTGGCCCAACAACAGTAGCATTTAATGTATAAGACACTGAATAACTCAGGCTTGCACCAAGTCCGCTTAAAGTAATAAAGCCTTGTGAGCCACCACAGGTTGTTGGGTTGGTTCCTACCGCGCTTGAAATTACCGGTGCCGGATTTATAACCACCGTTAAGCAAGCTTGCGGAGAAACGCAGCTACCTAAAGCGGTTTGCGTTGCACAATAGCTTCCGGCCATTGCAAGTGTTGCATTTGTAATCGCCGGGTTTTGCGCAGTAGAAGTATAACTATTAGGTCCTGTCCAGTTGTAAGTGTTACCTGCTGCACCGCTGGCAGTAAGGTTAATGGTGTTACCGGTACAAACCGGGCTGTTACTGCCAACAGTAGGTGCTGCCGGCACTGATGGATTCACCAATGTAAAAGGCCCAACCGATGTGGAAGGACAAGAAGTAAGTGTAACAAATATATTAGAGTAGGTACCAGGTGCAAGTCCGGATAACAACACCTGGCCGGAACCATTAGAGGTTATGTTAACCGGGGTTTGGGCTGTTCCATTAAATGTATAGGTAACGCTATATGTAGTGGCATTATTGAGCCCGTTTAGGGTAATGCTACCATCATTTGTTGTACAGGTACTTGGGTTAGATGTTGCCGTAGAAGAAATTGAAGGCGTCTGGTTAACCGTTACCCCTTCACTGGCCGTAGCAGTACAAGACTTAGAGTCAGTTATTGTAACCGCGTAAGTACCGGACATGGCTGTTGTAGAACTTGCCCTGGTAGGGTTTTGAACTGTGCTGGTAAATGACGAAGGGCCGGACCATGAATAACTATAAGTACTTGTTCCACCAGTAGGCGTAGAGGTAAGGCTTATAGTATTGCCACTACAATAAGTGGTAGTGCCACCAACCGCCGCGCTGAATGCCGGATCTACACTAACTGATACACTGGCAGATGCTGAACATGAGTTGGCATCACTAACAGTAACTGTATAAGTTCCGCTATAAGCGGTTGTAGCTGAACCCCTGGTTGGGTTTTGTGAGGTGCTTGTAAATGAAGAAGGCCCTGACCATGAATAGCCTAAAGTTCCTGTGCCTCCGGAACCACTCGAAGTTAGAGAGATAGTAGTGTTATTACAATAATTGCCACCGCCACCTGCCGTAACCGTTGGCGAAGGGCGAACAGTGATAGTAACAGATGCTGTTGCTGAACAACCATGCGCATCGGTAATTGTAACCACATAAGTACCTGCCTGGGCCGTTGTAATACCGGCACGGTTAGGGTTTTGAGTAGCCGCCGTAAACGCCCCTGGGCCAGACCAGCTATAGGTATATGGCGAGGTTCCTCCGGTTGGAGTTGAAGTCAGGTTTAATGTAGCACCCGCGCATAGAGTTGACCCACTTGCGCCTACGCCGGCTGCCGCCGTACCTGTTTGGTATATCATTACAGTATCGTTTACTGCAGTAGCCGGACAACCAGTTGCGGAGTCGGTAGCATTAATAGTGTACACACCTGCGTTCACCGTAGTAACATTTGCAATCGTCGGGTTTTGCAAAGTACTGGTAAATCCGTTAGGCCCCGTCCAACTATACTTACCTGCAGCAATTGCACCCGTTGTTAAATCCAGCGTTTGGCCGGTACACAGGGGTCCGTTGTTACCCACGTTGGTAAGTATCGGATTTACATATACTATAGTAAAGCCCAAAGTATCTGTAATAGATTCGCAGGCATCGCCGTTGATAACCCTTCTGAATTCCGTTGTTCCTACAATATCCAACGGATTCGGGTTATAATTCTGGCTGGTGGCACCCGCAATATTGGTCCAGGTAATACCCAGGTTGGTACTTTGCTGCCATTGATAGTTAAATACCAAAGGAACCGAACCATCAGGGTACGCCCCTTTTGTACTGTTGGCCTGAAGGACTGTTGCGCGTATTATACCTGGAATATTATAACTGGGAATACCGGCGGTAATTTGTGTTGGTGTTGAACCGCAGGTTATGGTTTGCGTATGCGCACTTGTAATATCGTTTCCTGACAAATCCGGAGGATTGGCCATTGAAATCAAAACGGGTTCAAAAATATTGGTTGCACTAAGTTTTTGAGCAGTAAGCGTACCTTGAGTTAATGGGAAATCGGGCGATTCCGAAGTAACGGCCAGGTAAATCCGGCAGTTAGCAAATTTAATACCCTTCTGTCCTATCGGATCATAATCGCTGCTATCGCCACCCAAATACGTGGCATAATCGAGGGCGGTTCCATCGCCGTGTATTTTAAAGAAAATAGCATCAGAATATTGTGTATCATACGAAGAATCCTGAACTGGGTAATCAGTTTTAGGCACAGGAAGGTTCTTACTATATGAATAGCCCAGCACGTACACATCATTGTTCTGGTCAAGGTTCAAACCCATCATGTTGGTTTCATCATTGTTACCACCATAATAAGTTCCCCATGTAGTAGTAGTTCCTGCCTTGGGTAATGAACTAACAAAGAAGTCCCAGTTACCACCATGGTAAGTAGTTGAATAAGAGCCTGCCGTAATGTTGGTTGATGCCAGACTACTGGTAATACCACCAATCACAAACGAAGTTTGCTGCTGGTTAAATTCCATACAAAGAATGGAAGTGTTATCGCTGGCAGTGCTACTATTAAAATAACGCGACCATTGAACAGCACCTCCTGAATTTAGCTTCAGTAACCAGCCATCCTGCGAGCCGATTAACCCGGTTTGAGAAGATGGATTGTTAAAAGATATACCCCCTGAGCCCTGGGTATAACCACCTACATATATATTACCGGTGGAGTCAACCAATGCGATATTAAATGCATCTGAGTTATTACTTAAAGATGTAACCTGCTTGGCCCATTTTATAGTTTGCAGGTCGTTGGTTATTCGTAAAGCAAAACCGTTCTGGTCACCCAGGCCTGTTTTTGCAACACCCGTTGCGGTGGAATCTTTCGGGATATCACCGTCAAGCAGGTTACTCTTTTGGGTAACCTAACCTACCGCAACCAGATCAAAGTTGCTACCACCGGTTGAAAGGGTCCTAACATCAAACAAAGCGGGCTCACAATCAAGGTTAGCTGGCCCTATCTCGCGCACCAAAGCGCCAGTACCTGCCGGCGAAACCTTGGCAATAAAGGCCTGTTGGTGTATTACGTCATTACAAATACGCTGGGTCCATGTACCTGCTGCAAAACCCGTTCCGTAATTTTCATGCAGGTTTCCGCTTGTAGTACCTGCTATATATAAGTAACCGTCTACACCAATAGTTAACACATAAGGTATGTCTGTACTGGTACTTCCAAAATACGTTTGCCAAACACGGACACCTGGTTGCCCCGGAGTTGCCGGTTCCTGGTATTTACCAACAAACACGTTAAAGCTGCCCGAATCGCTTGCCTGAAAGGCTCCGGCAGTTACTATCAGGTTTTGTGCAGCCTTACCGGTTACATATATATATCCTGAAGCATCCACATCAATACCGTGGTTGTGTCCGTCAGCAGATGAGTTATTGGTTACCCAGGTAGCCCATCGCATAACAATAGGGTCAATAACCAGGGTTTTGGTTTTATCGTATGCCGGTATATTAAATGAAAGGGTGTTTTTTCCGGTAAGAACATATTTTACATCAATATCAGTTCTGTTGCCTGCAGTATCCAATAAATAACTGATGGGCCGGGTAACTGTAATATCGCCAACTGAGGTTGGTAATACCAACTCACCTTTATCATTCATTCTTAAATTCTCAATACCATCAATTGCAATTCTAACCTGTTTTCCATCGGCACCGGGTTTAACAATTACGTCATTTTCCAGTGCCCCGCTTGCGGAAGTATAGTATTTTACATCTATATTTTTATATACATTTTTGTAAATTATACGGTTATATCCAAATGCAGTTGAAACATCCTTTCCGTTAAAACCCAGGAAGTTAAAATACTCATTGCTTTGCCCACCTTTTTCAATCGTTTCCGGTGTAGCCTTGCTGCCACCTATAAAATTGAATCTCCAGGCATGCCCCTTAATATATGGCGCGGGCCCTAAATCCTTAGTGGATTTTCCTTTGGCCATAGCCTGCTCTCTCTTCATATCATATGCCTCAACCGCCGCAAAGCTGGAGGCGTCATATTGCCCCATTAACATACCCTCAGGTGTTACCGACATCTGTCCTCCGGGAACATCCACGTGGAAAAGGATTCCGGATGGCCATTGTCCTTTATTTTCGATAAAGGAAATAGCATTTGCAGAGTTTATTAATTTCTCCGCCTCCGCCTGATTTGGCTTAGCCTTTGTTTGCGCAAAAGTTGGCAGACTGCCCAACACAAATGACCATGCTAAAGCAAGGCAAATCGTTTTGCCTTTAAAAGTAAAATTTCCCATACGAGTATGCTTTGAAACTAATTTATCGGAAAGTCGTAAAATATTATTCATCAGGTTTACTTAGATGTTACAACAAATAAAAAAAGCAAGCTAAGGCAATGCCGTTGCTCCATTGTTACTATTAAATTAAATTTTCACGGGATATTGGGTTAACAAAACCACCCGCTAAAACACACAAGCTGATGAAGTTTAAAACAGCATCATTGCGCATTGGGGGGCAGTTGAAATAACCAGAGTCAAAATCCCGCATTCGTGTCTATCTAGTGAACAATCAATCTTTCAAAAATCATTTACCATTTACTTCAAATCCGGCAAATTGCTTTGCCAGCATACAACATTCAAAATACCGTGAATTCCGTCCTAACTGGCATTCGGGCGAAAAATAGGATTTATTTCTCAGGAAAACACATTTTGTCCTATAAGCAGAACATAAAATGTAACATCATTGGTGGGTCAGCGAACTAAAAAAACTACACACTTCCTTATTTCGCCCTGCAAATTTAAAATAAAAACGCACGCAACATACAGTGGCAGAGCATTTTACAAAGTAATTTACCGTTTGGTTTCTCTTGGTCATCGCCATGGTTGGGAACCCGATAAACCAATAAAATTGTCGCAGGCTACAACTTTATTGGTTTAAGAAAAGGGCTCATGGAATCAGGCTAAACTAGCTTCCATGCTGATATCGGTATTCAAAACTTTGGATACCGGACAGTTAGCTTTGGCATCAGCGGCGCATTCATCAAACTTTTCTTTGGTTATACCCGGCACCTTAGCTTTTACCGTTAAATGAGATTTGGTTATTGCCCCATCGGCTAAAGTAATGTCGCAGTTGGTTTCTATCTCATCCGGCGTAAAGCCCGCAGCACCTAAAACAAAAGTAAGTTTCATGGTAAAGCAACCCGCATGTGCAGCAGCTATTAGCTCTTCGGGGTTAGTACCCGGTCCATCAGCAAAGCGCGATTTAAAAGAATATTGCGTTTTGTTCAAAACCGTGCTCTGGGTGGTTAAATACCCTGTTCCTTCTTTTCCTGAACCGTTCCATACGGCTGTGGCTGATTTTGGCATAAATTTAATTTTTGGGGGTTAGATGATTTTCTTTTTAGCGCATGGCACTTGCATGTAAAGGTTGTATAAAATTACATTACGACATAAATTTCCGGTTAAAATAATTTTCAGGCATTCACCGGGTATTACTAATATCACAGTAACTTTTAGTCAAACCTTAACTATATGGAAGAAGTATTTGGCACCGAACGCCTGAACGAATTACTGCCGCGCATAAAGCATTTTGTAAAAACAGAATTGCTCCCGCTGGAAAAAGAATATTTACACCGGCCTTTTGCCGAAACCGCTAAAGTTCTTGAAAAGAAAAGAGAGCTGGTAAAAGCAGCAGGTTTATGGGGATTGCACTTACCTAAAAACGAAGGAGGCCTTGGGTTAAGCCTCTGCGAATTTGGCCAGGTAAGTGAGGCCCTTGCTGCAGTACCTTTTTATGGCCATTATACCTTTAACTGCCAGGCGCCGGATATTGGCAATATGGAGTTGTTAAGCAGGTTTGCCACCGACTCAATTAAAAAACAGTTTTTACATCCATTACTGGAAGGAAAAACAAGAAGTTGCTTTGCGATGACCGAGCCGGAGTATGCAGGCTCAAACCCTGTTAAACTCGGAACCGCAGCCGTAAGAGATGGAAATGATTTTGTAATAAACGGGCACAAGTGGTTTACCAGCGGTGCAGAAGGAGCCGCCTTTGCCATTGTAATGGCTGTTACCAACCCGGAAGGATTACCCCATAAGCGTGCAAGTATGATAGTTGTGCCCACCAATAACCCGGGTTTTAAAATTGAACGAAACGTACCGGTGTTTGGCGAACAAGGCAGCGGCTGGGCAAGCCATGCCGAAGTAAGATTTACTGACTGCCGGGTGCCGGTTGAAAATTTAATTGGTGAAGCAGGTAGCGGGTTTAAACTTGCACAGGAAAGATTAGGCCCTGGCCGGATACATCATTGTATGAGGTGGGTAGGCATTGCCGAACGTGCTTTTGATATGATGTGCGCCTATGCCGCAACACGTGAAATTGAAGAAGGAATTGCCTTAGGTGAGAAACAATTTATACAGGGCTTTATTTCAGAAAGCAGAGTTGAGATTGACGCCTCACGACTGTTAGTTTTACGCACCGCTTACAATATTGACAAGCACGGTGCGGCTAATGTACGCGACCAGATATCCGCCATCAAATTTTATGTAGCCAATGTTATGTTGAAGGTACTTGACAGAGCTATACAAGTTCACGGAGCCCTGGGAGTTTCAGATGACACCATCTTGTCAGCGCTTTACCGGCACGAAAGAGGAGCACGTATCTGGGACGGGGCTGATGAAGTACACAAACAAAATCTTGCCCTAAGCATTTTGAAAAATTATGGCCTGGATGTAAAAGCAAAAAGAAAGTAAGAATATTTTTTCTGTCATCGTAATCCTAATTTCTTTAAAAGTAAGCCCACTGAATATGAGTTTATACAAAACCGATGCAGCCACTAACGTACGTAAGGGAGAGGAATTAAATATTCAAAAACTAAACCTCTATTTGAGTCAAAATTGTCCGGGTATTGGCGAAGTACTTGAAGTAACCCAGTTTTCCGGTGGCTTCTCCAACCTTACCTATTGTTTAAAAACAGCAACAAATGATTACGTATTACGGAGGCCTCCATTTGGGGCAAACATAAAATCCGCGCACGACATGGGACGCGAATTTAAGGTGTTGAGTTTATTGAAGCCCGTTTACAATAAAGTACCAACACCCGTTAGTTTTTGCGAAGACCTGAGTATAATGGAAGCCCCGTTTTATATTATGGAGCGCATGGAAGGAGTTATTCTGCGCGCTTCCAATGCGCCCAGGCTGCAATTAACACCAGAGGTTTTGCGGTTAAGCTCCGAAGCCTTAATCGATAATCTTGTAACCTTGCACGGGCTGGATATTGAATCAACCGGATTAATTCAATTGGGAAAACCCGAAGGCTATATGCAGCGCCAGGTTGAGGGATGGATTAAGCGCTATTATAACTCAGAAACAGATAAGATAGAAAGCCTTGATAAAATTGCGGATTGGTTGAAGGCAAATTTACCTGATGCGCAGCATGATGCATTTATACATAACGATTATAAATATGATAATGTAGTGCTTAACCCGGATAACCTGGCTGATATTATCGGGGTGTTGGATTGGGAAATGGCAACCGTTGGTGATGCATTAATGGATTTGGGAGGCACGCTGGCTTATTGGAGCGAAGCGGATGATACAGACGAAATAAAGTTTTTCAACCTAACCTGGCTGCCCGGTAATTTAACCCGCAAAGAAGTTATTGAAAGATACGCAGCCAAAAGCGGGCGCGATGTTTCAAACATTTTGTTCTATTATATATTCGGGCTGTATAAAAACGCAGTAATTGCCCAGCAAATTTATGCGCGATGGAAACAAGGCCATACCAAAGACCCTCGCTTTGGCGCTTTGCTACCTATAATCAAGGGACTCGGTAATAAAGCGGATAATGCTTTGGATGCCGGTAAGGTATAAGCCCGTTATTTCTCTTTCGCCAGCTGTTCAAACAATTCCTTTTCGCGGTCGGTAAGTGCTTTAGGCACTTTTATCTGAATCCGCACATATGCATCACCTCTGGTATCCGGTTTTTCAAACAAGCGCATACCCATACCTTTAAGGCGAAATTTTTTATCGCTATCCGTTCCTGCGGGTATGTCCATCATTATTTGCTTATCAATTAACTGCACCGGAATTTTACCGCCGAGAACAGCTTTATATAAGTCAACCGGCTGATCAAAATGAAGATCATTGCCTTTAACCTCAAACCTTGGGTGTTTGGCTATATGAATGGTAATAAGTAAATCGCCGCTACCGCCGCCGCCTGCGCCCTCAGCGCCCTTTCCTTTTAAGCGTATTACCTGCCCTTCCCTAATACCTGGTTGAAGCGATAGCTTTAATAATTGCCCGTTAAGAGATATTTGTTTCGGCCCTCCGTGAAATGCTTCTTCCAGGGAAATATCCATTTCCGTTTGTAAATCGTGTCCTTTAGCTGGCCGGCTTGATCTGCTACGCCCTGAACTGCTAAAACCGCCACCACCAAATATACTTTCGAAGAAATCGGAGAATGCACTCTCTCCCCCCCCACTAAAATCTTCCATGTTAAAACCACCATGCTGTTGGCCTCGTCCCCGTTGGAAATTGCCACCCGCAGCTTGTTGCTGCTCGTATTCCTTCCAGTTCTCACCCAACTCGTCGTATTTTTTTCTTTTTTCCGGATCGCTTAACACTTCATTGGCTTCAGCTATTTCTTTAAACTTCTCTTCGGCCTTCTTATCACCAGGGTTTTTATCGGGGTGATATTTAACCGCCAGTTTCCTGAATGCCTTTTTTATTTCGTCGGTAGAGGCGCTTTTTGCCACGCCCATTACTTTATAATAATCTTTGTATTCCATTTGAAGGTTATCTGTTAGATGTGAACAATGGCAGTTGACAGGCAAATCAATCCAACCCTAACAAGGGAAGTTCAATTTCTCTCAACTAAAAATAAAGATAAAGCCCTTATCTGGTTATGATATACATCAAGCCCGGATATGACAACATTTATTTTGATAAACGGGCAAATTCATCATCGGTCAACTCAATTTTACCGGCAGCAAGATTCTGGCGCAGGTGCTCAATTGACTTGGTGCCTGGAATAAGTAAAATATTAGCTGAGCGCTTTAACAGCCACGCCAATGCAATCTGGGCTGTAGTGGACTCATGTTTTACAGCTATATCATTTATCCTTTCAGCCATTTTTCCCGGACCGGATGCCAATGGATACCAGGGAATAAAAGCTATGCCGCGTTTAGCAGTGTAATCCACCAACTCCTCCCAGTGCCTGTCGCCCAGGTTATAACGATTTTGAACAGATACAACAGGCAAAACTTTTTCAGCTCTTTCAACCTGCGCGATATCGACCTCCGACAAACCAACGTGCTTTATTTTTCCTGCTTTTACAGCCTCAACCACAGGTGCCAGCGTTTCTTCAATAGGCACTTTGGGATCGAACCTATGCAGTTGCCATAAACCGATTTGCGACACCTTTAGCCGCTTCAGACTACCTTCTATAGCTTCTCTGATATGTTCGGGCCTTCCATTTATTTCCCACCTACCCGGGCCGCTTCTTTCAAAACCGCCCTTAGTGGCAATCAGCAATCCTTTGGCATAGGGTTGAAGTGCCTCAGCAATTAAGGTTTCATTAGTGTGGGGGCCATAAGCATCAGCAGTATCAATAAAATTAACACCATTAGCAACAGCATCCTGTAAAACCTTCTTTGCGTTATTCCGGTCCTCCGGGTCGCCCCAAACACCGGTACCGGTTAATTGCATACCGCCATATCCTAAACGATTAATTTCAATATCCCCACCAATTTTATAAGTAACCGGATTTCTTAATGTTTCTGACATCGTGTTTATTTTTTGTGTTCAACAAAATTAAACACTAAATGTTTATCGACAGGTCTATAGGAAAATTGAGGTCGGCCATTTTTTTTCCTTTAAAAGGGGTAACTAACCGTATTTAGGAAGGGTAAAAAAGAAGTTACTGCCAACTCCTTTTTTAGATTCAGCCCATATTTGCCCACCATGTTTTTCAACAACTTTCTGACAAATGGTAAGGCCAATACCAGTTCCCTGGAATTCGTCATCAGTATGCAACCGTTTGAATATTTTAAATATCTGCTGCGCGTATTGCTGGTCGAAACCGATTCCGTTATCATTAAAATGAAACAACCATTCAACCGGGCTTTCTGTTACTTTAATCTGGATAACCCGTTTTGCATTCACATTATACTTAATCCCGTTTTCAATCAGGTTTTGAAACAGCTCGGTAAGCATGGTTTCGTTACCTGTCACTTCTGGCAGGTCTGCGCAAATTATCTCGGCATTATTGGCAACAATAGTCTCATTCAGCGCTTTACAAACTTTCTTCACCACATTGTTTAAAGAAATACCCGTTTCCATATTCAGCTGCTGGTCGAGCCGCGAATATTGCAGGATATCCCTTATCAAATCATTCATTTTATTAGCACCCTCAATAGAATAGTTGACAAATTCCTGCGCTTCCTCCGGTAACGCCTCCAGGTGCTTTTTCTTCAATAACGAGAGGTAAGAGATGATAGTCCTTATCGGCTGTTTCATATCGTGGCTAACCACATATGCAAACTCTTCAAGTTCCTTATTACTTTGCTCCAGCTTTTTGGCTTTCGATAACAATTCATTCTGAGCCTGTTTAAGGTCAGTAATATCCCTTATAATTACCAGGTACTCATTGGCTTTAAACGGGGCTATAATAGACTTGAAAAAACGGTCTTTATAAATAGTATTATCATAATACTCGAAAGAGGAAGGGGTTTCTGTATCAATAACCTGGCTAAGGGCCTCGCTGAAACTCAGCGCAATTTCAACAGGCATAACATCTGCAAATGTCCTTCCTATCAAACCATAATCAGGAATGTAATCAGGCAGGGTTGAGGAGTTGTTGGTGCCGGTAAATTCACCATTCTTATTAATAATATAAAGCCAATCTGGCAGCGCCCTCAAAATGGCCTCATTGGTAAGCTGGGCCTCATGCAATCTTAATTCAGTGCGCATACGTGTAAATGCACTGCTAACCATGTTGCCAATTAAACCGAAAAAGCTTACCGGAACGTTGGCAATATTTTCGTCAAACGCAAAAACCACAAAACCGTTGGCGATGTTACCGCTTTGCAAGGGCACCAGGTAAAACTTAAAGCCTGGTAAATCTGCCGTGTTAATGGCCTGTATTTCGTTTAACCGCTGAATGGAATAAAAATTCCCGTGTGAAGCTTTATCACCGCGCAGAGAGCGAAGAAAAGCTACCAGTTGCTGGTTAATTTTGATGCTTACATTAAAAATTCCAAGCAAATTCTGTTGCCCTTCTGCAGCCCACTGATTCGTACATTTAAACTCATCCTGTAACTTGCCGCTCATCCGGTATACTATTACGGCGTGGGCATGTAACTTTTTACCAAATTCATCCAGCGCAATATCAATACCATGCTGAATTTCGGTGCGCCCCACATTAATAAACTGATTGGAGTGCTTGATAAGCATTTCCTCCATATACAGCTGCTGTTGAATTTCTTCTTCCAGCTTTTTCCGCGTTTCAATGTTACGCGTTTCGGAAAATATCAGGTCGGCCTGGCCGGTGCGGCCAATTTTGAAACTGCTGAAAATACTTTCTACCCAAATGTAACTTCCATTAATATTTTTAACGCGGAACTCAACGCTGCACTTCTCTTCAGGAGCCTGTTTAATTTTATTCAGGGTTTCCAGTACCACGCGCTGGTCGGCTTCAGCTACCAGTTGCAAAAATTCTTTGCCATTCAATTCGGCAAAGCTATATCCCGAAATATCCTTTACGGCCGGATTAATATACAAAAATCTGAAGTCGCCATTAATGATACACTGGATATCCCGCGCATTTTCGCTGATAGCCTTAAACTGAATTGAACTATCACCCGAAATTTGGGTCAGTTTAAGACGCTGAACACCTATTACAAAGTTACCTGTAAGCACGAATGCCGCAATCAGCAGATTCAGCGGTTGCATTAAGGCCGGATGATGATCTAAACTGAAATAAACGGCACCACCGAAAAAAACAATTTCAGCCGCAGTGATGGCAATTATTTCGCGACGCGAATCAAAAAGCTGGCTGGTGATGAAGAAAACGAAGTAGCTTAAATATAAATAAAAAGATGCATCCGGGCTATCCTTCAAAGTACTTTCAGCAAAACTGAGAATGATGTTGAAGTTGATAAAATAGGCGAAAATCTTGAATAAAATACCCGTGTACTGCCTGTATTTGCTGATTGACACCGCTACCACAGAAAAACTGAGCAGAGTACCAGTTACCCAAATGACCGGTGGATCGGAAGTTTTATGTTCGGGGGATGTGGCAATTTCAAGTAAGTTGCCTAACAAATACATAACCAGGCCAAGAATCCCACCAATTCTTTCCTTCCAATAGGTTTCAATCCGGAAAAGATTTAAGAATTGCTTATACAGAATACGTTGTTTTCTCAAATATATGGACTTGAACGGATAAAATTATGGACAACTACAGTCAGTGGTTGTTAATTACCTTATGCATAAATTTTATTTTTTGCAATTTTTTACGACTTTGGATTTGGGAGCAACAAAATTGAAACGACATAGGTTGGATGAATGCAAAGGTAAATCTTTAGTGCTGCTGGCTATTTGGGATACAACGTACGACTTGTTTTTTAGTATAAAAATCAATCCCCCCCTTGTAAATTACTTAAAATGTCATTTTCGTCACGTTTTATTAAAGTAAAGTTTGCTATTTTGAGCTATTAAACCACCTAAACCCCGGATTATGAAAAAAGAATTCATTGACATTATGTACAAGCAGGCAGTTAAGGCTGTGGAATTGGGTTTTTTTCACCTGAGCACCCAGGATGAAACTTATAATGGGCGGAACATTACTATCCGGGATAAGGAATGCAAGTTTTTCAGTAATTGCAGCTATTTAGGCCTTGAAACCAACGAATCTATGAAGCAAGCAGCTATAGAAGCTGTGCAGAAATTCGGTACTCAGTTTTCAAGTTCAAGGGTTACCGTTTCATTAGGTATGTATGAGGAATTGGAGAGTTTATTGGCCCAAATTTTCGGAAAACCTGTTTACCTGGCGCCAACCACCAGCTTGGGGCATATTGCTCTTATCCCTACGATAATGGATGAGAATGATGCAATTATTATGGACCAACAGGTGCATAACAGTGTAAAAAATGCGGTTCAAATGGTTAAGCCAGAAGGCGTGCATACCGAAATCATCAAGCACAACCGGATGGACCACCTGGAAACCAGGATACAGATATTAAAACAAAACCATAACAGGGTATGGTATATGTGCGACAGCGTATACTCTATGTTTGGCGATACAGCACCTTTTACTGAAATATACCAGATGCTGAACCAGTACGAACAGTTTCACCTTTATGTGGATGACGCACACGGTATGAGCTGGACGGGGAAAAACGGAAGAGGATTTGCCCTTTCAAAAATGCCTTACCACGAAAAAATGATTATGGCAACTTCGCTGGCCAAAGGGTTTGGCAGCTGCGGCGGGGCACTTGTTTGCAATAACGATTACCTGAAAACCATTATCAAAAACTTTAGCAGCACCAGTATATTCTCGGGGCCGCTTCAGCCTGCCGTTTTGGGTGCCAATATTGCATCGGCCAAAATACATTTGAGCGATGAAATTGATACTTTACAAAACGACCTTTTTGAAAGAATGTTCTACTTTACCCAAACAGGTGCTAAGTATAATTTGCCTGTGGTAAATAACGAGCTTACCCCTATTTTTTATGTTGCCTTAGGCAAAACCGAAGTAGCATTTAAAATATCCAAGTTCCTGCAACAGGAAGGTTTTTATTGCATGACCACCTTCTTTCCAGCTGTGCCTATGAAAAACTCAGGGTTGAGATTAACGGTTAATAACCATAATACCCTGGAGGATATAAACGGCATTTTAGAGCGCGTAGCTTACGCACTGCCTAAAGCCCTGGAAGAAGAAGGTTCTTCGCTGGAAGAAATTTATCAAACCTTCGGCATTAAAGCTCCGGGCAAAGAAATAATTACTGAATTGCCTTTAAGAAAAATAGCTTAACCTGAATTACTTCAGGTATGTAAAGAGGCGGCACGGAATTGCTGCCTCTTTTTTTTGCATTGCCAGAGTAAAAAACGGGGAACAATTATCAGAAATTCCTATATTGTTGGTAATTCCAAATACAAAAACAATCCTTTGAAAAATTTTAATCAAAAAATAATTGTTATTACCGGCGCGGGTTCAGGTATGGGCAGGTCTTTGGCTGTACAATTGGCGCACTCAGAAGCTACGGTTTTATTATCAGATAAAAACGAAGCTGGCCTGAATGAGACACGCCGGATAATTGAACAAGGCAAAAAAGGCAAATGCAAAACATACCTTGTAAATGTTGGTAAAAAGGAAGAAATAGATGCCTTTGCCAAACAGGTTCTTGACGAATTTAAATACATAGACGTGTTAATAAACAATGCCGGCATGGCTATTGGCGAAGCAACGCTGAACGAAATTCCGCTGGCAGATTTTGAGCTGCTGATAAATGTAAATATGTGGGGCGTAATTCACCATACCAGAGCCTTTCTGGATATTTTAATTACCCGGCCAGAGGCAGCAATAGTAAATACATCCAGCGTGTTTGGTTTAATGGGTATACCCGGCCAGATACCCTATTGCGTTTCGAAATATGCTGTGCGTGGCTTTACTGAATCGCTGCGCCTTGAACTGGTTAAAACCAACGTGGCTGTAACCTGTGTGCACCCCGGGGGAATTGATACGGATATAGCCAGAAATGGTATCCACTACAAAAACAAGGAACAGGCGGTAGAGCATTTTAAAAAAGTGGTTATTACCTCGGCCGACAAAGCTGCAAGCATTATTATAAAAGCTATACAGAAAAAATCAAAGCGTGTAATGGTTGGGCCCGATGCCAAGTTGATAAGATTTGTTTCGCAAGCTGCACCGGATTTATTAGAAGGCTTTATTTTAAACAAGAAAGCTGAACTGGAACAGGCAATGAATTAATGCAGCTATACAATTGCCGTCCTCCCTCCTATCTTATCATGGATATTTCCACCGTATTTTCATTATCGCTGTA
>CAISWS010000028.1 GCA_903889265.1 uncultured Bacteroidota bacterium
TGGCTCAGGTGCCATGCGCTTTTTTGGGTAAGTCCCAAATCCTTTGCCAACTGGTATGAACTCTTTCCTCTTTTCTCTGAACTAAGGATATAAAAGGCAGCGAACCAGTACCGAAGTTTGATTTTGGTGTCTTCCATAACCGTACCTACCAAAACTGAAAACTTTTTGAGGCATTCAGGATTATAGCATTTGTAGCCCCTTTTTGTGACACCTATATTATGGGTATTTCCGCAGTGAGGGCATGTGATTGTTCCCTTCCATCTTTGTTGCTCAACATATTTTTTGCAAAACTCTTCGTCCTTAAAATAATCCAGAACCTCTATAAAACTCTTAAACTTGGCGACACTTATCATCTCTTTAAATTGTATATGCAAGTTACCCCCGCACTGCGCAATGGATTTGCGCAGTAAATTATTTCTTTGATGCGTTAAGGAATTTTTGCAATTATTCTTCGTCACCTTATACCGGTTGCCCTGGTAGCGACAAAGGTATTTTACACCCCGGAAATCATATTGTGAATTGGTGAGCTTTGAAACGGTATCTGCTACAGATTATTCGCCAGGTTTTGATTTTTACCGGAAAGAGTAAGGGCTATCAATTAGGCGTAATTCAGTTGCTTCAAAACAACTTGCTTATTAATAATGTGTGGTGTAACTTTCGGGCTTATTGTACAAAGAAAAAGGAACGACTTGCCGGTCTATTCCTTTTAATGTTTTCCAATGTCTTTGTGAGTTGCGCAACGTCACAGGGCAAATGTATATTCATTTGCCTGACTTTACAAACTTTTTTATGGGAAGAGATAGTATTACGTCAGAAGAAAAAATTGATATTATCACCGCCAAAAAGACAGGTGCATTTTTTTACATTCTTTCACACACCGAAAAGTTCTTCGACAAAGACCACCGAAATCATTTTACTGTCGAAGAAATATCCGCATGTTCCCATAGATGGAACATCTTTCCAAAATTAAACGAAAGCGATGTTAGACAGATTATTGAAGTCTACACAACGGACAACGGTACATTAGGCTTATTGGTTGTATATAAGCACGTCATAGCACCTGGTGTGGTCAGTTATTGCCTACCACCGAAACCATATATTCATACGTTAGATCGTCTTCAAAATTCGTTGTAGAAATAGCTTCATGAATCTGGGCAGTAACTTTTTCTACGTTGCCTATAATTGCAATCTTTTCATCAAGATACACGGTTTTTGAGGGTATTGAACTAATTGGGTTGAAAATATTTACAGGATATACCGACATTGGGATAGGATTGCCCTGTTTAATCTGTAATGGTGTTAGTTGATGTCTAAAAAACTGAGTAATGCTTATCGAAACGGATGTGTTTGTAATTAGATGATTGAACGTAGCACGATGTATTATTAATCCAACCGCCCCTTCCGGCATGTCTAAATCAGTTTGCGCATTTTTTGTTATGTGCTTTTTTATTTCTCCCGTTCGCTCTATGATGCGCAAAGTCGTATGGGCAAAATCAGAATAATGATTCTGTAATTGGTGAACCCCACTTACTGTTTCAATTTTCTGATTCCCGTAGTTAAAAGATACCCTTTCATCATTATCTCTGAAACTGACCATGAATCCGTTTAGCATATAATCATCCTGCATTGAATCGAACCTCAATCTAATCAGGTACACTCTTTGGATCGGCAACGGCATTAGGTCCCCCACACTTATCAGAAGACCACTCATATCGTAAGGGTGGCCGTTAGGATATATTAAGTCTGCAAACACACCCTCCGGGTCATAACCGGTCTTTTCCCCTTGTAATAATTCTTTAATTATAAGAA
>CAISWS010000029.1 GCA_903889265.1 uncultured Bacteroidota bacterium
AACAGGTGCTGTTGGAGCAACAGGCGCAGTGGGTGCAACGGGTTTACAAGGCATACAAGGAATTACCGGCGCCGTTGGCTCTACAGGAGCCGCAGGTGCAACTGGCGCAGTTGGAACTACCGGAGCAGTTGGTGCAACAGGTATACAAGGTATACAGGGCGTTACTGGTGCTGTAGGTGCAACTGGCGCTGTTGGAGCTACCGGCGCAGTGGGCGCAACTGGTTTACAAGGCATTCAAGGAATTACAGGGGCGGTTGGCTCTACCGGAGCCGCAGGTGCAACGGGTGCGGTTGGTAGTACCGGAGCAGTTGGTGCAACTGGTATACAAGGTATACAGGGCGTTACTGGTGCAGCAGGTGCAACGGGCGCTGTAGGAGCTACCGGCGCAGTGGGCGCAACCGGTTTACAAGGCATTCAAGGAATTACAGGGGCGGTTGGCTCTACCGGAGCCGCAGGTGCAACGGGTGCGGTTGGTGGTACCGGAGCTGTGGGTGCAACAGGAATACAAGGTTTACAGGGGATTACCGGGGCTGTAGGTCCTACTGGGGCTGCCGGTGCTACCGGGGTTGCGGGTAACACCGGAGCCGTGGGTTCTACGGGTATACAAGGAATACAGGGCGTTACAGGTACAGCTGGTGCCACGGGTGCAGTTGGAGCTACTGGTGCTGTAGGTGCTACCGGAATACAGGGTATCCAAGGATTTACCGGTGCAGTAGGTCCTACTGGGGCGGCAGGTGCAACAGGAGTTGCAGGTATTACCGGAGCAGTGGGTGCTACTGGCATACAGGGAATACAAGGTGTTACGGGTGCTGTAGGTGCAACTGGTGCTGCAGGCAGTACGGGGGCCGTTGGCGCAACAGGCATACAAGGACCACAAGGTGTTACTGGCGTGGCGGGTGCTACCGGTATCCAGGGTTTACAAGGTATTACCGGGGCTGCCGGCGCCACTGGCATACAGGGACTTCAAGGTATTACCGGAGTAGACGGGCCAACAGGAGTTAAAGGAACAACCGGAAATGTTGGGGCCACAGGTCTAGCAGGTGCTACCGGTGTAGCGGGACCAACAGGCGCAAATGGCGCAACTGGTATAGGCCAGACCGGCCCAACAGGTGCAGTGGGACCAACGGGGCCTTTGAGTGGTGCTACAGGTGATTTAGGAGGCACTTACCCGGGACCAACAGTGGTTAGAATTTATGGCCAACCGGTTTCCCCTACGGCTCCAACTACCGGCCAGGCATTAGTTTGGAATGGAACGAATTACTTTCCAACAACAATTGGAACTGCAGGATGGCAATTAACAGGTAATTTGGGAACTAACGAATCCATCAATTACTTAGGAACTAATGATAATACCAATCTGGTTTTCAAATTAAACAATATACGCTCAGGGTTTTTAGATCTGGACAGTGGCAGAACATATTTCGGATACGGAGCTGGGGGGACGCTAAACGGGGGTCTGAATAACTCGTTTTTCGGAGTTGGCAGTGGCGCCGTCGTAACTATAGGTGCTAACAACAACGCGATAGGGTACAATGCATTACATGCCAACACCACGGGTTACAATAACATTGCAGAAGGGAGCAGCGCAATGGCGGCAAATACTACCGGCAGCGAAAACACAGCTGTAGGTTTTGAAGCCTTATTAGCAAATACTACCAGCACACAGAATACTGCTATTGGTGCGTATAGCATGGCCGCCAATACCACCGGAAATCAGAATGTCGCATTGGGGTACCAATCCCTTTCTGCAAATACTGGTGGCGTTTGGAACACCGCAGTAGGCTATCAGGCATTAAATGGTAACACTACAGGTAGTTATAATACTGGTTTAGGTATATATGCCTTGCTGAACAATACCACTGGAAATTACAATACAGCGGTTGGAAACCAGGCTCTGCGTTATAACACAACAGGAAGCAACCTTGCAGCTGGGGGACAATGGGCTTTGTATAATAACACCACCGCAGCAAACAATACTGCTTTCGGAGTTGGCTCAATGTATTATACTACTACCGGCGGCAATTGCTCGGCATTTGGTTATCAGGCGGCATATTACAATTCTACAGGGGCTCTTAACACTGTAATGGGCTATCAGGCTTTATATACTAATTCCTTGGCCAGCAACAACGTGGCAATCGGTGACTCAGCTTTATTATCTTATGCAGGAACAGCTGTGCAGGGAGAAAATACGGCGGTAGGTGGTGGCTCATTGGCTAAAGCAACAACCGGTTGGCAAAATACGGCAATTGGGTTTGATGCAGATAGAGTAACTGTAACTGGAAACCAGGTTACAGCCCTGGGTGTATTTAGCGGCCCAACTGCTGATGTCTCCGGCCAATCGGATTTGGGATATATGGCTGGCAACGCCGTCGCTAACTGCGTGGTGTTGGGAAATAGTACTGTAACTACATTTTATTGCAATGGTGTTGCCACAACACCATCAGACAGGCGTATAAAGAATAACATTCAAACCGATGTTCATGGCCTTGATTTCATTATGCAACTACGTCCGGTAACTTATAACTATGATGTTCATAAGATGGACCAAATGACCGGCGCAGATGGCAAAGTGGCCATGCTGGACCCTGAATCAAAAAAACAATATGAAAGTGCAGCGGCAGTAAAGGAACATATAAAATATTCTGGTTTTATTGCTCAGGAAGTAGAAAGTGCAGCGAATGCCATAGGGTATGACTTTAGTGGAATCACCAAACCACAGGGAGAAAACACAATTTATGGTTTATCGTACGAGGAGTTTGTTGTGCCTTTGGTAAAAAGTGTGCAGGAACAACAAAATATGATTGATTCTCAGAAAGCTTTGATCGATAAACTCAACGCCCGCTTAGACCAGTTGCAAAAAGAAATGGACGCACTAAAAGCCAAATAGTTGTTTTTAAGCGGCCTCCGCCGCCATGGAAATAAAAAAGGGAATACCAATGCTGGTGTTCCCTTTTTTATTTCACAAATAGCTAGTTTAATCTACTGGTTACAAACTCCCCTTTACAAAGCCAAGTATGGGGCCAAATCAGGAGATAATGCAGTTAAACTGATGTTGTGAAATGTCTTATAACCCTGATTCATTGTGACCTGCCAATCAGCGGCCAGAAAGTTATTTAGATATTTCTATTGCAATTAGCGCAGCAATATCGAATAGTAGCACAAAAAGAACAATTGATTAGCACTATGCAGGGATCGGTTTTCGAAAACAGGTTTAAAGTGCTTATCGCTTTTTCAGAAAGTACAATTCAAAATATTTGTAGTTAACAGTACTGATAATAAATGAAAGGAGGAAATACATTAAATAATGCGTAAAAACACTGGCTGGCGAGCTATAAACCTCCACACCTACCAAAAACCATAGCACAATTGAAAAATGAAACAAATACAATGAATATGAAATTACGCTTACGTACAAAATAAAATCGCCGAAATATTTAGGATAACTCCTTAATGATGCACAGAGCGGAAAACAAAATAACATACCCGTAGAGAAAATGAATGAGTTAAAAACCAACTTGAACTGCGTATAAGGCAGCAAAAGTGTAATTGCAATTAAACCCAGCCCGCAAAAAAGCTTTATATAACGATAAGAATAAAAACCCTGGCGATGAAAAAACAACCAGTAGGCACCCAAAACACCAATGGCCAGGCTATCTAACCGCGCTAATACAACTTTTCTAAAGTACTCATCATATACCTGCGGGCCGGCAGCAAACTGACCCGATTTATATATTTTGTACGATAACGAAACCGCAACGAGAGACAAAGCGGTTAACAAAAATGCATGTCCATAATTTTTAATTAAACCTAAAAAGGCAATACAAAGTATTGGAAGAAAAAGATAAAACCATTCTTCAATCGAAAGAGACCAGGATTCTGGGAAAAACCCTGTCATTGGGTATAAAAAATTTTGTACGAACAATAAATATTTCCAAATCAACGGGGCAACAGCGGCATTTTTCAGCAACAGAATATTAATTACTATTAAAGTCATTAGTACCAGCAAGTAATTGGGCAGGGTACGGTACCAGCGGCGTTTCCAGAAAGAGATGACATTTATTTTGCCACTATTTTTTTTGAGCTCTTTCAATAAAATGCCACCAATTAAAAAGCCGCTGAGCACAAAAAATACATCAACCCCGTCAAGCATCCATATGCTGGTATAACTGGAAAAATTTTTGGCCAGGATAAAATCACCATGGGCCAAAAGCACCAAAAGAATGGCGACAGAACGCAATAAATCCAAACCGAATACGCGGTTTGCCTTATCAACTTCCAGAAATTTTTCTGTTACCCCCATTGATTTAATAAGCCGATACTGAATTTAAAACCAGACAGCAACTTCCGCTCTGTATTGTTGATGTTATTTCAGGAAGGGCATACTTCTTTATAAATTCAGAATGCCGTCTTTCAAACTCCTGTTGATTTCAACCAACCCTGGGTAAAGTAAACAGGATTTTCATGCCATTTACGGTTGAATCATCAATCCAAATTGCACCTCCGTGGTTTTCTACAATTTTTTTACAAATGGAGAGGCCCATTCCAATGCCCTCGTATTTTCCGCTGTGCCCACGCTTAAATAAACTGAACAATTTGTGCTTATCATCCTCCTGAACTCCTATCCCATTATCATAAACACAGAATAAATAATCATTCGTACGCGTTTTTGAACTAATCTCAATAACCGGTATCTCATCGCCGGTAAACTTCAGAGAATTTGCTATTAGTTGCTGAAACAGTTGTATTAATTGTGCTCTGTTACCTCTAAGGTCAGGCATTACCCCTTCCACTTTAATTTCTGCCTTCGTGTTTTTTATTGATTCGGCAAGATTATCCAGCGCCATTTCAAGAATAATATTCAGGTTCTGACGTGCAAAATCCTTTTGGCCTTCTTCAACCTGGGCATATTTAAGCATACCCTCAAGCATATTCTGCAGCCTTTTAACCCCCGACACAGCAAAACCCATAAACTCCTTGGTTTCAGGGTTCAGCTGCTCTTTTAATCTCAATTCAACCAATTGAATGTAACCGGCAATGGTTCTTAGCGGCTCGCGTAAATCATGAGAAACCGCATAGGCAAACTCGCGCAATTCTTCATTTGAACGTTGTAGCTTCTGTGCTTGTTCTTCGAGTTTACCGTTGGCTTCAATCAACTCGTTAGAGCTAATATCCATAGAACGTTCAATGAGCTGGCGCTCCTTCTCATAAAAATCATAAGTATGACTTACCGTGTTTAAAAACTCCATCATTTCAGGCGGCAGGTCATCCACGCTACCAAATTTCTTCTGAATCTGTTTCAGAAGCAGCTTGTTATATTTCAAATCCACAGTTGTCATATTTCTGAAAAGGCCGTAATGGTCATCGTTTGGTTATGTAAATCACATTTATTAGACTTCTTTAATGGCGAAATTTCACCATAAGAATAAAATCCTGTCATAAAGGTTTTCTTACCCAAAATGTCGCGCACACTTTCAACCTCTTCATCAACGCGCTGGTCAAGCACTAATTTTCTTCCTACACAACTTATTAAAAGGGCCAGTTCTGGCTGCATGCCGTTAAAAGCCGTAAATGTATCACTGGCAGCACCGGAAGCCGCATCTATAAGACGGTCGAAATTTGCTTTCATTAATCGCGCGTGCGAACCTTCAGGAATATCGCCGGCAAAGGTCATACTATGATCTTCTTCACTCACTGATAAAACAGTACGAACAACCGGTTCGCTGTCGTCATCAATTTTTATGGATAAAGGAAACAATAAAGCAGTACCTGGCAGGCCTGAAGCCAGGTCGCCTAAATACTGTTTATAAAGGTCAAGTGCTGATTTACCTTCAAGTTCGTATAATACGTTTGATTTTGACTTGGTAACTTTGCGGTAAGGCCCAAAAGAATCCCATCCCCCATTGCTGCCATGCCCTATCAGCAAATGGCTGCCGTATAATCCAATACCAACAACATTGCCCGCTATAATATTGGAATCAAGGCCAACCAGCGTTTTCTGGAAACGGGCTCCATCACCGGCCAGTCCTCCGGATATAGTAACTTTAACTGGCAAACTTTCGTTCATCCCCCTTACAAGTTCGCTTCCGTTTACCAACTGCCCGTCGGCCAGAACAATAATGTGGCGCAGGTCATCCGCTTGTAACGATTCAACCAGATTCTTCCCGGCGGAATAGCTGTCTTTAAAATCAGCAATATTAGAAAGGCTGGTCTTTATCTGCGTTTTTTCAAACTCAATAGCCGTAACCGATAAGGTATTGTCGGTGACTTCAGTATTCAGAATCTCACCGGCTGTGGAACAAAAAACAATCTTTGCTTTCGGATAACCCTTTTTAAACTTTTCAGCAATATCTTTTGCTTCGATTAGCCCCCTATCGCCAAACACGAGCACAAGTCCAGCGTTTTCGTTTATCCCATCAATCTTCCAATCCCCTTTCAGCTGACATTGAGTTATTTTCATATCCGGTATTTTCGGTTAAAGTAATTTTTATTATTAATTAAAAGAAAGACAAGATCGCGTTACCTGCTTCAAAGGCTTTAATCTGTAATACTGCAATTTTATCCTTTTATTTCATATTCTCAGAAAAGCGTTAACAAAGATGATAAAAACGCAACTCGCTTAACATGATGAGGGGGGACTTCAAACACATAGTATACTTAAAGCCATTGCACCACAAACAACCAGCTTAACGCAATATATCACATTCCGCCGAAAAAGGCAACAATCACAACGTACGCGCTGTAATTTTTAATAAACAAAATCAGGCCCATGCTTTTATTTTAGACCCCTTTACACTGTAAAACCATATAAACAGATAACAGGGTACCATAATCCAATAGGCCTGACGATAACCAACAAATGAAATGTCAGCCAGTTTACCCCAAAGCGGGGGAAGTAAAGCACCACCCACAATTGCCATTATAAGCAATGCCGAGCCGGTTTTTATAAATTTACCCAGCCCATCAAGTGCCAATGGCCATATCGCGGGCCACATTAAAGCATTGGCTAAACCCAGCAGCGCTATAAACAATACTGAAGCATAACCGTGAGTTAAAATAGCAAGTAAACTTAACACTACACCCAGAACGGACGAGTATAAAAGCGCTTTGGATTGCGTTACGTATTTTGGTATTGCAAATATTCCCAGCAAATAACCGGCAACCATAGCAGTCAGGGTATACGCCGGAAATATTTTTGAGGCAGATACCGAAATACCTATAGCCTGTCCGTAAACCCCGATGGTATCCCCGGCCATAACCTCTACACCAACATAAAGGAAAAGAGCGATAACCCCTAAAACGAGGTTGGGAAACTGAAAAATGTTGGTGTGCATCGAATCGTCTGCGGCTTTGCTATCATTTGCCCGTTCATCATCAATATCAGGTAATGAAGAAAACCTAATTAAGCCTGCAAGAAAAACCAATACCATCGCCATACCACCATAGGGCCATATGACCCTGGAGGCCAGCTCGTTCAACAATAATCCCTTTTGAGCTACATTAGCTTGCTGTAATTGTTTTACCAGGTTATCGGCATCAGCAAGTATCAGGGCGCTTAAAATAAGGGGGGCTGAGGCTCCGGCAACCTTATTGCAGATACCCATTATGCTTATTCTTTGCGCGGCACTTTCAATAGGCCCTAAACGGGTTATATAAGGGTTAGTAGCCGTTTGAAGAATTGAAAGACCAGTACCGATGATAAACAGACCGGAAAGGAACACCCCGTAAATACGGGTATGAGCCGCAGGGATAAATAGCATAGCTCCGAAGGCCATGATAAGCAAACCTATCATCATTCCGTTTTTAAATCCGGTTTTGCGAAGCAGCGCCGATGCCGGCAGCGCCATTATAAAATATGAAATATAAAAAGCGAACGTTACAAAAAATGACTGAAACGTGGTTAACTCGCATGCAATGCGAAGATATTGAACCAAAGTACTGTTTAGCCAGGTAACAAAGCCAAAAATAAAAAAAAGCCCCCCGATAATTAAAGTAGGCCCAAGGTTTGAAGGATTTGGTTGAGCGGATAGCTGTCTGTTATTGGTCATTGGCAGGTTTATTTAATGGCATTAAAGGTAATGAAGCAGTTAACAAAAAAAAGCCGGCCAACTATTTCACATGCCGCGGATTGAACTTCCTTTTAACTTCAGCTAACCACATACCGCATCTATCTTCATTGAACTTAATAGGGTGCTTTTTTAAAAGCATGCATAAAAACAGTCTGACGGGGGCAATTTTTGTTTACAGATTTTTGCTACTTTGCGCCGGAAATATGAACTTGAATCCCCCCTCCCAATAACTCAGATATTAAATAATTCTACGATAAAGTGACGGGATTAATTAAAAACGTAACGTTAAATTTGTATATCGGATTGCAATGGTAATAGTTAAGATCTTTCAGGGAATAGGTAATCAGTTGTTTCAATATGCCTACGGACGTGCTTTATCTTTGCGCTCAGGGTATAATTTCAAAATGGACATCAGTTACTATATTAATTATTCAGAGGTTACCGATCACGGGTTTACATATAAAAGAGATTACGGGCTTAATAATTTCAACATAGTAGAAAATGTTGCCTCTGAGGCGGAAGTAACTAATAACCAAATAGTAACTGGCGCAAACAGGTTCAGCCGTTACTTGAACAGAAAATTGGATGAACGGGCACCATACTACCTTAAAAAGCGTGTAAAAGAGCTGGACACGGTGTTCGATCCTAACTTGCTGAAGGTAAAAGATGGCTCTTATATAGAAGGTTACTATACCAGCGAAAAGTATTTTAAGGATTACAGGAACGAGATACTAAATGAGTTCACCCTTAAAGCCCCGTTAAATTCAAAAAATGCAGAGGTGATTGCCAGGATGAGCAATACGGAGTCGGTTTGTATAAGTATCCGGCGAACAAATTTCCTATCGAATCCGCTACATAATGTATGCAATGAAAAATATTACAATGATGGGCTTAAAGCAATGAACGACCTGTTAAGCAATATGCATGTGTTCATTTTTTCGGATGACAATGATTGGGTGCTAAAAAATTTTAATATCCCTTACAGCCACGAATTTGTTACTCATAATTTTCCCGATTTTTATGAGGACCTTAGGCTAATGTCTAATTGCAAGCATCACGTTATTCCTAACTCCACCTTTTCGTGGTGGGGTGCCTGGCTAAGCCAACATCCTGATAAAAAGGTAATAGCCCCCCGTGTCTGGCTCAACTCCGACACCATTGATTACTCAACCGTTATACCCGGGGAATGGATAAAGATTGAGAATAAAAACTAGCGGTGTAAGGAATATATTGCTAAACTTGCCGAAGCCACCAAGCTGTTATCGCAGCATTGAACGGACATGGTATTTTTTATTTAAATAACGGGTAAGTAGCATACTTCAATGGCAAAACAAATACTTATTACCGGCGGTGCCGGATTTATCGGTTCAAATTTATCTATTAAACTGGTAGGGAAGGGGTATACAGTAACGGTATTAGATAACCTGTTGGAGCAAGTACATGGAGGCGGGCCTAACCCGGTATTACCGGCTGCTTTAACTGGCAAAGTAAAATTTATCAAAGCGGATGTTCGTGACAAAGCTGCTATGCTTGAGGCCGTTAAACAAGCCGATATAATAGTACATATGGCTGCCGAAACAGGAACTGGCCAATCGATGTACGAAACGGAAAAATATATTGACGTAAATTGCCGTGGCACGGCTGTTTTGCTTGATATTTTATTGAACGAAAAACACAATGTCAGGAAGGTAGTTTTGTCATCATCAAGAGCCGTTTACGGAGAGGGGAAATATCAAAACAAACAAGGCCGGGTAATTTATCCCAACTCGCGAAGCGAGGAGCAGTTGAGCATTAAGAATTTCGAGCCGGTTGGCGACAACAACGAAACAATTTCTGCCTTACCGACTGATGAAGAATCGCGTATAAACCCATTTTCTATTTATGCGGCAACCAAGTATAACCAGGAACAATATATCAGCATAGCCTGCCGTGCCGCAGGAATACCTTTTGTTATTTTCAGGTATCAAAATGTTTATGGGCCAGGCCAATCGCTTAAAAATCCATATACCGGTATATTATCTATATTTTCTACGCAAATTAAAAATGGTAATGCCATAAATATTTTTGAGGATGGCCTGGAGAGCCGTGACTTTGTATTTGTAGATGATGTAGTGAACGCAACCACCATGGGCATTGAAAACGATGCCGCCAATAATGAAATATTTAATGTTGGCACGGGAAAAGCCATTACCGTTTTAACAGTGGCCAATACATTAGCCCGTTTATACCAGGTAAAGCCTGAAATAAAAATTACCGGCCAATACCGGATTGGAGATATACGCCATAATTATGCCGACATAACAAAAATAGAACGCACATTAGGGTTTAAGCCCCTTATAGATTTTGATGCCGGAATTTCGAAATTCACTGCCTGGGTAAGTGGCCAGCAAATTGAAAGCGATAATTACGAGAAGAGTATTGCCGAGCTTAAAAATAAAGGCTTGCTAAAATAATTGCGTGAGGCAACTTATTTAAATCATTCACCTGCCATCTTGTCTTCTCAATAGTTGCGCGTCGCATTTTTTCCACAAAAACAATTTTTGTGGGCATGTTCAGGCAGTTTGGCACACTTTTCACTGTTATCTTTGCCATTATTAGCTAATCTTAAAACTACCAAGGATATGAAAAATGAACAGCGGGTAAAGTTTGTGCCATCCATTAAAAGGAGTTTAAGCCTCCTACTTATTTTAATAGCTTCTTTAAACCTCTCATTTGGCCAGGCGTTTGATGCCAATACCAAAATACTCTCATTGGGATTAGGTGGTTCTTCCATGTATCATATCCCTGCCGGATATAATTATTATAACTCAGCTTTCTCACCAATAACCGGTGAATTAACCTTGCAGGGAGAGTTTGCTGTTTACAAGTATGTTGGCGTTGGGTTTTCGGCTGGAATTGGCGGGCGCGCCGGCTCGGGCGCCCTTTTTGTACCAGGTTATATTTATGGGCCGGGAGTGTATTCATACGGTTGGTATCCCGAATTTAATATGCCCATTGCTGCAATTGCGAATTTTCACTTTTATCAACTAATTGCAGATAAAGTGAGCAATGGTGCTAAGCTACATGCTGACAAATTGGATATTTATGCCGGGATAAACCTGGGCACTGGTTTTGCTATTCACCCAGGAATTGTTGATGGCTATGGAGTCCGGCATACTTACGTTGATGCTCTGGCCTTTGGCGGTATTCAGGCGGGTGCCAGATATTATTTCAAACCTAAAATTGCCGCATTTGCCGAAATTGGCTGGGGTAAAACCTGGATAAATGGCGGAATTACATTCAAATTATAGATAGCCAAGTTCACAGTATAAAAACAAAGGGCTTCAAATAACTGAAGCCCTTTGTTTTTATACATGAATTGGCACCGCTTATACCGCAACTGAAATAACCAGGCTAAGCACTTTGTTGAGTAATTTATCCCTTACCCGCAATAACTGAACATCATCCGGGTTCTCAATATCGCCAAAACGCCATTCAAGCCTCTTGTCGGCTGCAACGGGCACATATGCAGGTACGCCTATGGTTATTACAAAATCATAATTAAAATCAGGTACCTCATTAACTGATTTGGTGGTATGCTGGCGCATATCATTATATCCCAGCCTTTCCATAAAAGAAATCGCACGGCTATCCAACGCCCTTACCGGTTCAAGCCCGGCACTGAACGCGCATATTTCATCATCACGGTACAATTTTACCATTGCTTCTGCCATCTGGCTATACATAGCGTTATCCTGGCAAACAAAAAGGATATAGGTCTTATTTCTCATTTTATATTCTGTTCTACAAAGCAATACCCTCATTCTTATTGCATTATCAAACCTGTGTTAAGATTGAGTAAATAAAACCAATCCAAAGGCAGGTAAAAATGTGCACAATCCTTTATGTGGTACATATATTACTCAAAAGCTTTACAATTTGAAAACACTACAATGATTGAAGGTTAATCGCTTCAACACGTTGCCTTGATATTGCCATCGTAAATTTGTGAAACCCCTTTAGGATGGAAAAAAGAAAAGTTAAAGTAGCCGTTATTTCAGATGTGCATTTAGGCACTTACGGTTGCCACGCCGAAGAATTGAACCAATACCTTAAAGGTATTGACCCTGAAATACTGGTTATTAACGGCGACTTTATCGATATCTGGCAGCTCAGTAAGTTTTATTTTCCCGATGCACACTGGCGCGTAATACAGCGGGTAATAAAAATGATGATGCACGGTACGCAGGTATATTATTTAACCGGTAACCACGATGAGATGCTGCGCAAATTCAGTGGTTTCAGGTTAGATAATCTTCACCTGGAAGATAAGCTGGTATTAAGTATTGACGGACAGAAACACTGGTTTTTTCACGGAGATGTATTTGATGTTACCATGCGCCACAGCAAATGGCTGGCTAAAATAGGTGGTGCAGGTTATGATATGCTTATTTTATTAAACCGGGCGGTACACCTGATGTTACATAAATTAGGAAGAGAAAAAATATCGCTCTCCAAAAAAGTTAAAGACAGTGTTAAGGCCGCCGTAAAACATATCAGCAACTTTGAACAAACCGCCGCTGATATAGCCATCGAAAACGGATATGATTATGTTATATGCGGACACATACACGAGCCTTCACAAAAGGATTATGTAACCAGTACCGGTTCGGTTCAATACCTCAACTCGGGCGATTGGATTGAGAACTTAACCGCGTTGGAATATACCGAACAATGGAGCCTTGTATACTATAAAGACCTGGCCATTATTGAAGAGAAAGATGAAGAAACCATTATACGGCGCCTATCGCCGGATATTATAGCCATGCAAGATGCCTTTGAAAAACACCGGAAAGTTTCTGCTCAGTATCCCTCACCCACCGGAATACTATCAGCTTGAAGCAAAATCAACATAACACTTCAACCTTGTTTTTCAACGGAAAGACCAACATAACCGACCCTTCAACAGTACTGTTTCGCCAAAACAGCTTCACTAACCTCATTTATTCGTTTAATCTAAAACCATAAGCTATGAAAATTCTATTTGGAATTCAGGCAACAGGTAACGGGCATATCAGCCGCTCAACAGAGATATACAAGATGTTAAAGCAACATCCGGACGTAACTCAGCTTGACGTGCTGATAAGCGGGGGAAAGGCCCAGATGGGATTGCCCTTTGAAGTAAATTACGAATACAAGGGCTTTAGTTTCTACTATGGGAAAAAAGGCAAAATATCAGTGCTCAAATCCATCGGCAAAGCCAACTTCCTGTCAGCCATGATTGGACTGATGAAAGTTCCGTTTAAAAAGTACGACCTTATTATTTCAGATTTTGAGCCCATTACTTTATGGGGAGCCATGCTTGCCGGTGTTAAACGCGTAGGCATAGGAAATATGTATTCAGTTACCTCTGAAAAATATCCCATTGCCCAGGGTAACTCGGTAACCAAGTTTTTTGCCACTGTGATGTGTCCTGCGCGCAATAAAATTGCCATGCACTTTCAGAAGTTTGATGACTTTGTTTATTACCCGGTTATCAGAAATGAAATACGCTCGGCTGTGCCAGCAGATAAAAACTTTACCCTGGTATACTTAAACTCATTCACTGACCAGGAACTTTTAGACCGCTTTACCCAGCGAATGTTTGATAACAATAAGTTTGTTATCTATTCAAAAACTTCAGATAAGCACTATACTGTTGGGAATTGTGAAGTTAAACCTTTGGATAACCTCACTTTTACGCAGGATATAACCAACTGTTCAGGTGTAATTACTGCAGGGGGATTTCAAACCATATCTGAAGCGCTTTACCTGGGCAAAAAGCTGTTCGTAATTCCTATTAAAAAACAGAGCGAGCAGATAGGCAATGCAAAAATACTTGCCGGAATGGGTGTAAAAACTTCATTGGAGTTGGAAGCCCCGGAAGTAAAAACGTGGCTGGAGAACCCAAACACCATACAGATTAAGTTTGAGGATGACCTTGAAAAAATTGTATCTGCTATATTAAATGCACCGCATACGCCACGCAGACAACGGAAAGCGGCATAACAGCTGTGCGACGGTTAATTTTTGCTCTTTTACTTTCAGTTTGAAAGAGTAAATTTCAGCCGCATTCTGAAGCAACATAAAATGAAAATGAAAATAACCCTACTGGTTTTGGCTATTGTGTTTTCGTCAGCCGTTTTTAGCCAAACCACTTTTGATATTGAAGGCCACCGCGGATGCAGGGGGCTACGACCGGAAAACACCATTGCAGCTTTTATCAATGCCATCAACCTGGGCGTAAATACGCTGGAGATGGATATGCAAATCAGCAAAGACGGCAAAATTGTTATATCGCATGATGCCTATATGGGCAGCAATATCTGTTCAACCCCCGAAGGCAAACCAGTAAGCCAGGCTGATGAAGAAAAACTGAAAATTTACACTTTAACCTACGACGAAATAAAAAAATATGATTGCGGGAGCAGAGGAAACCCTAAATTTCCTGAGCAACAAAAAATGTCGACGGTAAAGCCATTATTAAGTGAAGTAATTGATACGGTTGAAAAATATATTGCTGAGCATCATTTACCACCGGTAAGGTACAATATTGAAACAAAATCAACACCGGCAGGTGACGATATTAACCACCCTAAGCCTGCTGTATTTGCACGAATGGTTTATGACCTGATTAAACAAAAAGGAGTTATTAATAAATGCATTATTCAGTCGTTCGACCCACGTACTTTGCAGGAGATTAGGAAGATTGACCCCAACATTACCACTGCATTGCTGGTTGAAAATCTGAAGGGATTAAAAAGCAACCTGAAACTGCTGGGTTTTAATCCCACTATCTACAGCCCCAATTTTATGCTGGTAAATAAAAAGCTGGTGCGCCAATGTCATCATCTTAAAATACAGGTTTTACCATGGACCGTCAACGACGAAAAGAAAATGGTAGAGCTAAAACAAATGGGTGTTGATGGCCTGATTTCAGATTACCCGGACCGGGAGATTAAAGTATTGAGATGAGAGTTATCCTTCCCCTGCTGTTGCTGTTTTCTTTGTCAGGCTTTTCGCAGACAATAAATATTATCCCCAATCCATCGAAGATTGAGATTAAAGATGGTTTCCTGAATTTTAAACAAGGGTTGAGTATAAAAACGTATGGCGAAGATGTTGAGCTTACAGGCATTGCCCGGTTATTCGGTAATACCTTGTTCGGTTCAAAGGCATGGAAAGTGCCAGAATCTAAAGACAGGGCGAAACTTATCATTCTTCACATACTGTACCCGCAAAGCGATCCGCTTACGGACGAAAGTTATTCCATCCGTGTATTCCCTGATTCAGTATTAATACAATCGCACAGTTACAGGGGTTTGTTTTACGGTTGCCAGTCTGCCACGCAGTTGTTCATCAATTCGGTTTTAACCAATGAGGTACCTTGCATGGAAATTACTGATACTCCGCAATATGCTTACCGGGGTATGCACCTGGATGTTTGCCGTCATTTCTTTTCAACAGATGTGGTGAAGCAATACCTGGATCTGATGGCCCAATTAAAACTAAACGTTTTCCATTGGCACCTTACGGATGACCAGGGTTGGCGGATTGAAATAAAAAAATATCCACGGCTAACAGAAGTTGGCGGATGGAGTACACAAAAAGATGGGTTTAAAACAGGTGGTTATTACACCCAGAAAGAAATAAAGGAGATTGTAGCCTACGCCGCTGAAAGGTTTATAACCGTTATTCCTGAAATTGAATTGCCGGGGCATTCATCGGCAGCTATTGCTGCATATCCGTTTTTATCGTGCACACCTAATGAAGCTAAAACAGTGCCCACCACTTGGGGAATTAAAAAAGATATCTATTGTCCCAGCGATAGCACTTTTAGTTTTCTGAAAGATGTTTTAGATGAAGTGTGCACATTGTTTCCTGGAAAATATATTCACCTGGGTGGCGATGAGGCGCCTAAAGATGCCTGGAAAAAAAGCAGTGTTGCCCAGGCTTTAATGCAAAGGGAACATTTAAAAAATGAGGAAGAGTTACAGCATTACTTTCTGAAAAAAATGGAAGATTACCTGGCTACCAAAGGCAAACGCTGCATTGGCTGGGGCGAAATAGTTAAAGGCGGATTGAGCGATAGCGTACTTGTTATGAGCTGGCTTAATAAAAAAGCAGGCGTAAAAGCAATAGCCCATGGTAACCAGGTTATTATGACCCCGCGGGTATTCTGCTATTTCGATTATCCCCAAAATATAAGCGACAAAAAACCTGCGTGGTGGATGCTTTATCTTGGCGTGCATAAAGTTTATAGCTTTAATCCGATGGCAAATTCTATTCCCGGCGAAAAAAGAAAACTTGTTTTAGGCGGCCAGGCCAATGTGTGGACGGAGTATATTACGGATGAAAAACGATTGCATCATCAGATTATGCCACGCCTTAGCGCTATGGCCGAGGCACTATGGAGCAAGCATAAAAACTTTGCTGATTTTCAGGAGCGAATGAATAATTCTGCGGTGTTGAAATAAACGACCCCTACAACAACGTCCCCTTCAATATAACATAGGCAACCGAGAAGTAAATAACCAAACCGGTTACATCCACCAGCGTTGCAACAAAGGGTGCCGATGAAGCCGCCGGGTCAGCGCCTAGTTTTTTTAATACGATGGGTAGCATGGAACCCGCCAGGGTACCCCAGGTTACTACACCAAGCAGGGCAAAGAAGATAGTAAAGCTAACCAGCAACCAGTGCGGGCCATAATTATACAAATGCGTTTGCTGCCATAAAAATATGCGCAGAAAACCCACAGAGCCAAGTATAGCACCTAAAGTAATGCCTGAAAAGATTTCACGCCTCATTACCCGCCACCAGTCAACAAAGGTTACTTCACCAAGGGCCATAGCACGAATGATGATAGAAGAGGCCTGGGAGCCCGAATTACCCCCGCTTGAAATAATGAGCGGAATAAACAATGCCAGTACCACGGCTTTGCTTATCTCCCCTTCAAAAAAACCCATGGCCGTTGCTGTAAGCATTTCGCCTAAAAACAGAATAATAAGCCAGCCCGCCCGCTTTTTTATCAGGCGGAAAAATGAGATGGTATTGTAAGGCTCATCCAATGCTTCGGAACCCCCTATTTTCTGAATATCTTCTGTATCCTCAGCTTCAGCCAAACGGAGTACATCATCAATAGTAACTATACCCAGCATAATTCCATTGCCATCAATTACAGGCAATGCAAACCGGTTGTTTTTTCTGAACAAATTAATGGCCTCGGTTTCATTATCATTTACCGACAAGGCTAAAAACCGATGGTCCATTACATCGCTCACCTTGGTAGACGGGTCAACAAAAAGAAACTCACGCATACGCACATCATCTATCAAAACGCCGTTATCATCCAGTACATAAATAACATTTACGGTTTCAGAGTTTTGTCCGTACTGGCGGATATAGGTAAACACCTCTTCCACTATCCAGTTTTGTTTAATGGCTATGTAATGCGGTGTCATTAAACGGCCCACCGAATGTTCGGGATAGCCCAGGTGTGAGAGTAGCGTGTGCCGGTTCTCAACGCTCAGCAATTTAAGCAGCTCATTTACAACCCTGCCGGGCATACCCTCAACAAGGGCAGTAAGGTCATCATCGGGCAGGCTGTTAAGTAGCTTGGCAGATTTACCCGGAGGCATTTTTTTTATAAGCGCCTGCCGGGTTTTCTCGGGCAATACTTTAAAGCATTTAATGGCAATGTATTCGTCCAATACTTCAAATACAACAACTTTTTTATCGTCGCTCAGTTTTTCTATTACGCCCAGTATCTCATCAAATTTCAGGGAGTCTACCAGTGCTGTAAGCTTAACTGTATCTCCTTCCCCGATGTATGACTCTGCCAAATTGTAATTCTTCATCCTCCGTAAAAGTTGTACAGGAAAAAATTATTCGGGTAAAATTCTAAACCCGCCCGAATATAAGCATTGCCCCCGTTTAATAATATTAAACGATAACTGTGTAAGTAAAACGCTATTTCTGTATTACCACGCGCTTTGTAACACTGCTGGCGCCATCAAAAATGGTTAGCAGATAAACCCCGGATGAAATACCGCCTACGGAAACCTGGTTCGACTCATTTTCCACTTTCCCCAACAACAACGAACGACCGGTCATGTCGTGTAAAACATAAGACGTCCCGGTTAGCTCGGCGCTAACAACCAGGTTAAACATATCGCGTGCAGGATTTGGGAATACCGAGATGGAGTTTGCATAATCCGATAAGTTCTGCGTACCGGTATTCAGTACCAGGAATGATGCAGAAGTTGCTGAGCAGCCCGAATAGTTGGTAACCTGAACCGTGTAATTGCCAAAACCCGGAGTGATTACATAGGTCTGCGCGGTAGCCCCTGATATTTCGTTGCCGTTTTTATACCACTGAAAACCTGCTCCGTTGGTAGCCCTTAATGTATCACCGGCCATGGAAATAGAAGGGATAGCGGCCTGGCATTGGCCTAAAGTGGTAAAATACTGGGTAAAACCGCACCCGAAATCATCCACATAACTTCCTGAGTTTGATGTTCCGTTAAGCGCCAAAACAGCATTACCGCTCAGGTAATTCTCTACGGCCATTGAACCCGGAACATAGTTATATGGCGCACCTTCAAGGTAATCAGTGTAATACCACCACTGTAAGCCTGCACAACCTAAGGTTGTAACTGTAAGTGCATAAAAGCCCGAAGCCGGTAGTTTAACCGTATCGTAATAAGTAGTGGTTGTATTGGTATTATTGCGCGAAGCCACTATATTATTGTTTTGGTCAGTAATCTGCCAGCTCGCATCCGATTGGCCTGAGCCAAAATTTCCATTGGGATTAACATTACTGGTTACCAGTTTTATTCTAAGCGTATTAGGCCATTTAGGGGCTACTAAAAACTGCGAGGTGAGGGTATCATTGCTTTGGTCGTTATCTGTTTGCCCGTTTACCTGCTCCAGCGAAACAACAAAAGTATGTGTACCCGTTGCGCTGTTTAAAGATAAATTGGTAAGTGAATTAACGGCCGGCAAAGTGATAATAGTATCAGTTAATGGGGCTAAATTTCCGGTCCATACATATTGAGACAAAGCTGAATCCCTTACTCCGTAACTGAAGAGCATGGATGTAATGGCAGTTCCACCAGTGTTGCGTACTTTTATTACCGGATTACTTACCCGTGGGTTCTCGCGCCGGTACCAGGGGAAATTGGTGGGTGCAATGATATCATCCACAGAAGCATCCAGCGTTTTATTCATAGCCCCATAAGAAAAGGCCTGTGCAGATATTTTGTAGATACCGAAGTATTTAAGCCCGTTATAACTATCATCAAAATTAAGCACTGTGGTAGAAGGGCTGCCTGCTGCTACGCCGGTTAATGGGTACTGAGCCGTTGCAACCAGGCCACCGGGGCACCAGTTGCCTGCCCTGGCAGCTAACCAGGTGCCACCCTGCGGATATAATTCCGAAACACCACAATTAATGTTCATATTGGTGGTATACACAGGATTATCATTGGCCAGTACCGTATAGGCGTGGCCTACCCCGGTATTATCAAATTCGCAACATGAAGAGGCACTATCAGCCCCATGCCCTGTAATGATCAGCTTCATTTCTGTTGACTGCGACCCATTCGGCGGGGTAATCGTTATAGGGGCAATATTACTATCAATTGGGTTGGCAGTATTACCATAAGTGCTTGTCTGATCCCAAAGCGGGGCAATTCCTAACACATTCCTTTCAGGAGTGCCTTCAATAAAAGCAAAACTGAGGCTCAGGGTAAAACCGTAGGAATAACCCGAATAATTAACACGTATACCTGCCGAGTCTTTTAACAACGGATAAAAGTCGGTTACGTCAAAAATATAAGGTTGCTGCCAGGTTGCAGGAAACCCCGGAACGCCTGTGTTGGCATAGGGTGTAATAAAACGGGCTAATTCTAAAGTATCACCTCCGGGAACCATGATGTAATTTTCAAGGTCGTAATCCCATTGGTGGCAATATTGAGCGCTTCCCGGACAGTTGTACTCGCCTAAAGTAAAAATCATGTAAATTTTGCGATACTGGGTGGTGCCTGAAGGGAACACGGTTTGAAAATCAAAAGTGCCCGGATGTGTCAGCGAATCGTTTTGGGTAATGGCAACCCAGGTGGTATCGCCATTGTTTGCATATAAGCCGCTCAACGATATAAGCGCGAGAAAAAGGACGAGTAAATATTTATTCATTTAAGTTGTATTGTTTTTACGAAAGTAGATAATAATGATGATAGAAATGAGCGAAATTGCTGAAACAGGCTACAGGTATTTTACATTAAACGCCGGGAAATTACCGGGCTTAACCGAAAATTGCATCCCCTTTTCTGCAAGATAAGTTAAATGTGAGGCAAAATTTTACATTTGCATTACCTTTAAAATTGTAAAAAAACAAACCTATGAAAAAGACAATCATTTTAAGCGCAGCGATGGCTTTCGCAACTTTCGGAGCTTTCGCGCAGCAAGCAAACATTACGGCAACTCAGCAGCCTCATCCGGTAAGAGCACAAGGTTCGGTTGAAGATCGTGCTAAGAACCAGGTTGACAGAATGAGCGCAACGGTTCAGTTAACTCCTGAACAATACACCAAGGTAATGGAGGTTACTAAAAACTTTATTGGACAAAGGGATGCCCTTAGAACCAGCGGCAGCCAGGGAGATGACATGAAAGCAAAATTCAAAGCTTTAAAGGAACAGGAAGAAACCCAGTTAAAGGCAATTCTTACACCCGATCAGTTTACCAGGTTAGTGGCTGCAAGAAAAGAGCACGAAGGCCACAGACCTGAATAATTGGTTATAACCTTATGTTTTAAAAATAGCTCCTGTTTTGAGGGGCTATTTTATTTTAGGGCCGCGGCAAATAGTTATTGGCTTTCGGCTAATTTTACATTTCAAATTTATAAATGAGCAACTACATTATCAGAAACGCAAGGACCATTAACGAAGGGCAAATCCGCACGGCAGACTTATTAATAAAAGGAAACCGCATTGAGCGTATAGACCCACAGTTTGATGTAAAATTTAAGGTGAATGAGCTGGATGCACAAGGCAATTACCTGATGCCCGGAATTATTGACGATCAGGTGCATTTCCGCGAACCGGGACTAACCCAAAAGGCCACGATTTATACCGAAGCCAAAGCAGGGATTGCAGGCGGAGTTACCTCTTTTATGGAAATGCCCAATACTAATCCGCCGGCAACCACCATTGAGTTGCTCGAAAATAAATATACCATAGCCTCCAAAACCTCTTTGGCCAACTACTCGTTTTTTATGGGTACTAACCTGAATAATTTTGACGAGTTATTGAAAGTAGATAAGCGTAAAATATGCGGCATTAAAATATTTATGGGCTCCTCAACCGGCGATATGCTGGTAGATAACCGGGAGGTGCTGGAAAGAATATTCAGCCGCCGGAATGATATACTTATTGCAGTACATTGCGAAGATGACAAACTGGTAAAAGAACGCCTGCAAATGTATATGGAAAAGTATGGTGAAAACATTCCGTTCGAGTGCCATCCCGAAATAAGAAACGAAGAGGTTTGCCTTAACTCGTCGAGCCTGGCGGTTGAAATAGCTAAGAAGTATAACACGCGTCTTCACATTCTGCATATTTCAACGGCGGATGAGTTGAAGCTTTTCAGAAATGATATCCCTTTAAAAGAGAAGAGAATTACCAACGAAGTTTGTGTGCACCATTTATGGTTTGATAAGAATGATTATGAACGCCTGGGCAGTAAAATAAAATGCAACCCCGCAATTAAAGAAGCGCACCATAAAAAGGCCCTGTTTGAAGCCTTACTGGATGACCGGTTGGATATTATTGCAACCGACCACGCCCCGCACACACTGGCTGAAAAAGAAAACCTCTACAACAAGGCGCCTTCTGGTTTGCCACTCATTCAACACTCCTTGAATATTATGCTGGAATTCTATCACCAGAAAAAAATATCGTTAGAGAAGATAGTAGAAAAGATGTGCCACAAACCAGCCGAATGCTTTGATGTAAAAGAACGCGGCTACCTGCGCGAAGGTTATATGGCAGACCTTGCCATTTTTAACCCCAGCAGAACCTGGACCGTTAAAAAAGAGAACATCTTGTATAAATGCGGATGGAGCCCATTGGAAAACTATGAATTTACCGGCCAGGTGCTGCAAACCTTCGTAAACGGCAACCTGATTTACGATGACGGCCAGTTTAACGAGGAGAAAATGGGGCAGAGGCTGGAGTTTGAGAGGGCAGAATAGTATTTAGTGGTTAGTATTAAGTATTTAGACTTGAAATGCCCGGACTATCCGTTTGGCCATGTTAAAGTTAATGTCCGTCAATCTTTTTTCTTCATTTCAAACTCTCCAACTTTTCTTACCATCTTTACATTATGAAAATCCTCTTGCTTGAACCATTCTTTACGGGCTCGCATAAAAAGTGGGCAGAGGAGTTTAAGCAATTCAGCAAGCACCACGTAGATATATTAAGCCTGAGCGGCAGTCATTGGAAATGGCGCATGCACGGAGGGGCCATCAGCCTGGCTAACCTGGTTGTTCCTGAACTTACCACCCCGGACCTGATACTGGCTACGGACATGATGGACCTGAACTTGTTTTTGTCGCTTACAAGAGAATGGTCACATGATATACCGGTGGCAATTTATTTTCACGAAAACCAGTTGAATTACCCGTGGTCAACTACCGATGCCGATGTTCGCCTGAAACGTGATAGTCATTATGCGTTTATCAACTATACTTCTGCATTGGCAGCCGACCGGATTTTCTTTAATTCTGAATACCATAAAAAAGCATTTTTACAGGAGTTGCCTAAATTTTTAAGTGCTTTTCCCGACCATCAGAACCACATCAGCGTAAGACTGATATCCGCCAAAAGCATGGTGCTTCCTTTAGGGTTAAATCTGAAACAATTCGATAGCCACAAACCAGCAAAATTCGATCAGCAAAACAGGGCTGTGGTTTTATGGAACCACCGCTGGGAGTTTGACAAAAATGCTGAGCAGTTCTTTAATGCCCTTTTTGAAATTGCCGATAAAGGCGTTGACTTTAAATTGATAGTATTGGGCGAAAGCTATGGCAAACGGCCACCGGTTTTTGACCATGCCAATGAACGCCTGGCAAAGCACATTCTTCATTTCGGTTATACTTCCAGCTTTGATGAATACGCGAAATGGCTTTGGATGGCCGACCTGCTGCCGGTTACCAGCCACCAGGATTTCTTTGGCGGCAGCGTAATTGAGGCTATGTATTGTAATGCTGTGCCGCTACTGCCTAAACGGCTTGCTTACCCTGAGCATATTGACCAGCAATACCACTCCACCTATTTTTATGATGATTATGATTTTGTAAAAAAGGTGCATCACCGTATTATGGACGTAAAATATCTCCGGGTAATGAATAGCCGTCAGTACGCCGAAAAATACGACTGGACCAACCTGATAACTACTTACGACCGTGAAATGCAACAGGTTGTTGAAGCAAAAAAATCAAACCGGCCTTTAAAGGAGTCAGGTATCATTATTTAAGCCTTTTCCTAAGCACTCAATCATTTTTTTCACTTTCTGATATTAATCAGTTGAAAAAATGAGTGAACCTCTTACCTTCGCGCTTGTTTAGAATAATTCTAAATACAGTTTTAAAAGCCAAAACTACTACGTGAAACGCTTTTGCGCAGCCATTCTTCTTCTTGTTATAGGCCAATTTTCTTTTGCGGGTAACGGCGAGTCTTCCAGGGTTTTAGTCCACACACTCAATTATTTAAGTCAGGATTACGCTGGGGCCGTAAAAGACGGTAAAATTATAAGCCAGAGCGAGTTTAAAGAAATGAATGAGTTTGGCGAAACTGCCATTCAGGAATTGAAAGAACTGGCCCCTACCTGGACCCCGGCCGATTCATCCAACATCAGCGCCATGGTTTACCAGTTGGATAGCCTGATAAAACAACATGCGCCCTTCGAAACTGTATCTGCCCTTTGTATTAAAACCCGGGATAAGGTAATTGCAGCATCAGGTTTAAAAATTACACCCACTGTTTACCCCAGTATTGCCAATGGCAAAATTGTTTTTAAAACCGAATGCGTTAAATGCCACGGTGCCGAAGGTTTTGGCGATGGCGCCGAGGGCGTTGGCCTGAACCCACCACCGCGCAACCTGCACGATGAAGATAAGATGCGGGTACTGTCGCCATTTTTTGTTTTCAATACGGTAAGGTTAGGGGTTGAAGGAACGGGTATGAAATCGCACCCGATGCTGGAGGATAACGAGGTATGGGATGTAGCTTTTTATGTGCTATCGTTAAGATACGGACAATTTAAAAACGACCCTTATTTAAAAGAAGATGCCACCAAAGCCCTGCTCGACTCGCTGACTGTTGACACAGTTTCTACCACCAGCGATGAGGATTTTCTGAAAGCCTATAATATTACCGACAGCACTAAGGCAAAACTGCTTTTAGCTGCCATACGGCTTAACCAGCCCAAGCACCATAGTAACGATTTTATTACCACTGCTATTAAATACCTGGACGGCGCCATGGACCTTTACAACCAGGGCAAATTTACCGAGGCTTATCAGCTATCAACATTGGCATACCTTGAAGGTATTGAGCCAATAGAAATGCAGCTTAAATCAAACGACCCGCAGTTAATGAGCCAGCTTGAACAGCAAATGCATTTTCTGAGCCAGATGATGAATGCTCACAAACCGGCGGCCGAAGTAAGCGATTCATTAATGGCTGCAAAAACCTCCATTGGTGTTGCTGCTAAACTGATTGATAAAAAAGAATATTCGTTCTGGCTGGCTTTACTAATGGCCATGTCTATTCTTTTGCGCGAAGGGCTGGAGGCATTCCTGGTTATTATGGTAATTCTCTCCATCCTTAAAGCAAGCGACCTGAAAGGTGCCACCATATGGGTACACGGTGGCTGGATACTGGCTATTCTGGCCGGTTGTGTAATATGGATGGTAAGCGGACACCTGATAGGCAATCAGGTTGAGCACATGGAACTGATGGAGGGCGTTATATCGCTGTTTGCAGTGTTTATGTTATTGTATGTGGGTTTCTGGCTGCATGGCAAAAGCGAGATTGGCAAGTGGAAAGAATACGTAGGCAATAAAATGAAAGGCGCTATTAAAAACGAAAGCATGATTGGCCTTGGCAGCCTTTCGTTTTTTGTAGTATTCCGCGAGGTATTTGAATCCGTACTGTTCCTTTCAGCGCTTAATATTGAAGCTGCCGGTAAACAAAGTAACGCCATTGTATTAGGTGTTATTATTGCCTTTGTAATAGTAATAGTACTGGCTGCATTGCTGCTTCAGTTCTCAGCCAAGTTACCTATACCTAAATTATTTAAAGTATCCTCCATTGTAATGAGCATCCTCGCTGTAATCCTGGCGGGCAAGGGAGTTCACTCATTACAGGAAACCGGCTGGTCTCCTATCCACAGCTTCCCCGTAATGCGATTGGAACTGATTGGTGTTTTCCCTACTTTGGAAACCTGCCTGGCCCAGGGTGTTATTCTACTAATCCTGGTTTTTGTTTGGAATGCAACGGGATTGATTAAGAAGAAAGCAAAGTAAATATTCCCCTGCCATAAAGGGTTTACACCTGTTTACACTTTTTAAACCAATGTTAATTATTAAATAATTGAAAATCAATAAATTAACCTGTTTACACTGCCCAAATTCGTAAAAAAGTGTAACCCCTTTATTTATTTTATAACTAATTTAAAATCAATCAGTTGCTTACATTAAGCCTCTCCGCTGGTGCGGAAGGTTTGGGTGCCGCTATTTAATTCAAATACCGGAACATTCCACCAACATGCGCAGCCAAAGTATCAGCCAGCACAGGCACATCACTGGTATTGGTAACGGGGTTAGCAGGAATGTTAACCCGCTGCAGCAACTGGCTGAAATCTGCAATCACATTAACCGTCATTACCTTGCCGCCGGTGGCATTAAATGCTGCGCTATACGGGGCGGCAGAGTGGTCGGGCAGGTTTACGGTTTCAAGCAGTGAGTCGCTGCCTAAGTGGTAACTGAATGTTTTATTGGGGCTTTGGTGGTTATTGGTGCTGTCGGCCAATCCTTCCACAGCCATAAAAATATAGCCCAGGTTATCCGATGAAAAATGCATGGCCGGGCTCTGCGTCACCAGCGGGCCACCGCTATGGCCGGAGGGGTCAGTATGATTATCGGACAGGTTAACTCCCACGTTAAACGAAATACTTTTATAGCTACCCGTTGGCACTGTGCCTGCAATCAGGTTAAGGCGGTTATCAGCGGTAACCAGTAAATACCCGGAGTCGGCGTAAGTGGTACCTGAAGTGCTGGTTAAGGTCAGGTTGGTAATATAAAAAGAGGTGCGGCTGAAAGAAACACTATCACCTGTTGCCGTAGCATAATTTTTACCTGCCACAATTGAATCGTTTCCGAAGTAGGGATAAATATTTAATACCAGCAAAGAGGTATCAACGCTGTTTTTTTTGCATCCTGCTGCAAACAACAACGCAAAAATAAAAGCCAGCACTGCCGGTTTGGTAAAATTCTTCATCCTTAATTATTTATTCAATCTGTTAAAGCGATGCGATGTTAAATATATTTTGGATGAAGTTAGTTGAGGATGGCGGATATTAACAGGCTTCCCTGCTGTCCCCAAGGGGGACGGGACAACTGTTAGGAAGACTTTTTTGCACTTCTTTTTCAAGCGGAGTGAAGAAAAAAGAAGTATGTCCCCCGCTGGCGGGGGCGTAGGGGGTGGTGAGTATCTATGAACTTCGGACACCTCAACTACGAAAACGTCATTTTCCTAACAGTTATGAGGGGACGGAAAGTGACTGGCTGTTCAAAATCATTTGCATTAATCAAACCCGCACATTACATTTGCCTTTAACTACAACATGAAAAAGCTACTGGCCGTTTTTCTTGCCTTCAGCATCATCAGCCAAAACCTGGTGAATGTGGCCATTGGCATTTATTATCACGTAAACAAAGCATACATCAGCCAGCAGTTATGCGAAAACCGCAGCAATCCGCAAATGCATTGCAACGGGCATTGCTACTTATCAAAACAATTGCAGAAAGCCGAACACGGCGAAAAGCAATCGGCGCAGCTGATTAAAGAGAAAGAAGAAATTGTAGTTAATCAGTCCGAAAATCTTCCCGGCCGTTATTTTCCGGTAGTTAAAGTTGAAGTATTCCGCACGCTTACATCCTCACTTTATATTTCTTTTTGCCCCCAGTCCCTTATCAAACCACCGGCAACCGCCTAGTTACGGAATCTGTATTTAGCGGGCTAAGCTATTTGGCCGCTTTAAGATTTGTTGGTTTGATAAATTAAAAAACTATGAGACTATTTTTAGTGGCTTTGGCGCTTTTAGCGGTCATAGCCCAAACAAACGCACAGGCATGTTGCTGCACAAGTGCCGGGGGCAGTTATTCCATACTGCCTAATATTGATGAGCATATCATCGGCCTGCGCTATACCCACAGCAACTGGAGCTCAACCACCTACCCTACCATGAATATGAACATGGATGGAATGAACATGAGCATGATGAGCGGAGGCCTGCCTACCGTTGAGAATATGAATACTTTCGACCTGTTTGGCAGGTTTGCACTACCCAAAAGGTTTTACGTATCGGCGTTTTTACCGGTGCATATTTTGCAGGAAAGCTACACGGGAAGCAATACCCGCGTCGCGGGGCTTGGCGATGTCAGCCTTCTTTTGCAGTACGCAATTATTGACCCTAAAAAATGCACAGGGCATCCCAGCAAACACCAGTTGCGCCTGGGTGCAGGCATAAAAGCCCCCACCGGTAAATTTAGTATGACACCCGATGGCATGTTTACTACTGACCTTCAGTTAGGCACCGGCAGCTGGGACTTTCTGTTTAACGCCGTATACACCTATCGTTATAAACAGTTTGGTTTTAATCTTACGGCCTCTTACAAAAAGAACCTTACCAATGCCGATCAGTTCCGGTTTGGAGATAAGTTACGTGGCGGCCTCGAGGCATTTTACATCGTTAAATTGCCCAAGTCAGTATCTGTTATGCCTAAAATAGGTACCCATTACGAGTATGCTTTTGACAACGTAAACGCGGGCGAAAAATTAACCTACACCGGCGGCCAGAATTTATATGCCGATGCGGGCTTCGATATTTATTACAAGAATTTTGCATTTTCTATGGCTGTATCGCCCACCCTTTATAACGTATATAACTGGATAGGAGAGCCTTTTGAACATTACTCAATTGAAACTGGTATTTATTACAGTTTCTCAAAAATTATTAAACACAAAAAATCTTCGCAAAATGAAAAACAACTATAAATTTCTCTTTTTAGTCCCTGTTGTTATGCTTGCCTTTTTATTTGGCTGCCGAAAACCGGCCACCACAGCGGCTGCTCAAAAAGCATTATTCGGCCTGCATTTGCACACATATATTGATACAAACCTGGTAAGTACAAGCTTAACTGATACCGTCCAGTACGGCCAATGGTTCCAGGACCATAACCAAAGATGGATGAATATTACCAACGCCAGCATCTACATTTCAAACATTGGCATTCATAGCTCTACTACAGGGCAATGGTATAACCTCCAGGGTTCAGTAATGCTAAAACGCATCGAAAATGAGCAATATGCCATTGACAGTGTGCCGGTCGACAATTACGATAATGTCAGGTTCACCATCGGCCTGGGTTCTGCTTTAAACAACAATCCTCCCAGCTATTATAGCGGTTCAGGCATTCCGGTGGCCGATAGTGTTTTAACTGCTTCGGAAAATATTATGTATGCTAACCCGGGATATTACTTTTTATATCTCACAGGTTACGCAGGCACCACATCTGGACATAGTAATCCCGTTCCATTCTCTTATCAACTTGCAGGCGACACATTCCAGGTGTCGCCACCGTCCGCCAGCCAGAACAATATTTTCCCGATTATACCTAATGTACCAGGTGCCCAATACGTTCATATCATTTTCGATTATGGTAAATTACTACAGTCATTCCCAATTACAGCGCCGGTCAATTTAAAAACCACTACACCAACGCCGCAACTGGACAGCATTCCCGGCATTATCCGTTACGAATGCGCCACACCTGGCAAGGATTGCTGAAGTTGTATTTTTAAAACTAGATTTGTAAAATGTTCAATATAGGTCGCGGAGTAATTTTGCTGGGTCTGCTTTGGGTGGTAGTACTTTCCGGTTGTCAAAAAGACAAGACCCCAACAGGCAGCACATGTACCACCTGCTCCGCGACCTCTTTTAAAACAGATATCATTCCCATTCTTAATCAAAACTGTGCAACCAGCACGGCTTGCCATCAGGGCTCTTTCGCGGCCAACGGGCATTTGAACCTGGATAGTGCTGTGGCTTATGCCCAAATTACAGCTGCCGGCACCGGATACATCATTGATAGTAATGCCAACAACAGCATAGTTTACGATGAATTGGCATCACCAACCAATGCCGGCACCCACATGCCCATTGGCATTCAGTTAGACCAATGCACGGTTCAAAAAGTATATTGCTGGATACAGCAAGGAGCGCTCAATAACTAACCGTTTAAGCTGATTTTAAAGCAACTAACTTTTAGTGTTCGAAACCTTTAAAATGCAGGCCTGATACAATTTTCGCAATGCGAAAATTGCCAATGTCCCCCTATGGAAGGGGCGTAGGGGGAGGTGAGAATTGTGCCGCATAAAATAACTGAATTATGAAAGGCCGCGTGTTTCCAAAATTAATGGCTTTTAACCCATACTTTGATGCAACTTTACCAGAGGTTTAACAAACTTTACTTTTAGTGGCCGGCTTGCTAATGTTAAACTCTGAATCCTTCTAACAGTCAAATTCGCATTATTTAAAGTTTGTTTTTATCTTTATTACAACAATGGGCAAATACTTTTTACTCCTTTTAACAGCATTAATTTTTGTGGGTCCGGCAGTTGCCCAAAAAACAGGTAACGGCCCGGTAAATGCGCAATATGCTGCTGCAACCTGCAAAGCTTCTTTTACCAAATTCAAATTTGCCGGTGAGAATAATGCTACAGAAATTCAAAAGCTTTTACAAAGCCGGATTGAGAACCTGCAAAATGAAAACGTTACGTTAAAACTTACTTACGTAACCCAAAGCCTTGCGGGCTATCATTATTCCTTTACCCAGCTTTATCTGGGCATACCTGTTTACCAATCTGAAATAAAAATAAATATTGACAAACAGAATATTGTTCATTCCATTTTCGATAACTCCTATAATACCAGGGGCTGGAATCTATCAGTACCCGCTAACATCAGCAACGCAGTTATAGCAATCAATCCTAAAACCGGAGACCCGGTAATTGCGGTTTTAAGTATTGAGCAAAACCATCTTGAAACTGTAACTGTTAACGGTATAATTATTTTTCAGCGCGATGTAAATTCTTATTATCAGCAGCAGGATTCAACAGTAATAGGAAAAGTTTTTTTTCCTGACCCGTTAACAAGTTCCCGGCATCTGTTTACCGATACCGCATCCATAACACCAACGGATTCCACACCGGTTGTAGTGCTATATGGTAATAACAACGGGGCTGATGAGCCCTGGATGGATGCCCAGCAGTTGACGGTAAGTTTTAAAGCCAACTACAGCGATAGCGTTTTTACCCTTTCAAGTCCGTATGTGCTGGTAACCAATTACGATACCTTTCCTCCTAATACGCCTCCTGCCATCTCAACCAACGGGCAGTTCAATTTTAACCGTTCTCAATCAGGGTTTCAGGATGTAAACGCTTTTTATCATATCAGCCGCCACCGGGATTATGTAAGCGCGCTTGGTTTCAACTGCGCCGATTCAATAGTATGGATTGATACACATGCACTTTTTGAGGACAACTCTTATTTTTCTCCGGGGGATTATCCGAGGAGAATTTACTACGGAATAGGCGGCGTACCCGATGCAGAAGATGCCGATGTGGTAGTTCACGAATATTGCCACTCACTTTCGTATAACTGCGCCCCTGGCAGCAATGTAGGCCTGGAAAGAACCAGCCTTGACGAGGCCTTCTGCGATTATAATGCAGCCGCTTATTCAAAAGCCATCAGCACGTTTAACGACACCTGGGTTTATAACTGGGATGGCCATAACCAATACTGGCCGGGCCGGGTAGTAAACTCGGAGATGACGTATCCTGCTGATTTGGGCGAAAACATTTATACCAACGGCCAGATGTGGTCGGCAGTGTTATTTAACCTGAATGGTGATTTGGGCCGCGGGATTACAGATAGCCTTATTTACCAGACCCATTACAGCTATGCTCAAAATATCACCATGGCCCATGCCGCCACACTATTAATCGATGCCGATTCATTACTGTTTAATGGCGCGCACTACTGCGAAATTTACGGACGTTTGCTTCAACATGGCTTTGTGAGCCCGCTTGCCAATGGTTGCGCACCGCTGGCACCCCAGGGTATTCAAACAGTTGCTGACGATAACTTCCGTTTTGCACAAACGGGTAACGCCTTTACACTTTACAACACCAATTCAGCCAGCATCCGAATCCGGCTTTTAAGCATTACCGGCCAGCAGATTGCACCAGAGGTTGCTATACAGGATGCCGTTTATAATTATCAGAATTCCTCCCTGGCTACCGGTATTTACCTGGTGAATGTTATTTCAGATAGTGGGGCTGCTACCTTTAAATGGGTAAATGCGGTTCGGTAAACTTCCTTTTTGCTAGAATTAACATCAGCGTAATCAATAGATCTTAATTTTGCCGCTATCGATGAAACGTGGTAAGTTTTCTTTTTTAAGGTTTACGCTTCTTTGGTCCCTGACGGCGGTGTTTTTATACTCTGCTTCTGTTCAGGAAATCCATTACCTTTTTGTAGACCATCATACCGAGGTAAACGAACATTGCCACAATCACCTGCACGCCCATGTAAATCATGTTGAGTGTAACTTGTGTAAAATTGAGTTAAGCTCATTTTTACAAAGTCCTTGCCTGGACAATTCTGCAAATCCCCCATACTTAAAGTCAACAGATATTTTTGCAATTAGGAATGTAACGCTTCATGCCGGATATTCCTCTATATCTCCCCGCGGCCCTCCCTTTAATGCATAACCGCAGCTTACTTCATTCATTGATATTGTACTGTTGTGAGCTTTGAGGCATTGCGCCATTCTGATTGAATTGCAATTATAAATTTCAAAAGATTTATTGAACATGAAACATTTAAGCTTTTTCATTTCCCTGCTGCTATGGTCCGCAACTTCATTTGCGCAAAACAGCATACAGGGAACTGTTTACGATAAAGACACCAAAGAAACCCTGCCCGGTGTAGCAGTTTACATACCCGACCTTAAAGTAGGCACTGTTACAGATACCGCCGGCAATTTTTCGTTCGTGAATATCTCCAGGGGCAAATTTTTACTTGAAATAAAGTTTATTGGCTACGCCTCTAAAGTACTGACCGTTTCAACTACCGATGTTGCGCCCTTACAAATATACCTGTCGCAATCTGCCGGTGAATTGCAGGAAGTAGTGGTAACCGGCGTTTCAAAAGGCACTGAAATACGCCGTAGCTCTGTGCCCATTGTTGCTATCGACAAAGATTACCTCGTTACCAACCTGGCAAGTAATGCTATTGATGCTATTACCAAAGTGCCCGGTGTTACTGCGGTTACAACCGGCCCCAATATTTCAAAACCCTATATCCGCGGGCTTGGCTTTAACCGTATACTAACCTTATTTGACGGCAACCGGCAGGAAGGCCAGCAATGGGGCGATGAGCACGGCATTGAGGTTGACCAATATAGTATTGAACGCGTGGAAGTGATTAAAGGCCCCGCCAGCTTAACTTATGGCAGCGACGCCCTTGCCGGTGTAGTAAACCTTATACCCACCCAACCTGCGCCCGAAGGAACTTTAAAAGCCGATATTACCACTAACTATGCCACCAATAACCAGGAAGTGGGCGGCTCGGGTATGGTGGAAGGCACCAAAGACGGCATAGACTTTTTAGCCCGTATTTCTCATAAACAGGCTATTGATTATGAGGATAAAATTGATGGAAGGGTTTTCGGTACCGCTTACAGCGAAACCGACGGCAGCGGTTCCCTTGGCATACACCGTAAATGGGGATTTTCGCATATCAGTTTTTCTGCCTTTAACGATCTGCAGGAAATACCCGATGGCAGCCGCGATAGTGCTACGCGGCAGTTTACCCGGCAAATAACCGAAATAGATACACTGCGCCAGATAGTTTCGCAGCACGACCTTAACAGTTATAAAATTGAAAAGCTGCACCAGCACATACAACACTACAGGGTGTATGCCAACAATAATTTTTTGCTGGGCGAAGGCGGCTCGCTGGAGGTGAACCTGGGTTACCAGTACAGCCAGCGGCAGGAGTTTGCCCACCCGGTTTTGTACACCATACCAGGGCTTTTTCTTCAACTCAACACGTTTAACTACGATTTCAAATACCACATGCCCGAAATTAAAGAGTGGAATTTTATGCTGGGGATTAATGGCATGTACCAGGTAAACAAGGTTACTAACGGAACTGATTTTGTAATACCATCCTACAACCAGTTTGATATTGGCCCTTTTGCTGTGGTAAAAAGGAGCTTTGGCAAATTTGACCTGGAGGCCGGTGTGCGCCAGGATTTCCGCATTTTTAATAATCAACAGTTATACACCAAACCAAACCCAACTACCGGGTTCGATATGCCGGTAACCGGTGCAGACACTGTGGGGGCATCAAAAGTATTCTCCAACTACCATGCACTTTTTCAGGGTATTTCTGGTAGCCTGGGCGCAACTTACAATGTCACCAGCCAGCTTTGCATTAAGCTGGATGTGGCCCGGGGTTTCCGCGCACCTAATATCGCTGAAATATCGGCCAACGGTGTACACCCCGGCACTAATATTTACCAGCTGGGCAACCCAAATTTTAAACCGGAGTTTAACGTACAGCCCGATTTGGGCATTGCCTTTAACTCAAAATACGTGGTGCTTTCGGCAGATGTATTCTATAATTACATTCAGAATTATATCTATAACCAAAAGCTCCTTTCGGTACACGGCGGAGATTCGGTTATTGTGCAGGGTAATCAGACTTTTCAGTTCCAATCTGCCCGCGCACAGCTTTATGGTTTTGAATTCAGCCTGGATATACACCCGGTTAAATCGCTGCACTTTGATAACGGTTTATCGCTGGTATACGGTGATTTTTTAGGCAAAAAAGGCACCGCAGTTTCTGATAGCGAGCGCTACCTGCCTTTGATTCCGCCATTGCACGGAACATCAGAAGTGCGATATGATTTCAGTATTAAGCCTGCACATATGTTAAACGCGTTCGCCAAAGTGGGTATCGTTTATTACACCACTCAAAACCGGGTCTACTCCGCCTTTGGTACTGAAACACCTACCCCCGGTTATGTATTATTAAATGCGGGTATAGGCAGCAGTTTTACCAATAAAAAAGGAAAAACCATTGTAAGTGTTTACATACTGGGCAGCAACCTGCTTAACACCGCTTACCAGGACCATTTAAGCAGGTTGAAATATTTTGAATTTTACCCCAACAATCCAACCGGCCACGACGGTATTTATAACATGGGTCGTAATGTTTCCGTTAAGCTTGATTTCCCTTTAGAGTTTAAGATTTAGTACCTTAATTCGATGGAACGCTGGTTTTCATTATTCAGATAATGAAGATCAGTGTTCCATTGTATTAAATTCCTTTCATTATCTTTCAACTATGAAAAAACATTACCCGATACTGTTAGCCGTTGCATTATTTTTCCTGTTTAATAAATCATTTGCTGCCAACGATTCAATTTACGAGGCCCGTAGAAATGCCTACATTGATAATTGCCTGGCCAACTTCAGCACCTTTGATATAACCTTGCAGGCGTATCGTGGGCTGCCGGTTAATTCTGCTGCATTTGATACGATGGTAAATCAATTACCAACGGACGGCACTGCCGATTTTGAAATTGTGCAGGTAGTGCGTATTCTTTTTCTTTCAAACGGTCAGTACGATTCAACAGCATTACCTGTTTTAAGGCAAATACCCTTCTGGCTAACCAATGGCGATCAGCTATTTGATTACTGGAGCGAAAACCACATGATACAATGGATGAGTTCAGATTACCTCCTGCACCAAAAATACAACTGGCCGGTTGATAGCAGGCTTAATTACCGCGTAAAACATTACCTTGATTTAAAAGTGAAATATGGTTTTTATGAATTCCTCTCTACAGATTACGGCCCCTATTGCTTAAACGGTTTATTAAACCTGGCCGACTTTGCGCAGGACAGCACCATTAAAGCCCTGGCCACACAAGCCTCGCAGCGATTGCTTACAGATATGCTTAGGGCTACCAACAGCCTTGGCACTTGCTATCCTGCTGCCGGAAGAAACTACTACGGCAAATACGAAACCCCTTACGATCAGAATTACAATAACCTGATATGGTTGCTAACAGGTTTCGGGCAACAGCAAACCGGGCCATCTCCTGGCGGAGTGGTATTAGCTACTTCAAGCCTGCCGGTGGACAGTATTATTGCTTCATGGACACCTCATTTGGATACCACCATAATTATAGGCCATACACTTGACAGCGGGCTTGTAATAAACGATAGCCTAACCCCAACCGACAAAGTGCTGTTTCAGTGGAGTTCAGGTGCTTACTTTCATCCTGATGTAGTGTTGTCCACTGCGCAATTACTTACTGATTCAAACCTTTGGAGCAATCCTAACTTTTCGCAATTTGCTTATTTCCAGTACGAGCAGCCTTCTAATTTGGTGCCGCTTTCGGTCAGCTTTAATTACCTCTCTGAAAGCTCGGTTATCTGCAATGATACCGTGGCTATATTTAAGGATAACACCGTTACACTATCCTCCGTCCGCAACCTCTGGCCGGGTAAGTTAGGATTTGAGCAAATACCCTGCGTTGCCAATGGGGGAACCACGGCCGTTTTTACTGCTTCAGGAAAAATAATTGCCAACTTCGAAAACCGGACCGCTACAAACGAAAACAACGACCTGCCCTATGTAATACAGAAAAAAAATGTGGCATTGGAAATGTACCGGCCTGATATTAAGCTACCAATTTTAGGTTATAAATACCCGCAGGTTTCGTTGCACTGGATTGACAGTGTTTTTGACGAAGAACGGTATGACAGTCTTTGGATTTTAGGCCGTCAGGGCAATGGTTACGTAGCAGTGCGCCGCGGATGCCTGGATAGCGTTAACGGCCTGCGCGCCTGCCAGGAACCTAATGGACAAACATGGATAATTATGGTTGGCGATAGTGCCATGTATGGCAGCTTTAATAATTTTCAAAGCGTAATTGATTCATCACAATATCAGGAAGGATGGACCCTGGATAGCGCTACAAATCTTTGGACTTACTCCGCTCAAATTACCATTGATGGAAAAACCCTTGGCTACGATTGGCATGGTGATTCATCTTTAGTAAGTGAAAATACAGCTGTACAGAATATTTCTGCAAACAAGGCAGAGTTTAACGTTTTTCCTAACCCAACTTCAAATGCGGTAAGTATTGACCTGTCCTCGTTTGCTAATGAGTCGTTGACTTTAAGAGTAGTAAACATGCTGGGCCAGGAATTATACCATGAAAGTGCGGCTGGGAAAGGAACCGGCTTAAAAACCTTGAATACTTCTAACTGGCCGGATGGGGTTTATTTAATATCGGTTGAAACCAGCGATGGATTAGTTTCAAAAATACTGGTTAAAGAATAGTAGAAATTTTATCGGAGCTGTCGGGAATTATTCAAACAACGCCAAGTGCTGGGCTTGCGGTGTTTTCACGTCTACCTGAAAACCTATCTCATAACAGTGCAGATGCCTTACTTCATCATAAACGCCATTAATTATTATAAACTGCCGGCCCGGTTTGCGGCAATAGCCAATATAAATATGCTGGTCGGCCACATAGCACTGGCCATTATTTACAAAAGCGATATTGTGCTCCACCTCTTCGGATGAAAACGACTGCATGGGGAGTACAATAGTGCTTAGTATCTTTTGCAGGTAAGGATGGCAAACTGTGCAGCTGTCAAAATCAATAGGGCCCAGTTTCACGCTGTCGATATAGATATAAACCTTGGCCATTTTGTTGCTGTCGGCAACAATTAAACCCAAACTGTCATTATCAGCAGTTACATAGCCGGTAAAATCAGACCTGGAGCCCGACATTTTTTTAAAAGTATTAAGGGGCAGGCGTTTAATAACTTCGGTGTGCAGTTGCTGACTGGCCTCAACAGCCCATTTATCATTAACATAACCAAATATAAGGTGCAGGGTTACCAGCACTACAAAGGTTACTGGTATAACAGTAGCTGTGGCCCATATAACAAGCTTGCCTAAAGCACGGGTCTGTGCTATCATAAACAACACAACACCAACCGTTAACGATATAATTATTTCAGACAGAAAGGCGAGGGCTGAACTAACAAAATTGCTTTCCGGGCCACTCAGCTGCTCAAAAGTATGAGCATTCCAGCCAGCCAGGTTTTTTATGATGCTGAATGCCATGATAAAAACCAGGTAGTAAACAAGCAGGTAAGGGATTTTTCTCTTTCTCGTCATGGCATCCGGTTATAATTTCGAAAAAAAATCCTGCGCTTTACCGGTGTGGCGGTTAACTAGCGCCTATAAATATAAAAGAGTTTTTTTCCAGTTCAATAAATCCCTTACCTGCTTGTTTACTACCTGGTTTTTATCATGGCATTCAGCATCATAAAAAACCTGGCTGGCTGGAATGCTCATACTTTTGAGCAGCTGAGTGGCCCGGAAAG